>JAYTTT010000480.1:0-14653 GCA_043744895.1 Gemmatimonadota bacterium | reverse complement strand
TCATGATGCCCCTTCTTTGGTTAGCCACGCTTTTCGCTGCTCCTGATTCGATTCCGCAGGCTTCGGCCTCGGTCGGCGCGGCGGCACCCCCGATCCGGATCTGGATCAACAACAGCCGCCAATTCCGCGAAGGCGAACGGGCCCAAGTCCAAGTCGAAAGCCGCGACGACGGGTACTTGGTGGTCTTCAACTATGATACCGACGGTCGGCTCCGGATCCTGTTTCCAATCGATCCCCGGGAGGAAAACTTCGTCCGGGGGGGCCGCCGATATCAGGTCCAAGGCCGCGGCGACCGGGAGTCCTTCGTGGTCGGCCGGGATGGGAGCGGGCTGATCTATGCAGCCGTGTCCGCCGACCGGCTCCGGTTTGACGACATGGATGCCGGCGGCAACTGGGACTACGACCGGATTTCGATCGGCGACAATTCCAGGGACGCCGAGGCGGATATCACCGAGTTGGTCCAACGCATTTCCAGCAACCGCGGCTTCGATTACGACGTCCTCGACTATCGGGTCTACGGGTATGGGGCGGTGACGGTTGCGAACAACTGGTGGCATCCCCGACCGTACGGATACTTGGACGACTACTACTGTGATTCGTGGAATCGTCCCAGCCTGTTCGGATGCCGAGCCTATCCGGCCGGTGGCTGGTACGGGGGTAACTACGGTGGGTACTACGGCAATGGCTATGACTACGGCAATGGCTACGGGTATGGCGGGTACAACGGCTACGGCTATGGTGGTTGGGGTCTCGGCAATTGGTGGGGCCGAAATCCCGGATACTACGGCCGGTCAACGGTGAGGGGTCCGATCGTCGCTGGGCGTCCTCGCGGCTATACTATCGTTCGGCGTGGGGGCAATAACAACTCGGGCAACGATGTGATCGGCCGGTCGGGATCCTTTGGTGGTGGCTCGATCGGTGGGGGTGGTGTCCGGCGCCCGGGCATCGACTACCGGCCCCGCAATCCTTCCGGCCGTCCGGACGATGGTGACCGGGGCATCGGTACCCGTCCGTCCGGCGACGTGACCAGGCCGGCTGGCCCGCAGTACGATCGGCCTCGGGCGCGGCGGTCGCCCCCCAACGAAGACCGCGGCCCCATCGTCGAACGCGAGCGGGGAACGCCCCGAGGGCCGGTTGACTTCGGTGACCGTCCAGCCCGTCGGGCGGAGGGTGGTAACGACAACGGCCGGCGAGTCGAACCGCGGGAGGATCGGCCCCGGGTCAATGATCGGCCCCGAAACGACCAGCCCAGAAACGACCAGCCCCGAAACGACCCGCCGCCCCGGAGGGATCCGCCACCCCGGGTCGATCCGCCCCGGCAGAGCGCTCCGCAGTCGGCACCGCCCCGGAACGACGCACCCCGGCGGCCGCGCGAAGGTCGGCCGCCGGCCTGACCCGGTCTTGAGTCGATCAACGAGCGCCGCGGCCGTGACCGCGGCGTTTCTCGTTTTAGGGTGCCTTACGGCGGGCGTAGTCGAGTCCCCACTCGAGGACATCGGCACCCCGAAGGCCAATTCGCATCGCGGCCTCGATCGCGTCGTCCTCGGCCATCCCGTGGTCCAGAATGAAGTGAGGCAACAACGCCCCCCCGACCCGATTTCCGCTGGCGCAGTGAAACAGGATCGGCTGGCCCGCCTTCGCGCGGACCACGGCGAGGATTCGCTCGAGGGTCGGATCGTCCAAGGTGCCGGCCGACACCGGAATGTTGATGTACTCAAGACCCAGGTTCTTGGCGGTCTGGACCTCGTCGAACGGCCGGGGCTCCATCGGATCCCGGATGTCGAGGATGACAGTCACGCCGGCTGTCTTGAGCGCCTTGAGGTGTACCGCCGACGGTTGGCCGCCGGTCAGCAGGTTGGGGAGTGGCTCCGCTGCGTTGGCAACCCCCGCGAGGGCATCGAGTGGATTCGTCATTCCTGAAGATTAGCGCCCACCTTACCTTACCGGCCATGCTCCGGATTGCCATCGCCCAGTTTCGGCCCCGGAAGGCCGCCTACCGTGACAACCTGAGTCGGATTGGCCAAATGCTGGCCGAGCTGGCCAAACAGCCCGAGGCCCCCGATCTCGTGGTCCTGCCCGAGACGGCCCTGACCGGTTATTTCGTTGAGGGCGGGGTCCAGGAATTGGCCGTCAGCGCCGATCAGCTTTGCGCCGACCTTGCGGCTCAGCATGAGGCCGCCGGCCTTCCTCCGCTCGATTTAGTGACCGGGTTCTACGAAATCTGGAATACCCGGCTCTACAACTCGGCCTTGGTTGCCCGGCTCGGCGGCGCCGAGGCCGGGGTCAAGCACGTCCACCGGAAGATCTTTCTGCCGACGTATGGCGTCTTCGACGAAGAACGGTTCGTCGAGCCCGGGCGATCGGTCCAGGCGTTCGACCTGGGACAATGCCGGGCGGCGGTATTGGTCTGCGAGGACGCCTGGCATTCGCTGGTTCCCACCATTGCCGCACTCAATGGCGCCCAGCTGATCATCGTGCTGAGCGCCAGTCCGGCCCGGGGAATCCAGCCGACTGACGACGACGACGGCCGGCCCGAGAGCACCATCCGCTGGGAGCGGGTGGCTCAGTCGATCGCGACGGAACATGGGGTGTTCGTGGTGGTCGCCCATCTAGTCGGGTTCGAAGGCGGGAAGGCCTTCCCCGGCGGATCGGTGGTCGTCGATCCCCGCGGCACCGTCCTGGCCCGGGCGCCGATCTTCGAAGACGCGGTGACCCAGGTGGCGCTTGATCTGGACGAGATCCCGCGGGCCCGGGCCGACGAACCCCTGCTGTCCGATCTGGAAACCCACCTTCCCCATCTGCTCGAATCGCTCACGGCACCAGGCGCGCTTGCCGAGACGACCTCGGTAGCGCGGCCGGTCCGTCCCGCCATGCCCCCGCGTGAGACCGACCCGCTCGCGATCGACCCGGAGCTCACCGAGCGGTGGCTGGTCGAGTTTCTCAAGGACGAGGTCACCCGGCGCCGAGGGTTCGAGCGGGTGGTCCTGGGGTTGTCCGGCGGAGTCGACAGTGCGGTGGTGGCCTACCTGGCGGCCAAGGCATTCGGCCCCGGGCAGGTCACCGCGGTTCGGATGCCGTACCGGACCTCGAGTCAGGAGAGCCTCTTGCACGCCGATCTGGTGATCGGCTCGTTGGGGATTCGGTCGAGCACGATCGACATCACCGCCGGCGTCCTTGGCATCGCCTCCGCGCTCGGAGACCGGCCCTCCCCGGCCCGGCTTGGCAACATCATGGCCCGGATGCGGATGATTACGTTATTCGATCTCTCGGCCGCGGGCCAGGCCATTCCGTTAGGCACCGGCAACAAGACCGAGCGGCTGTTCGGGTACTTCACGTGGCACGCCGATGATTCGCCGCCGGTCAACCCGATCGGCGATCTGTTCAAGACCCAGGTGTGGGCCTTGGCCCGCCATCTTGGGGTTCCGGGCGCCATCGTGGACAAGGCCCCGACCGCTGATCTGGTGGCCGGCCAAACCGACGAAGGCGATTTCGGGATCAGCTACGCCCGGGCCGACCTAATCTTGCATTGGGTGCTGTCGGGTTATTCGAGCGAAGCCATCGAAGGCCTTGGTTTCTCGGCCGCCGAGGTCGCGATGGTGAAGCGCCGGCTCGACTCGACCCATTGGAAGCGGAAGTTGCCGACCGTGGCCATGCTGTCGCCCACGGCCATCGGCGAGTTCTACCTCCGGCCGGTGGATTACTAAGCCGATGGTGAAGGAGATCATCGCGGTCCTGTCAGGGGGTGGTGCCAAGGCGGCGGCTCATCTCGGCGCGCTTGAGGTCCTGGCCCAAAACGGGATCGTCCCGACCCGATTCGTCGGGACCTCAATGGGGGCGGTGATCGCGGCCGGGCTCGCGGCCGGCCTGTCGGTGGCGGAGGTCCGGCGCCGGCTCGGGCGGATCCGGACAGGCGACGTGGCCCAGTTCGACCGGACCGCCTTGGTCAAAGGGGTGTTTTCGCAGTCGTTGCTCAAAGGCCCCCGGTTGCGCGAGACGTTAGGTGCGCTCTTGCCGGTCTCGAGCTTTTCCGATCTCAAACTTCCGCTGTCGGTTACCGCGACCGACCTCGACACCGGTGAGCTGATCGTGTTCGGGTCCGGGGGCATCGTCGAGGTGCCGCTCGCGGACGCGCTCTACGCTTCGTGTGCGCTCCCGGTCCACTATCCGCCGGCCGAGCTGCTGGGCCGCCGGCTGGCCGATGGCGGCCTCCGGGCCGTAGTGGCGCTGGAAGTGGCGGCGCGGTTTCCAGCCGACACCGTCGTGGCGATCGACGTCGGGCCCGGGTTCGACGCCTCCCCGTCGCGCACCAGGCCTCCCCCTGCCCTGATTCGGGCCCACAACGACTCACAGTTCGTCCTGATGGCCACCAACACGGCCCTTCAGGTTGCCCTGTGGCGGGCCACACCCGGCCGGCCGCCCCTGATCTACATCCGGCCCGAAATCCATCGGGGCGAGACCTTCGCGATTGGCCAGGCCGATGCCTATGCCGAAGCGGGGCGCGATGCTGCCAGGTTGGTGCTCGGTCGCCCGGCTTGACCGGCCGGTGTCAGGGGTGGATGATTGGGGGCGAGAACCCCAATCTGGAGACAGGGAAGTGGCCGAAACGAAGATATTTACGGTCGCGGACGCCGAACGGACCCTGCCATTGGTCCGGAGGGTTCTGGCGGATCTCAAGCTCGAGTACGGGGTTTGGCGTGAAGCGGTCGGGGCGTACGAAATGGATGCGGCCGGGAGCCGAGCCGACACCGGCGAAACCGAAGACTTGCTCCGAACCCGGACCCAGGTAACCGACGCCGCGGCACGGATCAGCGCCTATCTGCTCGAACTGGAATCGATCGGGTGCCAGTTCAAGGGGTTCGAGGAAGGCCTGGTCGATTTCTATGCTTTACGAGATGACCGGCTGGTTTTCCTCTGTTGGAAGCTTGGCGAAGAGCACATCACCCAATGGCACGAGGTCGATGCCGGCGTCACCGGACGCCAGCCGATCGACGGGGCCCACTTTAGTGGAATCATTCCTTGAGACATCTCTGGATTTTGGCTCACCTGCTGGGCTTCACGATGTGGTTAGGCGGCGGCCTCTCCGCCATGGTCATCGGCCTGGCCTCGAGGCGAGAGCCCCGGGATCGTCTCAGGACGGCCATGCGGATGCTGGCGGCGGTCTACCAGGCCCTGGTTTTGCCCGGGTCGGTGCTGGCCGTGGTGTCGGGGCTGGTCCTGTCGCTCATAATGTACGGCGGCCCGACGGTGGCGGGGGTCAGCCATTGGTTGATGGCCATGCAGGGCACCGGTCTGCTGGCCGGGCTGGTGACGCTGGTGGTGCTGATTCCAGGTGCCGGCAAGCTGGTCAGGATCGATCCGGTCGCTCAGCCCGACCTGTTCGACGCGCTCCGGAAGAAGCAGGCCCGTTTTGGGATGATCTCCGGGCTCCTGGGCCTCCTGGCGTTGTTCGCCGGGGCGATGGGCCGGCCGTAGGGCTCGGCGCTCGGCGCTCGGCACTCGGGGCTCGGCCGGTTGAGCACACTGGCCTGACCGGGCAGATTGGGCAGCGGGCTTCGCGGGCGGTGCAGACCAGCGCGCCCAACTCCATTAAGCCTTGATTGAAGGCCCAGGCGTTGGGGCCCGATCGCGGCATGAGGCGGGCAGCGGTGTCCCACAGCTTGTGCTGGTCGTGGGCCTTGGGGCCGGCTCGAGGATGGAAGGCTCGCTTGAGCACTCGGGCCACGTTGGTGTCGACCGCCGGCTCGGCTCGTTCGAACGCGAAGCTTGCGACCGCGCCGGCGGTATAGCGACCGACTCCAGGCAGGGTCCGCAGTTCCTCAACATCAGCCGGAATCGCTCCGTTCCGTTCGGATACCACCGTTTGGGCCAGCCGGTGCAGGTTGGTGGCTCGGCGGTAGTAGCCCAAGCCCTCCCAACTTTCCCTGACCATGCTGGGCGTCGCCGCGGCCAAGGCACCGAGATCGGGATACTCGGCCAGGAAGCGGTGATAGAAGCCTTCGACCCGGCTCACCTGGGTTTGCTGGAGCATGAATTCGGAGACCAAGACCCGGTAAGGGTCCCGGGTCCGGCGCCATGGGAGATCGCGGCCGTTCTTCTTGAACCAGGTCACGACCCGGCGCCGGAACGCCGCTAGGGTGGACTTCGACGGCATGGGGGGGCAAGATACAGCCATGACATCAGCAGTGCTCGCAGGCCCCCGGCTGGTTGGCCGGATCGTTCTCAATGGATTGGCTCATCTGGGGCGGTTCAGCGCGATGTGCGCCGAGATTGTACGGGGGTTTCGGGAGTGGTGGGTGTGGATTCCCCGGACCGTGACGGAGTGCGCCAACATCGGGGTCGGGAGCCTGCTGATCGTGCTGGTCGTCGCCGGGTTTGCCGGGGCCGTGACCGCGTTCCAATCCGGCTATCAATGGCAAACGAGCCTGCCGCTCTATGTGCTGGGAACGCTGATCGTCACCAACATCGTGTTGGAACTGGGCCCGGTGTTGGTGGGCCTGGTACTCGCCGGCAGGATTGGGGCCCGCTACGCCGCCGAGCTCGGCACGATGCGGGTCACCGAGCAGATCGACGCGCTCGAGAGTCTGGGGCGTTCGCCGGCTTCCCATTTGATCATTCCGCGGGTGCTGGCGGGCTTCCTGATGGTGCCGATTCTCGTGATCGTCGCGGACGTGGTGGCGGTCGGGGTGGCCTGGTACGCGGTCAAACAGGTGCTGCCGGTCACCGACGAGGATTTTGCCTACGGGGCCCAGTATTTCTACCGGACGTTTGACGGGTACTACTCGGTGATCAAGGCCTTCTTCTTCGGCGGCGCGATCAGCCTGATCTCCTGCTATGTCGGCTTCAACACCAAACAAGGCGCCGAAGGGGTGGGTCGCGCCACCACGGCCGCGGTCGTGGCGAGTTCGGTGGTCATCCTGCTGCTCAACGCCACCCTGGCCCGCTTGCTCCTCAACCAATGATCGAGCTCCGCGGGATCAAGAAACGGTTCGGCGAGCAGGTGGTCCTCGACGGCGTCGACTTCACGGTCGCAGAGGGCGAGACCGTAGCGCTGATGGGGCCATCGGGACCCGGCAAGAGCGTGTTGCTCAAGCACATCAACGGGCTGATCCATCCGGATGCGGGGCAGATTCTGGTCGATGGCAAGAACGTGGCCCTCCTCCGCCGAGACGACTTGGCCGAGCTTCGAATGAAGATCGGCTACGTGTTTCAGAACGGGGCCCTGTTCGACTCGATGAACGTGTACGAGAATGTCCGGCTCGGCATCGTCGACCAGAAGCGCTATAGTGACCAAGCGTTCTGCCGGGTTCGGGTGGCCGAGTGCCTCCGGCTGGTGAACTTGGCGCCCGAGACCCAGGACAAGTTCCCCGCGCAGCTGTCGGGGGGGATGCGGAAGCGGGTCGGGATTGCCCGGGCCATCGCCGGCGAGCCCAAGTATCTCCTCTACGACGAGCCGACGTCCGGGCTCGATCCGGTGAATTCGGACATCATCGACCGGCTGGTCAAACGGCTGGCCGCCGAGCTCGGCATTACCAGTGTGATGGTCACTCATGACGTCCGGGGCGCTTTTCGGGTGGCCGATCGGGTCGCGCTACTGAGCGAAGGCCGGATCGTGCTGCAGGGGACACCGGACGAGTTCAAGACGTCGAACATCCCGCAGGTGCGGGCGTTCCTGGAACGAGATTTCGAGACCGACGAGGCAGCCTGAGCGGACTATGGATCTTCATCATAAACAAGAAGTCACGGTTGGGCTGCTGGTCCTCAGCGGGATCGGCCTGTTCATGGCCGGCACGATGTGGCTCAAGGGCCGAAGCTTTTCCAGCTCGGGAGCCCAGATCCGGGTCGCGTTCGCCGATGTCGGCACCCTCAAGCGGGGCTCGGCGGTTCGGGTGTCAGGCGTCAACCTGGGCTCGGTCGACCGGATCGACTTCGAGGGCGTCGGCAGGGTGGTGGTCACCCTCAGTATTAAACCCATCGTTCAACCGAAGATCGACGCCACCGCCAAACTTGGCTCCGCCGGATTGATGGGTGATGCGCTGATCGTTTTTCACCCCGGCAACGCGAGCCAGCCGCTGCCACCCGGGACGACGATCCAGGGGACGGTGGACCAGGGCATCATGGAACTGGGCACTGAGCTGGGCGGCAAGGCTAAGGAGGCGATGGCCGGGTTTAATGAGATCGCCAACAAGAAGCTGGCCGACAACCTGAATGCCACCTTGTCGGCGATGCAACGGCTGATGGGAGTCTACACCAATACCAAGTCGGGCCCGGTCGGCGACCTAGCGGCCACGATGAAGCAGCTCCAAACGCTGTCGTCGCACCTCGACTCGACCCTGGCCACGGCCAATTTGGCGACCACGCTCCGGAAGAGCGACACCTTGATGACCACCCTGGCGTCGACGAGTCAGGAATTCACGGTGACGGCGGCGCGGTTCGACAGCCTGTTGCAGAGGATCAATCGGGGGCAAGGTAGCCTCGGCAAATTCGTCACCGATACCGCGCTGTACGCCGAGGCGACCAAGCTGACCACCGCGATGAAGGAATTGGTCGACGAGCTCAAGAAGCACCCCGGGAAGATCACCCTCCAGGTCAAGGTGTTCTGAAGGGGTTAATTTGTCGCCATGCTTGGGGTGACTTTCCTCGGGACCGGCGCCGCCTGTCCGACCGTCGAACGCAATGTGTCGAGCCTCGCGCTGATGCGCGAGGGCGAGATGATGCTGTTCGACTGCGGCGAAGGCACCCAGCGCCAGATGATGCGGTATGGCGTCGGTTTCAGCTTTTCGGAAATCTACTTCTCCCACTACCACTCGGATCACCTGCTCGGCGTGATCGGCTTGTTCCGCACCATGGGACTGCTCGACCGGAAAGACGGCGTGACCCTCTACGGGCCCCGGCCGGCCCTGAAAGTCATCAACCACGCCTTGGGCGTTGGGGTCGAACGGATCAAGTTCCCGGTCGAAATCATCGAGGTTAAACCCGGCGATCGCCTGAAGCGAAAAGAATACGACATCACGGTGTTCGAAACCGAGCACCGGATTGATACCGTCGGATATGCGCTGGTCGAGCGCGACCGACTGGGCCGGTTCGATCCGGACGTGGCCAAGTCACTCGGGGTGTTGGAGGGTCCGCTCTGGGGGCAATTGCACCGAGGCCAGGCGGTCACGCTCCCCGATGGCCGGGTGGTGACGCCGGATCTTATCGTGGGCCCGTCTCGGCCGGGCCGGACCGTGGTCTATTCCGGCGACACCAGGCCCTGCAACGGCGTCCGCCAGGCCGCCATGGGGGCCGATCTCCTGATTCACGAGGCAACCTTCGGGTCGGACGAGCGGGTCCGAGCGGTCGAAACCGGCCACTCCACCGCGCAGGAGGCGGCGCAGCTGGCCCGCGATGTTGGTGTCAAGCGCCTGGTGCTGACCCACATCAGCGCCCGCTACAGCCGTGAGGCCCCTGAACTGATCGATGAGGCGCGGGCGATTTTTCCGTCGGTTACGATAGCCCGTGACGGGATGGCGGTCGACGTCCCCTTTCCGGACAAGTCCACCTGACCTCAGACTACCGTGAGCCGGTGGCTTCGGAACGGTAGTTCGTCTCCCGGCAGCTGTCCCGACAGACCGAGCGCCCGGCCGGTTCGAATCCGGCGCCGCCAACTCGCCAACTCCTCGGCGGCCGCCACCGGCTGCAGCTCGGCGCCGGTTTCCCAAAGATGGCTTCGAATCGACAGGGCCGTGGTGCGGGCCTCGCGACTGACCGATGCTTTGAACCAGAGCACGGCTCGCTCGAGCCGCCGGTGATGGGTGGTATGGACCAGGGCCCGGAAGCGATCCGGGAGGATCGCGAATTCATCGATGATCAGATCGGGAAACCGCGACGGGAGGCTGCCCCACCGGTCAAGGACGAGGCGGCCCAGCAAGCTGGCGTCGACCCGTTTGGTGCCAAAGGCCACGAGTGAGGGGACCCGTCCTGCGGTCCACAGGGTCACGGCCCAGATTCCAGAATGCCAGATCATCGAAGTATCCCGCGTATGGAGGCGGGAATACACTAGGGGGTGACCGACCCGGCCGCATAACCGAAACGCCCGCTATTTGGCTCCAATTGCCGCAAACCGGGCGACGTAGGCGGGGACATTGAACTTCTTGGCGGCCGCGGTGAGGCTCATGTACCGGACCGTGCCGAAGATCGGTCGTCGGTAGAAGGGGCGGTCGTACTTGCCGAAGCACCAGAGGATCCCGCCGTAGGAACTCGGGTCGCGACCGTCGAGGGCGTACTTGTGGTTCAGGTGCTCGAGGATTTTCAGGGCGGCCGCGGCATCCTTGGTCCACATCAAGACCGACTTACCCCAGAGCATCCGGACGTAGTTGTGGATTTCGCCGTCTCGGACGAGCGAGCGTTGGGCGGCGTTCCAGAGTTCGTCATGGGTCCGGGCGGATTCGAGGTCGGCGTCCGAATAGAGCGACGGTCGGGGGTCTTCAGAATGGTCGGCGAGTTCCTTCCGGGCCCATTCAGGTACCGCGGCCATGGTACGATGCCTGGGATTCAGGTACACCAGGTTGTGAGCCAACTCTCGCCAGGTGAGGGCCTGATCGAGGAACTTGGCGTAGTGGTCGCCGGCGCCGGCCTGCCGGGCGGTGAGCAGCACCTCCTGGATGCTGATGGTACCGAAATGGAGGTGGGCCGAGAGCCGGCTGGTGGCGTCGACGTTCGGGTCGCCGCGTTGGTCGTAACGAGGTAAGCCCTGGCCGACGAAATCGAGGAGCCGGGTCCGGGCCGCTCGTTCGCCGCCGCGGGTCGTTGGAGATGGGGCGACATTGTGATCGATGTCGCAGCCGGCCACCAGGGTCGCGATGTCTTGGACGGTCGTCGCTGGGCTGAGCGGCTCGTCGAACGGGATCTCGATCGGGCGGCGGACCGTCGGTTCGGGATTGTCGACCGGGTAGAGATGGTGGGGCAGGGCTTCCATCAGTACCGGCCGAATCGATCGGGCCACCAGGTATTCCTTGGCGTGGAACTTCATCGGCACCACGGTGGCGGAGTCGATGGCGATGACCGGTGCCTCGAGTTTGTCGCGAAGCTTCTTGAGCTGACGAGGCTGGATGAAGGTCGGGAAGAAATCGGTCACGACGAGCGCCGCACGGCGGCCAACCGCAACCAGCGGCGAGGGCATGAGGCCGCGGTTGGCCTGCTCGGTTCGGGTTTCGAGGTAGAACGCGTACCGGATGCCCCGCTCGGCGAATCCGTGATAGAGATCGACCGCCGACTCGAGGATGAAAGTGTGGAACCGGTCGCTGGCCCAGGGGTAATCGTGGCGGAGGCCTTGGTAGACGAGGACCGGGAGGCCGAGCTGGTTGGCCTGCTCGATGGCGAAGTTGAGGGCGAAGTTGGCCCGCGAGCGCATGGTGACGCCCTGCATCCAGTAGAGCACGAACTCCCCGTTTGGCCGGGGCCGAGGTTCGGAGGCGGCATGGATTCGAAGCGAGTCAATCATTGCCGGGGATGTTACCACTGATCGTGGCGGAACTGCCAGCCGGTTGGGCTCGTGGCCGTTCTGGCAGAGCCGGTGTAGGTCGGAGCTGGAGCATGCCTAGTCTACCGCAATGTCACGCCTCCAGGGCGCTTGCCGAGGAGCCTGCGCGGGGGGCAGCCTCAGGTTAAGTGCCTTCGCTGAAACGGGTTGGGTGATCGGGTGCAAAACGGGGCTCGATAGTTGCCCCGTAGGTGGTCTGATTGGAAGAGCAGCGGTGAGGGGTGAGCTTGCCCGGGGCTATAGGACTTAGTTCCCCCCGGACCGGTTCCCACTCACCGCTCGTTTTTTTGCCTCCCTGGTCGTTCCTCTGCTTCTATCGTATTGTCAGGCAAAGAGATACGGATGGTGAGTCGGGCGTTGCCCGGTTGACGGGTCCGGGTGAGGCCACTACCTTAGTCGGCCTGTCTCGGGGCGGTAGCTCAGCTGGGAGAGCGCTGCAATCGCACTGCAGAGGTCAGGGGTTCGATCCCCCTCCGCTCCATTTCATTGCCCCTTGGTGTAACTGGCAACACGTCTGACTCTGGATCAGAAGAGTCCTGGTTCGAGCCCAGGAGGGGCAACTTCCAAAGCCGCCGCGAGGCGGCTTTGTTCGTTTCCCCTCCGCTATCAGTCGCTCGGCCGAGGCCCGGTCGAGCCGAGGAGGGGTACCTGCCCAAGCCGCGGGAGGGCGGCTTATCATTCGTCGTCGTTGACGCCGTATATACTATGGTATATATTGACCGATGGAGTTTGAGTGGAACGCCGCCAAGTCCGCGCGTTGCCGTCGGGAGCGCGGGTTCGATTTCGGCTTCGCGAGCTTGATTTTCAGCGGTGCTACGCTCGAATGGGATGATGACCGGTTCGACTACGGCGAGATCCGAATTGTCGCCGTGGGGCTGGCTACCGGGATCGCCATCACCGTGGTGTACACCGACCGCAAGGGCAAGAACGGCATTCTCCGGCGGATTATCTCCGCTCGGCGGAGCAACCGACAGGAGCGAAAGGCCTATGGCGAAGTCCTCTAAAACGATGGTGCGGCGCTCGGCAAGCCGTCTCCGGCCCCAGGTGGATCTTGCCCGCCTATCGAAACAGACCGACGACGAGATCGAAGCGATTCACGACGCCGAGATCCCCGACGAGATCGATTGGTCGACTGCCCATTTGGTGCGTCCGGTCAAAGCCGTGCCCATTTCGATTCGCGTCGACCCCGAAGTTTTGGCTTGGTACAAGGAGGCGGCCGCTGGGGCCGGGTATCAGACGCTCATGAATCGGGTGCTCCGGATCTATCGGAACCAGGCAGCGAGCACTCCCACCGGCCGCAAACCGCGGGGCCGGTCCCGCCGCTCCCGCCAGCCGTCGTAAGGCCTCGGTGGACCCGGCGGTTGGCGGCATTCGGTGGCCTGAAAGCCGCCGTAGTCCGGCAGACGCAAAGGCGATCCCGACAGCGGACGACACGACCTCGCGGACTTACGAGCATCCCTCTGGAAGCCTCTCCTCAGCATCACCCGATCGGAATCCGGCTCCCGTTCACGGCGAGCCAGGCGTCGAAGTCGAGGACTTCGGGACTGAAGGTGCGGGTCAGGGCGGGGTCGCGGCGCCGAAGGAACTCGTCCCCCAGGATTGCCTGAAACTGGAACATGTTGGCGAGGTCGTCGGCTCCGGGGAAGCCGAGTCCCCGATAGGTCTCGAATGGGAGATCGACGAAGGACACCGGCTGCCCCAGGGCCTGGCCGATCTTCGCGGCGACATCGGCGCCCAAGAGCACTTCCCCGGCCGCGCCGACGTAGGTGCCGAGCGTCTCCGCCCCCCGGCGGAAGATGCCGTGCGCCACCTTGCCGATGTCGCCTGCAGCGATCCCCGGAAGCTTGGCACCACCGAGCGGGAGGGCCATCACCAGGCTGCCGGTGTCACCGCGACGAGGCCCCATCCCGAAGTGAATGAAGTTTTCCCAATAGAACGCCGCCTGGAGGAAGGTCGTCGGGACCCCGGCCTCCGTGAAGAATCGGTCCGACGCGCCCTTGGCGTCGAAGTGCGGCACCTTGTACTCGCCGTGGAGGGTGGGAAGGCGATTATCGTCGAGCGGAATCCAGCGGCGGGTGTCTTCGAGGGTCGACCAGACAACGTGGTTCACGCCTGCCGCCTTGCTTGCCTGCGCCATGGCCGCGGCCTGGCGCATTTCGCGGGCGCCGGACATGTGCTCCCAGAAGTTGGTGACCGCAAACACGCCGTGGGCACCGGCGAAGGCGCGCTCCAGGCTGGCTTGATTGTCCGCGTCGGCTGCGACGACCTCGACGCCCTGGGCCGTAAGCGCCTGGGCCTTCTCGGCCATCGGATTGCGGGTGATGGCGCGGACCGCGAACCGTCCACTTCGGTCAGCCAGGATCGATTGTACCAGACCGCCGCCCTGGGCACCGGTTGCTCCCACCACCGCTATGACTTGTTTGGCTGACATCGTCCTCGACTCCTGCTTTCGTTGGGTAAGGTTCAGGGTAATTGTTCGAGGCTTTCCAGCGCGGCCTCGATCAGAGACTTGAATTCGCGGAGCCGCCCCGGTCCGAGGGGGCCAAGGAGGACCTTCGGCCCCCGGACCGCGTCGTCATCAAGTTGGCTCAGGAGACGGCTGCCCTTCGGTGTGATCCGGACTTCGACGACCCTCCGGTCCTCGAGCCCCCGCTCCCGGCGGATGAGGCCGCCCTTCTCGAGCCGATCGAGGAGGCGGGTCATGTCCGGATCTCGGTCGATCAATCGCTCGGCGATGGCGCTGCACGCCAGGGGTTCGGGGTGCGTTCCCCGGAGAATGCGAAGCACGTTGTACTGACCGGTGGTGATGCCGGTCGTGGCCTTGAGGTGGCGCTCCCAGGGTTCCGTCAATCGCGAGGCGAGCAGCAGGGTGCCGAGGAGCACCTCGGCTTCGGGCGAGGGGAACGGCTTGGTCTGGCGCAGGGTGCGGGCGATCGCTCCGGTCATGCGGGGACAATAGTCGTTATAACGACTATTGTCAAGAGGACTAATCTCAGGCGGGTCACGGATGAGTCACGGGCCTGGCCGAAGTTGACGTCAGTTCTTCGACCCGAGGTGCGCCGTGCTGCCCAATTGGATTACCATCTCCCGATTCCCGCTCTTGCTGATCAACGTCATGATTCTCTACCGGGGATC
>JAYTTT010000479.1:0-14654 GCA_043744895.1 Gemmatimonadota bacterium | reverse complement strand
AAAAGGCGGCCCAGCTCTCCAGCAATCCCGGAGTGATCGAGGCCCTGGCGGAGGCTCGGCGACGATTCCAGGCCAAACCGGCATCGGCGCTTCCAATCCCTAGGTAAGCCCTTTTATTTTTGGTGGTTATGGCCTACGAGGACCTGGCGGGGCGTCTGGCAGCGGTTCGGGAGCGGATTGCCCGCGCACAGGCCCGAGGGGGCCTGACCCATCCGGTCACGATCATCGGCGTCACCAAGAGTCATGGCCCAGAAGCGGTCGAGGCCGCGATCGCGGCCGGCCTGACGGATGTCGGCGAGAACCGGGTCCAAGAAGCGATCGCCAAACAGGATGCGGTCGGGATGAATCGAGTGGCGTGGCACCTGATCGGTTCGTTGCAGCGGAACAAGGCGCGTCAGGCGGTCGGCCGGTTCCAGTTGATTCACTCCGTGGATCGCGAGGAGTTGGCTCATGAACTGGACCGCCGGGCCGCCCCGTCCGAGCGCCAGCGGGTTTTGGTGGAAGTGAACTGCAGCGGCGAGGCGGAAAAGGCCGGGGTCGATCCGGAGGCGACGCGGGCATTGGTTGCCGGGGTCCTGGCGCGGCCGGGGCTCGAGTTTCGCGGCCTGATGACGATGGCGGCGCTCTCCGAGGATGAAGGGGTCCAACGGGCGGCGTTTGGGCGGTTGCGCGGTCTCAAAGAGGCCCTCGAACGATCCGGCACTCCGGTGGCCGAGCTTTCGATGGGCATGTCGGGCGATTTCGAGGTTGCGGTCGAGGAAGGCGCCACCATGGTGCGGCTCGGAACTATTCTGTTTGGAAGGCGGGAGCCATGACGGAAGACGGGTTCCAACTCAGCGCGCATGATGTTCGACACCAGGAATTCGGTCGGACCATGCGAGGATACGACCAGTCGCAAGTCGATGACTTCAAGGAGCGCCTCGCCCAGGAACTCGATCGGCTCTGGCGCGACCGCGGCCAGATCAACGACCGGCTCCAGAGCATGATGGAACAGCTCAAGGTGTTTCGTGACCGCGAGCGGGCCATGAACGATGCCTTGATCGCGGCGCAACAGCTTCGAGCCGACGTCCAATCCCAGGCCGACAAAGAGGCCGATCTCATTCTCCAGCGGGCTCGGGCCCAGGCTGAGCAAACGCTCCTCGAAGCCCGGAACGAGTCTCAGCGGATCATTGAGCAGGCCCATTCGGATGAGCAGCGGCTCCACTATTCGAGCGAGACCGTCCGGCGGCAGTTCTTGGCGTATATCACCAGCTATCGGCGTCTCCTCGAGCGGGAACTCGACGAACTCGAGGTCCTCTCGGCGGCCGACACCCGGCCCCAGATGCCGGCCGAACCCGATGTCCCGCTCCGGCGGCCCGCCTGAATGGCAGGCTTCCCGGTCTGGCCGGAGGGCGGCGCCGATCGTCTCGAACAGAGCGTGCTTGCCACCTGGAAAGGTGAGCGGCTGTTCGAGCAGGTCCAGGCCCTTCGAGCCGACGACCCGCCGTTCGTGTTCTTCGAAGGGCCTCCCACGGCCAACGGCCGGCCCGGCATCCACCACGTCTTTTCTCGGACCATTAAGGACCTGTTCTGCCGGTTCCGGTCGATGCAGGGCCGGGCCGTCACCCGGATCGCAGGCTGGGACACCCACGGTCTCCCGGTCGAGATCGAGGTCGAAAAGAAGCTCAACCTGAAGGGCAAGAAGGACATCGAGGCCTACGGAGTCGAAGCCTTCAACCGGCTCTGCCGCGAAAGCGTCTTCGCCTATCAAAACGACTGGGTCGCGCTGTCCGACCGCATCGGGTACTGGCTTGACTACGACCGCCCCTACATCACCTGCACCAAAGAGTACATCGAGTCGGTCTGGTGGCTGCTCGGGCGGTTGCATCAGAAACAGCTCTTGGTTCGGGGCCACCGGGTCCTTCCGTATTGCCCTCGGTGCGGTACGACCCTGTCCAGCCACGAACTGTCGTTAGGCTACGCCGAAGTTCGGGACCGGTCGATTTACGTGATGTTTCCGCTCGAGGATGGGTCGGGACGTGAACTGGTGGTCTGGACGACCACGCCATGGACGGTCGCCTGCAACATCGCGGCGGCGGTGAACCCCAAGCTCGAGTACGGGACCTATCGGATGCCCGACGGGCGCCGCCTGGTGGTGACCACCGCTCGGGCTCAGGTTCTGGCGTCGGGCAAGGAGGCTGAGGTTCCGGCCCCCGAGTCGGTCGAACTGGGCGGCGCCCTGGTCGGGAAACGATATCGGCGGCCCCTCGACGTCTTTCCGCTGCCGCCCGGCGCGCACTCGATCGTGGTCGGCGGCGACTTCGTGACCGCTGGTGACGGTTCCGGCATCGTGGGTCTGGCCCCGGCGTTCGGTGCGGACGATTACGCGTCGGGGCAGAAACACGGCCTGGCCATGCTTCGGCCCGTCGCTCCCGATGGAACCTTCGTCGGCGCAACCTGGCCCGAACTCGAGGGCACCCTGGTCACGGCCGACGAAACCACCGAGTTGGTCATTCGGCGTCTCAAAGCCGACGGCCGGCATCTCAAGACCGAGCAGTACGTTCACAGCTATCCCCACTGCTGGCGGTGCAAGAGCAAGCTGATCTACTATGCCAAGGACTCGTGGTTCGTCAAGACCTCGGCGCTGAAGGACCGGCTGGTCGAGCTCAACCGGACCATCAACTGGCATCCGCCCGAAGTTGGCTCCGGCCGGTTCGGCGAATGGTTGGCCAACAATGTGGATTGGGCGCTGTCGCGCGACCGGTACTGGGGTACCCCGCTTCCGATCTGGGTTTCGGATGCCGATCCCGCCGTCATCGAGGTGATTGGGAGCCTCGCGGATCTCGAACGCCATCTCGGCCGGCCGCTCCCGGCGGACTTCGATCCTCACAAGCCGTTCATCGACGGCCTGACCTGGCCCGCGCCCGGAGGCGGCACCATGCGGCGGGTGTCCGAAGTCATCGACACCTGGTTCGATTCGGGCGCGATGCCCTACGCGCAATGGCACTACCCGTTCGAGCACGAGGCCGAACTGAAGCGCCATTTTCCCGCCGACTTCATTTGCGAGGGCGTCGACCAGACCCGAGGGTGGTTCTACTCGCTGCTGGCGATCGCCACGACGGTATTCGACGAGATCCCGTATCGGAACGTCGTCGTCAACGAACTGGTTCTCGACGCCGAGGGCCAGAAGATGTCCAAGAGCAAGGGCAACGTGGTCGATCCCTGGGCCGCGGTTCAGGAGTTCGGCGCCGACCAAGTTCGCCTGTATCTCTTGGCCTCGAGCCAAGTGTGGGTACCCAAGCCGTTCGACCGAGCCGCCATTCCCGACTCGGCCGGCGGGTTCCTCAACACGCTCCGAAATAGCTACAACTTTTTTGCGCTCTACGTCACCGAAACGCCTCAACCGATCGGGAGCGAGTCGCTGCTCGACCGGTGGATTCGGAGTCGCCTGGCCTCGACGACCGCGGTGGTGACGGCGGCCTGGGAGGGATACGACGCGACGACCGGGGTCCGGGCGATCATGGATTTCGTCGAGGCATTGTCGAATTGGTACCTGCGCCAGAGCCGGGCC
Source organism: Gemmatimonadota bacterium (assembly GCA_043744895.1). GTDB lineage: Bacteria > Gemmatimonadota > Gemmatimonadetes > Gemmatimonadales > GWC2-71-9 > SHZU01. The sequence goes on along the minus strand of JAYTTT010000479.1, from coordinate 11,104 downwards.
CGGTTCTGGGCGCCGGGCCGCACGGCCGACTCCGCTGCCGCCGCGACCCTGGCCGAGTGCCTCGTCGCCGTGTCGCGGATGATCGCTCCGGCGGCGCCGTTTGCCAGCGATTGGATCCATCGGGCCCTGACGGGACGATCCGTTCACCTGGCCGATTTTCCGGTCGCCGACTCCGCCGCGATCGACGCCGATCTCGAGGGAGCCATGGACGGGATCCGGCGGCTAGCCTCCCTCGGGCGGAGCGCCCGCGAGGCCGGGAACCGCCGGGTCCGCCAGACCCTCGGTACCATGCGAGTGGCGGTGCCGAAGGAGGTGGACAACGCCCGGTTCCGGGACCTGCTGCCGCTCTTGGCCCAGGAAATGAATGTCCGGGCGGTCGAGGTCGTTGGATCCGATGCGGACTTGGTCCGGCTCAAGGCCAAGGGCAACTTCCGGAGTCTGGGTAAGCGATTCGGCAAGGACACGCCTCGGGTGGCTGCCCTCGTGAGCGGCCTGACGGCCGAGCGTCTTCGGCGCCTCGAGCAAGGCGAGGCGGTCGCTGTCGATTTCGACGGGACGTTGATCGATCTGCTGCCCGAGGATGTCATCATCGAGCGCGAGGTCGCCAGCGAATGGCTGGTCCAGAGCGCCGGTCCGTACGTCGTGGCGCTTGACCCGGTCCTCACCCCGGACTTGATCCGCGACGGCCTGGCCCGCGAAGTCGTGAGCCGGGTCCAGCGGCTCCGGAAGGATGCCGGGTATGAATACACCACCCGGATCGAGCTGGCCGTCACGGGACATGCGGCCGTCCTTGAGGCGGTCCGGGCCCATGCCGAGTTTGTTCAGGGAGAGACGCTGGCGGCGGCATTGTCGTTGGACGAAGTGTGGGACCCTTGCGACGCGCGGGACGATGCGCGTATCGATGATCACCAGGTGACGCTCTCGGTCCGTCGGTTGGCCGAGGGACGTCCCGAGCACCACTGAGGACGCGATGAAGAAGGATCAGATCAAGCATCTCGAGAAGCGATTGATCGACGAGCGAGCCAGGGTCATGAAGGAGCTTGGGCATTACGACGACACCTTCAACTCGACCCTCCAGAACTCGGACGGTGATCTGTCGTCGTATTCATTCCATATGGCCGACCAGGGCACCGACACCATGGAGCGCGAAAAACAGTTTCTCTTCGCCTCGCAAGAGGGCCGATATCTCTGGCACGTCAATCAGGCGCTTCAGCGCCTGTACGCGGCCCCCGAGACGTTTGGACGGTGCCACACCTGTGGCAAGGACATCAGCTTCGACCGGCTCGACGCCCTGCCGCACGCGCGGCTGTGCATCGCGTGCAAGGAAAAGGAAGAGGATGAAAAGCGGCGCTAGCCCGCATCGGGTCTTCTGGCCCCTGGCGGTCCTTTGGGTGGTGTCCGACTACGTGACCAAGCGGTGGGCGGAAGCGACCCTGACTCCCTATGGTCCGGTCGATGTGGTCGGCGACTGGTTCCGCTGGCGGCTGGCCTACAATCCGGGCGCGGCATTCAGCCTCCATCTCGGGCCCTATTCCCGGTGGATTTTCATGGTCATCGCGGCGGTCGCCGTGGTGGGGATCGCCTTGAAAGCCCGGGACGCCGATTGGAACGAATGGCTGCGGCAGATCGCGGCGGCGCTGGTCGTCGGGGGGGCCGCCGGGAATCTCATCGACCGGATCCGGGGAGCCGCCGGGGTCGTCGATTTTATTGATGTCGGCTTTGGGATGACTCGGTGGCCGACGTTCAACGTCGCGGACATGGGGGTCAGTTGCGGAGCCATCGCCTTGGCGATCTCCTTCTGGCTCGAGGATGCCCGCAAGGCCAGGGAAGCTCCCACCCAGCCGTCGTCGTCCTGAGAGTGCGCTCCTGACGACGATCGCCTTCTCCGTCGCGGCTCCCGCGACCGAACGCCTTGATCGTTTTCTCGCCGATCAGCTCAGTCTGTCTCGAACCCAGGCCGCCCGACTCGTCGCGGGTGGCGCCGTCACCGTCAACGGGCTGGTCGCGCGCGCCTCCCGAATTCTGTCCCAACGGGAGGAGGTCGAGGTCTCGCTGCTGGAAAACGAGCCGGTCCGGGTCATCACCCCGCATCCAATGGACCTGATCGTGGTCTTCGAGGATGAGGATCTTGCAGTCATCGATAAGCCGGCGGGCTTGGTGGTCCATCCGGCTCCGGGCCACTGGGACGATACCTTGGTGAACGTCCTGGTCGCGCGGGGGACCACGCTCTCCGATGGAAGCGCCGGACGGCCCGGCATCGTCCATCGCTTAGACCGCGATACCTCGGGGCTGATGATCGTGGCCAAGAGCGACCTGGCCCATCGACGCCTGGCAGCGGCGATTGCAGCCCGTCATATCAAACGGGCCTACGCGGTGCTCGCGTGGGGGCACCTCGACACCGCCGTCGTCGAGGTGTCCGGCGCCATCGGGCGGCATTCGACCGACCGAAAACGGATGGTGGTCCGGTCCGATGGCCGGGCGGCCCGGACCGATTTTCATCGGATCGCCCGCTTTGACGTGGTCGAACTGCTCCGTGCTGAGCTCCATTCCGGGCGGACCCACCAGATCAGGGTCCACCTCGAACAAATTGGACACCCCGTGGTCGGCGACCGAGTCTACGGGGGCGGGGGAGCCCGGCGGATGAGTGGGTCTAACCGATCTCTGGCGGAACGCCTCGATGCCCTGGTCGGCCGGCAAGCCCTCCATTCGGCCCGGTTAGCGTTCAAACACCCGATCACCGGTGCGTCACTCGCCTTCGCCGCCGATTGGCCTACCGACCTGCGACCAGCTCTGCAACTCGTTGCAGGGCAAGTTGATCCGGCCGATTGGCTGGTCTATCTTGGATTCGATGGGAGCCCGGGTGACTGACCTTGCCATGGGCAGGGTGGTGGTGTGCCGGATTGGGGGAAGGCAGTTTGCCCTGCCCGTTGTGGCCGTGCGCGAAGTTTGCACAGGAATCAGTCTTGTTCGAGTGCCGGGAGTTGCATCGCCGGTCGAAGGTGTCGCGAACATTCGCGGTACCTTGGTGACCGTGATCCGCGGTGCCGACCTTTTCGACCTGACCGGGGACGGTCCGGGGGACTCGAATTGGCTCGTAGTTCTTGGGCTTCGGGGCGGACGGATCGGCCTCGGGGTGGACGAAGTGTTGGACCTCGATACCGGAATGACCGGGATCGACTTAGTGGACATTGGAGCCGTACTCGGATCGGTATTCGACCGGCTGGGGTAGGCCGAGACTCACGTTGCTGGAGGTGCCTGTGGCCCAAACTGTTCTGGTCTGCGACGATGCGATGTTCATGCGGACGATGATCGCCGACATCCTGAGTCAAGCTGGCTTCGAGGTCGTCGGGGAGGCGGAAACCGGAGACCAGGCGGTGGCCAAGTACCGCGAGCTCAAGCCCGACCTCGTCACCATGGATATCGTCATGCCCTCGATGGGCGGTATCGAAGCCGTCCGGGCGATCTGCAAGGAAAGCCCCGAGGCCAAGATCCTGATGTGCAGCGCGATGGGGCAGCAGGCGTTGGTCGTCGAGGCGATCCAGGCCGGCGCCAAGGACTTCGTCGTCAAGCCGTTCCAGCCGTCCCGGGTTTTGGAAGCCGTGCAACGTTTGCTCGGATGAGATCGTCGTGGACCTGAGTCGTTACACCGCTCTCTTCGTGGCCGACGGCCGCGATCACCTCAAGCGGGCTACGGCTCATTTGCTCGAATGGGAGGAGTACCCCGATCGGACGGCGCCGGTCGACGGCCTATTCCGGGCCTTCCATTCGCTGAAGAGTTCGGCCGCTACGATGGGTTTCGGCGACATCGCCGAGTTGACCCACCGGGCCGAGCATCTGCTGGAGGTGGTTCGGCGCCGAGAGCTGAGCCCTTCGAAGGCCGTGGTCGGTTTGCTCTTTGAGACGGTTGACGTTCTGGATCGGGGCCTCGAACCGGCCAGTCGCGGCGAAGCCGTTCCCGACGCCCGCCCGCTCGCCGAAGCGATCGAGCGCCTGACCTCGACCGCGGCGCCGGCCGGGGCACCGGTCCCGGAGCCGACGCCGGTCCCGGCGGAGCCGAAGGCGGCGGCCCCTGAGCGGGCGGCGATGCGGGCGGTCCGGGTTGATCCCGCCCGACTCGACGAATTGCTCCAGCTCGCCGGCGAATTGGTGGTCGCCCGAAACCGGCTCACCACGGTGGTGGCCCGCCGCCCGGATCCTGATCTCGAGGCCGTGGCCGGTCAACTCGATTCGCTGATTCGGTCCCTGCACGGCGGGGTTCTCCGGGCCCGTCTGGCGCCGATCACTGAGTTATTCGGCCGGTTTCCCCGGGTTGTTCGGGACCTTGGAGCGGCGTTAGGCAAGACCGCCCGGCTCGAGCTCCGGGGCGAAGGGATCGAGCTCGACCGCACCGTGCTGGAGGAGTTGGTCGACCCACTGATTCACTTGCTGAGGAACGCGGTCGACCACGGTCTTGAGCCGCCCGATGAACGAGTGGCTCTCGGGAAGGCGGCGGAGGGACGGCTGGTCCTGACGGCAGAACGGCGGCGCGACTGGATCGCGATCCGGCTCGTCGACGACGGCCGGGGGGTCGACCGCGAGGCCGTGATCCGTCAGGCCCGGGAGCAGGGCCTGCTCGAATTGGGCAACAGGGAACTTTCGGACGATGAGCTGCTCGCCTTGCTGGCGCGGCCGGCGTTCACGATCAAGCGCGAGGTCACCTCGGTATCCGGCCGGGGTGTCGGGATGGACGCGGTGGTCCATAAGGTCCGTTCCCTTGGAGGCCGCGTAAGTCTCGAATCGACCCGGGGGCAGGGCACTGCGTTCGAACTGATGGTGCCGCTGACGACCGCGATCCAGCGAGTCCTGTTGGTCGAGGCTGGTGGCGACCGGTATGCCATCCCGTCTCGGCTGGTTCGAGAGGCCACGGTGGCTGGGCGCCGGTCCGACGCGATGCTGACGGCGGATGGGCGCTTTACCTTTCGGGGGCGACCGGTGCCTCTCGTCGATTTGACGCTGGCCACGACCGGCTCGTCTGCGACGGTGACCCGCCGGCGTCCGGTGCTGTTTCTCGAGTGGGGCGCCCGGAATGGTGCCTTGGCAGTTGATACGTTGTTGGGGCAGCACGATGTGCTCCTCGAGCGATTCGAAGCTCCGCGGGCCCTGCCGGCTTGGGTGAGCGGGGCGACGATCCTCGCCGATGGCGCGCCTGCGTTTGTGCTCGACCCCACCGCCCTTTTCTGACCGCGGAGGCGATTTGGAATGATGGACGCACAGAAACTTTCGCCGGCAGAACGGGACGCCCTCCGTGAGGTCGCCAATATCGGCGCCGGCCACGCCGCCACGGCGTTGTCGCAAATGACCGGGCGCAAGATCATGATCGACGTGCCCGAGATCGAGGTCAAACGGCTCGAGGATGCCGCTGAGCTGATCGGGGCCGCCGACACGATCGTCGCCGCCGTCCTGATGCACATGATGGGCGATCTCACCGGCCGGACGCTGCTGGTCCTGCCCGAGGCCTCCGCCCGGACCCTCTGCAACATCCTGCTTCGGAGGCCGGAGCCGCCCACCGGCTTTTCTGAGATGCAGCGATCGACCATCATGGAGACCGGCAACATTCTCTGCAGCGCCTACCTCAACGCGCTCTCCGACTTCATGGGCATGATGCTGCTCCCGTCGGTTCCGGCCCTCGTGGTCGATCAGGCCGGCGCCGTCCTCACCACCGCCTACCTGAATTTCGGGCACGCCCGCGATTTCGTGATCTGCGTCGAGACCTCGTTCCGAATTGCCGGCTCCGAGGAGACGGTTCAGGGTCAGTTCATCCTGATGCCCGATGCGGCATCGCTCACGGCCATCTTCGACGCCATCCACCTCGCGAAGTAGCCGATGACTGGCCCCGCGCCCGTGGAGCGTGAACTCGGCGTGTTGCGTTCGCTGGCCCGGCGGATCGACCCGTCGGACCCCGGCGCTCACAACAATCTTGGCGTGCTCTACTACGAGCGCGAGATGGTGCCGGAGGCGATCGCCGCTCTGACCCGGGCCCTCGAACTTGATCCCAACATGAAGGTGGCCCAGGATAATCTGGAAACCATTCAGCGGGAAACCGGCTACTACGACCGCCGGATCGGTGAACTCCGGGAGCAGATCGCCCGCTACCCCGGTGAACGACAACACCGGCTCGAGCTCGGCCGGGCCTACCTCACCCTGAACCAGCACGAGCGCGCCGCCGAACAGTTCGAGGAGCTGCTCCGCGGGCATCCGAACGATGGGACCGCCCTCGTCCAACTCGGATTAGTCGAACAGGGCCGCTCCCGGCACGACGTGGCCACCGAGTGGTTTCAGCGCGCCGCCGAGGTCGACCCCAAGAGTTCCGTCGCCCGGCTCTATCTGGGGCAGGCCCTGTACAATCGTGGTTTGGTCGACGCGGCGCTCTCGACCTTGATCGAAGCGGCGCAGATCAGCCCCGACCATGCCGACGTCCAGTACCTGCTCGGGTTCGTCTACGGCGATCTGGGCTATCATGACGCCGCCCGGGTGGCCGCCCGAAAGGCGGTGACCCTGAATCCCGCCCTCGGCAACGCGCAGACCAACCTGCGGATTACCCCGAAGAGACCAGTCGAACCGTCGCGCGGCGCAGGCCCCGCGCCCGGACCGGCACCGAGCCAGGACGCGCATCTGAGCTTGGCTGTGGCGTTCCGGCGACGGGGGTATTTCGTCGAGGCCCACCGGGAATACCGCCTCGCCCTCGAGACCGGCGAGGACGAGCGGCCGGCGCTCGAGGGGATGGCGGAGATCCACCTGCTCCGGCGCGAGACCCAGGCCGCCCTCGATGCCTACGCGAAGCTGATCGCGGCGACGCCGACCGAGCCGAAATTCTGGAACGAGCGCGGCGTCGTGCTCCATCAAGCAGGGCGGAGAGCGGAGGCCGCGGCGGCCTACCGGGAGGCCACCGGACTCGATCAAGCCTACGCGCTGGCCTGGAACAATCTCGGCGTCCTCGAAGCGGCCGGGGCCGATCCCAGCGCCGCCGGACTGGCGTTCGACGCGGCCCTTGCCGCCCGGCCGGATTTCATCGCGGCAAGGCTCAACTTGGCCCTGTTCCATTTCCAGCGACAACGAATGCAGTCGGCGTTGGATGGGTATCGGGGCGTTCTCGCCACCGATCCTGACAACGCGATTGCCTGGAACGGAGTCGGGCTCGTATTAATGGAGCTGAAGCGGTATGGCGACGCCAAGAACGCCTTCGGGCGGGCCGTGGAAGGCGATCCTGAGAGCGCGCCGGCCCACTATAACCTGGGGTTTGCGTTAAGCCAGCTTGGGGCCTTCGACGAAGCCCTTCGCGAGACTCGGCGGGCGCTCGAGCTCGATCCGTTCTACCTGCCCCAGAAGTTCGCCCTGTCAATCGAGCTCCAGTTCAAGGAATCGCTGGTCCCGATCGCGCCGTCGCTGATGGCGGACGTGACCACCTCGTCGGTCGGCGAAGACTTTGCCTTCGATCCGACCAGCCTCGACGATTTGTTCGCCGGCCTTGCCCCTTCCGAGGCGCAGGCGCCGGTCGTTGCCGATCCATTTGCCGTCGCCCGAGATCTCGTGGCCAAGGGCCTCCTGGAGCAGGCCACGGCGGAAGTCCATCGCACCATGCGGCGCGGCGGCGCGGCGGGACCCGGCATCGCGCTCCTCGGTGAGGTCTTCAGCCGCCGCGGATTGTTCGGCGAAGCCCTCGAGCGGTTCCGCCAGGCCAGGCAGGAAGGGGCCGAGGATTCCTCCGTGCTCATCGGGGAAGCCGGGGCTCTCTTGGCCCTGGGCCGGGCCGACGAGGCCAGGGCGGCAGCCGATCTCATCATTGCCGACCGCCCGAGCGACCCCGCTCCGCTCGAGATCCGGGCGCGGGCCCGGTTGGCCCAAGGGGACCTGGCCGGCGCCCAAGACGACGTCCTCGGCGCCATTACGCTCGCCCCGGGACGGGCCGACCTGCTGGTCCTCCGGGGGGTCATCGGCCGCCGGCTCGGCGATACCGACGAGGCCCTTGATGCCCTCCAAGCCGCCGTGGCGATCGATCCCGGTTACGTCCAGGCGTGGTACGAGTCGGGTCTGGTTCACGAAGAACGCCGTGAGCCCGCCGCCGCCAGGGCCGCCTACGAGCGTGCGCTGGCGATTCTCCCCACCTACCTCGAAGCGGGGTTAGCGTTAGGCGAATTGCTTCGTCTCCAGGGGCGACCGGTCGAAACCACCAGACTGTTGGTCGAGCTGTTGCTGGTCGAGCCGTACGCAACCGATGCCCTCGTGCTGCTCGGCCGGTCGCTGGCCGACGAACGCCGTCACCGCGACGCCGTGGTGGCCTTTACCCGAGTCCTCAAGTTCGTGCCCGATCATGGCGTGGCCCGGTTCCACCGGGGCCTCGCGTTGAATGCGACCGGCCGCTTCGAGGACGCGTTAGCGGACTGGGACCACGTCGTCCACCAGGCGCCGACCGGGCCGCTTGCCGCCGCCGCGCGGGCCGAGGCCCGGTCCACCCGCGACCTCGTCCATATTCTTCAGCCGGCGGAGGCCTGATGGCCATTCAAGGTCCGCTTCGGGAATTGGGCGTGCACGACGTCTTTCAGCTCCTCGATTTGGGCAAGAAGACCGGCATTCTCAAGGTCGTTTCCGATCTCCGCCAGAACCAGGGCACGATCTGGTTTCACGAGGCGGCGGTGGTCGCCGCGACCATCAAGGCCAATCCCCACCCCCTCGGCCAGCACCTGATCAAGGCCGGGCGAATTGCCCCTGAAGATCTCGGCCGGGCCCAGGCACTCCAGGCGGCCGGCGATGGTCGCCGGATCGGTGAGATCCTGGTCGGTCTCGGGCTCCTTGGCGCCAAGGAGCTGGCCGCCCAGGTCAGGGCCCAGATCGAAGACGTGGTTTTTACGATGCTGGGGTGGTCTGAGGGGCATTTCGTGTTCGAGGAGGCCCCGGCGGCGGCGCTCCCCAAGGAAGCGGATGTCCGGATTTCGGTCGAGGCGCTGCTCCTCGAGGCCGCCCGTCGGATCGATGAGTGGTCGCGGATTCGGGCTCGGGTGCCGCATCTGGGCGTGATCCCGCGCCTCGCGCCGTCGTCCGAGGCGGAAGCGGGCAGTCTGACCCTTACGCCGGCCGAATGGCGGATCCTCGCCGCCTCCGATGGGGCCCGGGACGTCCAGGCCATTGCCACCACGCTGAGCGAACCCGAATTCGACGTGGCCCGCTCGGTGTTCGGCTTGAACTCGGCGGGTGTCGTGCTGCTTCGGGATCCGGCCAAGGAATCAGCCGACGCAGCGCCGGGCGAAGATACTCGGAGTCTACTTGCCGGGGCGGAGCGCCTCCTCGCTGGCCGGAACTTCGAGGCCGCGAAAGCCACGGCCGAAACCGCCCTCGGCCGGTTTCCCGACTCCGCGGAGTCCCACCTGCTGCTGGGGCGCATTCTGTTGGCGGAGCACCGCTTCGCCGAGGCCGAAGGGGCCCTTCGGGAAGCGGTTCGGCTCGACCCGGCCGCCCCTCGCGGACTTCGCCTCTTGTCATGGGCCCTGCTCGGCTCCGGGCGCCTCGACGAGGCCGTCCATGGGTTCGAAGCGTGGTTGGCGCTGCCCTCGTTAGGTTCCGATGAGGAACGGAAGGTCACCACCGTCGGCGCTGCGATTCCGGCAGCTCGGCAATTGGCGGTATTGCTCCGAGGCCAGCATGACTGACGACATTGCCACCCTGACGTTGCAGCTGGCTCAGGACCCGACGAGTCTGGCGTTCTTGCCGCTGGCCGAGGCCCTCCGCCGCCGTGGGCAGCTCGACGCCGCCCTGACGGTCGTCGCCCGCGGGGCTGGCCGCTACCCGGAGCTGGCGGACGCCCACGACCTCCTGGCACGGATTCAGGCCGATCGGGGCGATGGCGACGCCGCGTTCGACGCCTGGACGACCGTGGTGCGCCTGGCGCCTGAGCACCTCGGCGCGCACAAGGGGTTGGCGTTTCTTGCCTACCGATCCGGCGACCTCGGGCGCAGCGTCAAGCACCTGACCACTGCCCTCGAATTGGCGCCCCACGATACCACCCTGGCCTCCGCCATCGAACGGATCCGCACGGTCATGGCTACCCGCGCCGTGACGCCGGAAGCCAGCCTTCCCCGGGAATCAGCCCAATCGCCTCAGCGGTCCGCGACCGAGGCCACGCCAACCCTGCTGTTCGATCAGCAAGGGCGGGTGCTCCGCGGCCGGCTCGACCGGGTCGATGGAGTCGACGCCAGCGAAGCGGTCGCCGCCTCGTTGGCCGGGGTGTCGCGTGAAGCGGACCGGGCGGCCCGGCTCCTCCAGATCGGCGAATGGAAGGCCCTAGCCATCGAGAGCGGGGCCGTCAATTTCGAAGTCCGAAGCCCGTCGCCGGAAACGCTGCTGTTGGTGATGCGAGGACGGGAAGTCCCGGCCGGGCGACTTGCCCGGATTGCCGACAAGGCGGTCGAACAGGCCCGGCTGTGGCTCGAGGAACTGGCATGACGCTCCGCGAACAAGGCATCCTCGACGAAGTCACTCGGATTGCCGGGGTTCGGAGTGCATTGCTGGTATCGGCTGATGATGGTCTCGTCGTCGCCGAATCCACGCTCGATGATCAGGCCACCGAGGCCGCCGCCGCCTTTGCCGCCCGGCTGGTCCAGCGGCTCGGCGTGCTGACCCGGACGCTGCACACCCCGCCCATGAGCGTGCTGTTGCTCCAGGCCACCGCGGGCCAGCTGTTCGTGGCCACTGGAGCCGAGGGCCTCTTGCTCGTGGCGGTCACCACCAACGACGTCAATATCGGTGAGGTCCGGCTCGCCTTGCTCGACGCGGCCGGGCGGCTCAGCTGATGCGCACCATCGAGACGTGGGTCGAAGCGCCGCTCAAGGCGTTTGTGGCCGAGTCTCAGGCCCGGGTCGCGCTGCTGATGACCTCCTCCGGCCAGGTGGTGGCCCAGCACGGATTCACCCGGTCCCTCGATGTGATGACGGCTGCCGCCCTCGGGGCCGGCATCATTGCCTCCACTCGCGAGCTCGCGAAGGAAACCCGAGCCGGATCGTTTGGCGCCGTCGTTCACCAGGGCTCTCGCCTCGGAGTCTACTTGATGCCGTTCGAGATGCCGGCCGCCCAATGG
>JAYTTT010000478.1:0-3716 GCA_043744895.1 Gemmatimonadota bacterium | reverse complement strand
CGCAGATCCGGGGCGACAACGGAAACCTGCTGCCCCCGTTCCATGATCGGCTGGCCATGATTGGGGTGGCGCTGACCTTCCAGTCTGGTCGATAGCTGCCGGGCGCGGCGGTAGGGCGGAAGTCTTCATCACAACCACGCGTCTCCGACAAGACCGGGCTTCCGTCCTACCGCCGTACCCCCTTTCTTCCAGTTCGTTGATGAGCATTCGACCGGCCGACCCCGAGGGGGGCGGCCTTCCGTTTTGGGGCGCATTGGGGGTAGATGTGACGCGATTCTGGGTAGCGGGTGTAGCGGTATTGGTGGCGGCCGGGGGCTGCGGTGACCCGGTTCTGGCCCCAGATGACGTGAGTGGACAGTATCAAGCCAAGTCCTTCATTGTCGTCGTGAATGGCGTCACCAACGAGCTGTTGTCCCGCGGGGCGACGGTCAGTCTGCGCCTCAATCCTGATCTAACCACGAGCGGGCGCATCAGGATGCCGATCGTTGCCGGTCTGCAGGTCGTGCCGGTGGATGACGACCTCACCGGCACCTATACCCTGAACAAGGGGGTCGTGCGGCTGAGCCAAGGCAACGCCTACCTCGACGGGATCAGTTTCACCGCGGATCCGCCGGACCTTCGGGCCTTCATCTCGCTTTCGGATGGAACCCGGAGCGGCACCTTCAACTTGGTCTTGACCCGCCAATGACCTTGATGCTTCGAAGCCTCGGGCTAGTGGGAGCCGGGCTGATCGCCCGAGGTGCTCCGGCAGCGGCCCAACTCCTGGACCGTCCGTCGCCAGCCGTGAGTTTCCTGGCAGGCCCCTCGTCCTACGACCTCTCAGGCACTGGAACCGGTGTTGCCGCCGCGATCCGTTTTGAGGTGCCCTCAGGGCGGATTCTCATCATCGAGCCGGGCATCGGATTCTTCCGGTATCGGACCCAATTCGGGCAATCCATCAAATACCTGCTCCCTGAAATTAGTCTCCAGATCCAGCCGGGCCGGGGACCCGTCCGTCCCTATGTCGGGGTCGGGGCTGGGTTCTCGGAGTATCTCACCGGACCCGGTGCTTCTCCGGCGACGGTCCATGCAGTGGCTGGGATTCGCGCGAGGATTGCCGGCAACTTCGGCGTCCGCGGGGAACTCAGGATCCGGGGCTTGGACCCGTTCCACGGCGGGCGAATGAGTGACGTCGTCTTTGGGCTGACGAAGCGGGTGAGGTAGCTTGGTGCTCGGCACTCGGCACTCGGCACTCGGCACTCGGCACTCGGCACTCGGTGGGGGGTCCTTCCGGTTGGCCTTGGGTATTGGTAAGTCGCTGGCGGGAAGGAAGTTGACCTCGGTTAGGATACCATCTATACTGTCAGCCGCGCCCTGGTGGTGAAACTGGTAGACACGCTATCTTGAGGGGGTAGTGCCGAAAGGCATCTCGGTTCGAGTCCGAGTCAGGGCATTGATGGTTCTGCACCGCGGTTTCCCTCCGTCGTCGTCGCCAGCGTAGCTCAGTGGTAGAGCACTCGATTCGTAATCGAGCGGTCGTCGGTTCAATCCCGACCGCTGGCTCTTTCGGCTCAGGCCTTGTCGTACACCGTCTTGCGGGACATCTCGCCACGGGGCGTGGTGGCCGTTGACACGATAGTCATCGACTTGCCGTCTTCGCTCATGCTGCGCACTTCGTGACTTTTGATCGTCATGCTGCCCATCGGGGTGGTGAAAGTGTTCTCGCCATCGGTGACGATGGTATTCTCCGCCCAGGTCGATTTGGTCGTCATCTCGTTGCCCCGCATGCTGGGGTTCTTGCTCTCCCGGCCGTCGAGGTAGTACGTCAGCAGGGTGGTCCGGTCGCCCATCTTCTGCTCGATGACCATCTTGCTGTCCGAATGGGTAATAAACAGTTCGCTCGGGCGCATCCCGCCCATTCCTGCGGGCCGCTGTCCGCCGGCCCCGGCCGCGCCACCACCAGGTGGGGCCGGGATCGGATCGCTTTTCTCAGTATTGAGCTTCCAGGTACCCGAAAAGTCGGGTTTTTGGGCCAAAAGGGGGCCGGCCAGCAGGCTGATGGCCGCGAGGGCTGCGAGAGCGAGTTTCATAGTTCTGGTAATACGGCTCGGGCGGGCCAGCCGTTGAGACGGGCCGCCACCCGCCAATCTGGTCTGCTTCCGGGGGCGTAGTCTTCGGCGTAGGTTGAGAGGAGGTTCCTGAATGGGAACGTTCGGAGCATCAACGCCTTCTGGTTACCCAACCGCCTATGACGAGCATCAAGGAACCCGGTTCTCGGATGGAGTCGGGCCGGGGTGCGGTTCGCCTCCTAGTCGACCGGGTCACGTATCCGGCCGAGCACCCGTTTTCGACCCTGACCGCCTACTACGCCCTCGTGGTGGCGGTGGCGGCGGTGGTCCTCTACTTCGTTCCCTCGGCCCGCTCCATGGTTTCGGGCGAGCGCCTCGCCCAGCTGATGAAGGGCAATCTCTTTGACTCGGCCGGGTCGACCAGCCTGCTGTCATGGAACACGACTTTGGACATGGCGCTGGCCATGCTCGGTGCCTTTCTATTGATGATGCCGACGTCTTGGGTCTACATGGCCGAGCGACGGAAAAAAGGCTTCGAGCAGAGCATGGTTCGAACCATGATCGTACTGTCGGTCGCGATTGCCGGGGTCGTGGTCATCGTTCGGAACAGCACGGCCCTGGCGTTCAGCCTGACGGGCATCGTGGCGGCGGTTCGGTTCCGCAACAATTTGGCCGACACTCGGGACACCCTCTACATTTTCACGTGCATCGGGGTTGGGCTGGCATCGGGGGTCCAGGCGCTGGCGGCGGCGCTGGTGTTGTCGATGATCTTCAACTACATCACCCTGCTCCTTTGGCGGGGCGACTACGGGATGTGCGAATTGGGGCGGTCGCCGGGGCACCTGCTGGTCGGCACGGAGAGTTCTGAGGTCAAGAAGGGTAAGAAGGAAAAGGGCTTCAACGCGGTGCTCCTGGTTCGGGTCCTGGACGCCGACCGGGCTCGGCCGACCGTCGAGGGGATGTTGGTCACGGAGGCCCGACGATTCGAGTTGGCCGAAGTCGAGACGAACGCCAAAGGGCGGGGCGTGCTCAAATACCGGATTCGGCTTGGCAAGAATGTCGATCCGCGGAACCTCGAGGATGCGCTGTTGACCCGAGCCGCGCCGAACGTCATCGGCGCCCGGGTTCACTAGTGGTGCCCTGGGTTCGGTCTGTTTCGGCGGGCCTATTCATGGCGGCGGCCGGTCCCCTTTCCCAGACGCCGGCGTCGGTGGTTGACTGCTTGAGCACCAGCCGGCCCAAGGCGCGGTGGATGCTGCCGGCGGTGATGACCGAGGTGTCGGGATTGGCGTTGACCGACGACGGGCGGCTGTTTCTGCATAACGACGAACGGGGTGTCGTCATGGCCCTCGACGCCGCGACGGGGCGAACCGTGGGGACTTACCAACTGGGAGCAACGCCGCCATCGGGTGATTTCGAGGGTATTGCCGTGGCGGGGGGGGCGCTGGTCCTGACGACCAGCAATGGGGTGCTCTACGCGATGGATCTTCCGGCGAAAGGGACGCCCGACGGCATCCTCTCGTTTGTCGTGACGCCGACTGGGGTCGGGGCCCGGTGCGAGGTTGAGGGCTTGAGCTACGATCGAACCGACCGGGTCTTGCTGCTGGCCTGCAAGTCGCCCCGAAAAAAGAAACTTCGAAACCAAGTGGCGGTGTTCCGGTGGGATTT
>JAYTTT010000477.1:0-3717 GCA_043744895.1 Gemmatimonadota bacterium | reverse complement strand
CTCGACGCCCTGCTTCGGATGATCGGTTCCGCCCGGATCGTGGCCCTCAGCGAAGCCGTCCACCTCGGCGCCGAGCCGCTCGAGTTCCGCAACCGGCTGCTCAAGGCCCTGGTCGAGCGGGGAGGGTTCACCGCCGTCGCGGTCGAGTCCGGCATTGCCGAAGGCCAGGTCATCCACGACTACGTCAACGGAACCCCGGGCGACCTGGCCACCGTGGTCGACACCGGGATGAGCTGGATGTTCGGGGTAACGCCCCAGAACCGGGCCTTGGTCGAATGGCTTCGAGCCCGGCACGATGCCGGCAAACCAGTCCGGTTTTACGGGTTCGATATTCCCGGCAGCCCCGGCAATCCCAAGGTCAGACGGAGGCTCCAAACCGGGGTCGACGTGACCCTGGCGTATCTGGCCCGCGTCGACCAGCCCGCCGCGGCCGACCTGCGGAGCCGCCTAACGCCATTTCTTGACCTCGATCCGAAGACTGCCGTCGACGGCTATGCCGCGATGCCGGCGGTCGATCGGAACCAAGTCACCGCGGCCATCGCCGATTTGTCTTCACTCCTCGACCGGCGGGCGCCTGTCTACCGGGCCCGGAGCTCGAACGACGCCTATGAATGGGCCAGGCGGACGGCGGCCGGGGCCCGGCAAACCGACAACTGGGTCCGCCAAATTCCGGTCGGCTGGAAACTCGTGCCCGGCCACCGGCCGAGCTGGTTTACCGATGCCACCAACGTCCGCGACCGCGGCATGGCCGAGAATATCGACTGGATCCTCGATCGCGAAGGCCCCCATGCCAGGATCCTGGTCTTCGCGTCCCGCTTCCATATCGCCACCGCGCCGGTGCTCAATCATGACGCCGCGACCACCGACACCTCGACCGTACTCGGCCAGCATCTCCGGGCCCGATTTGGCGACGGCCTCGTCACCATCGGCAACCTGATCGGCGGCGGCCGGTGGGGATGCGACAAATTCGTCTTCCCAGTGGCGGCTCCGCCGTCCAACTCCGTCGACGGCACCTTCGCAGCGGTCGGCGCCCCGCTCTACTATCTCGACCAGCGATCCGCCCCTCCGGAGGTCCGGGGGTGGCTCGACCGCGACCAGCCGATCGCCGAGGCGAGCGGCCTCACGATGGCCCCAGGCCAGTCCTTCGACCTCCTGGTGTACTTCGACCGTACTACTCCGGCCTGCTGAGCGCCAACGGCCGGAGCCGCTGCACCAGCACGTTCCCCGACCCCGGCACCAGATAATCGAGCCAGCCGTCCCACGTTACCTCGAGGACCGGCTCGCCCGCCGCCGCAGACCCCGCAAAGGTCAACTCCCGCTCGATGGTTGCCCCCGCCGCGAGCGGCTCGGCGCCGAACCCCGCCGTCGGGCCCGTCCGGCGACCATCCGCCCCCCGAACCACGAACCGCAGCAAACCCGGGAATTCATCCGCCCCCCTGGCATCGCTCCGGAACCGGACCCGCACCAAGAGGCCGTCCCCCCGGGTCACCCCAACCACGGACACATGGAGGTGACAGTCGATCCCGCAGAACGAGACCTCCCCGCCTAACGGCACCACCCCCCGCGGAGCCGTGGCCCACCCAAGCCCCCAAATACCAGCCCATCCAACCACCGCACCAAGCCCCACCCGTCCCCCCACTCGCGCCAACCCCTCCCGCCCCAACAACCGCCCCACGATCACCACCCCGAGCCCCACCCCCACCCCCCCCAACCCCGCCAGCAAAATCACTGCTCCCATCACAACACCCCCCTTTCCAAATGAAGCGCCGAGTGCCGAGCCCCAAGCGCCGAGCGCCGAGCCCAATACTCCGCCATCACCTCCGCCAGGGCTCCCGGACCAAAATCCGGCCAGAGTTCCGGCCGAAAGAACAGCTCCGCGTCGGCCGCCTCCCACACCAGAAAGTCGCTCAGTCGCTGCTCCCCGCCGGTCCGAACCAGCAGATCGAGATCGGACGCCGCAACCCGGGCGTGATCTACCAGCCCGACCAGTTCCCCGAACGGCTCGGCCGAGCAATCGTTGGCGCCGGTACGGGCCAGCCGGACCGCCGCGCGCCGCAACGCATCCCGCCCCGAGTAGTCGAGCGCGATCCGGAGCACCAACTCGGAGCCCCCGCTCGTCCGGTCTTCCGCCTCGACCACCGCCCGCAGGAGCGGCGCCGACACCCGATCCCGTCGCCCGATCACGTTGAGCATCACCCCCTGCTCCGCCCACCGCGGCGTTTCCTCCTCAAAAAACCCACGAAACAGTTGCATCAGCGCCGATACCTCAGGCCGGGGCCGCTGCCAGTTCTCCGCCGAAAACGCATAAAGCGTCAAGGTGCCAATCCCAAGCCCCGGCGCCGCCGCCACGATCCGCCGAAGGGCCAGAGCCCCCGCCCGATGACCGGCCGCCCGCGGGAGGCCCCGCCGCTCCCCCCAGCGCCCACTCCCATCCATCACGATGCCCACATGGCCCCGCGCAGTACTTTGCAAAACAAAGCTCCATCCGAAAAAGAAGACCGCTCCCTGCGGCCCGCCGAGTGCCGAGCACCGAGTGCCGAGCCCCGAGCCCCTCACCCCCCTCGCGCCGCCTTGATCAAGCCTTCCATGTGAGCCAGATATCGGTCCAGCGCGGCCCGGCCGGCCCCGGTCAACCGAAACTCGGTCCTCGGCACCCGGCCTTCGAAGCTCTTCTGGCACGAGACGTAGCCGGCGTCCTCGAGCTTCCGGGCGTGGACACTCAGATTCCCATCGGTGGTCCCGAGCAGGTGCTTGAGATCGTTGAACGCGAGCGTCTGGTTGACGGCCAAGGCGCTGACGATGGCGAGCCGGACCCGCTCATGGATCAGCCGGTCGAAATCGAGCGCCGCCGCCGCCCCGCGGCTGGACACCGTGAGCTTGGCCCCACGGTGCGGGGCCGGGTCAACCGCCCGAGCCGTATTTCGCTTAGCCGCCATACCGTCTCGCAATCAGAAGTCCGAAGAGCACCTGGAGCCCGCCAAAGCCCGCCGCCATCATCGAGTCACCGAACGCCGGCGGCGCCAGGAAGGCCGCCGCGCCTAACGCCATGAAGCACGCCCCCATGATTTGCACCGGGCGGACCGAAAAGAGCCCCGCCGTCGTGACCGCCGTCCCATAGAGCAGCAACCACACCGCCGGCAGCAGATCGACCCGATGAACCCGGTAGAGCGCGACCGTCAGCACGGCCCCCGCCACCACCGGCGGGGCAAAGGCCCCGGCAAACAACCGCCCGGCCCGGGTCCCGAGCGGCGACCCCGTGGCCCCCGCCTTCCGCACCATCGCCACCCCGCCGATCCCGAGCGCGACCACCGCTTCCCCGAGCCACACCGCCAGCCACTCCGCCGAGCTCGCTTGCCGCGATGCCACCCAGGCGGTGACCACAGCCGTCAACCCCATCACCACGCCGCCCCAGCCCGGTACCGACGTGACCGCCGAAGCCCGTTCCATCGTCTCCCGGATGAACGAGAGATCCTGGATCGCGCGCTCGGAGAGGGGAATCGGATCCTCGCTCCGGACAGTGTGACGACGCGGCCCCATCGACCTAACAAACTACACCCCATCGACAATCTGTCAAGTACTCTGTGATACAAAGCCTCGGCAACGTTGGAGACCCTGCTCGGTTAGGTTCTCCGGGATGCAACGGGACGTCGTCCTCCGCTGGATCAGCCAGTTGTCGGCCCTGATCGCCAGACTCCTCCGCCACGACCCAACCGTCAC
>JAYTTT010000476.1:0-3726 GCA_043744895.1 Gemmatimonadota bacterium | reverse complement strand
GGACGTCAGCCGCAAATACGGCACCTTGCTTGAAGACAAGTTTTTCAGCAAGCGGGCCTACGTTCTCATCGACAAGCAGGGCCAAGTCCGGTGGACTCACGAGGAAGTGGAACTCGGTCACAAGCGCGACAACGTCGATCTCCTGACCCAGATCAAGGCGCTTGGCTGAGTCGCTGAGCCGACACTACTCGGCCGTCTCGTCCCCCGAGGCAGCCCTCGACCAGGCCGTGGCCTGGGCGCTGGGCCGCGTCGGGGGACAGTTGCGAGTGGACCCCGCCGGCAGCCGGATCGAGGAGTGGGACGAGGCCGAAACGGCCGACTTGCTCGACGATGCCCGGCTCTGGCGCCGGGTTCGGTCGGATGCCGTGGTCGATCCGGCCGACTTGCTCGCCCGGGTGGTCGGCGGCTTGCTCGGCGCCAGGTATGACGGGCTTGGCGGCCGGCTCGAATTGGAGCCCTGGCTCCCGGAGGGCTGGCGAAGGCTGGTCGCCCGGCGGCTTCGGGTCGGCCGGACCCTGGTGGATTTGGATATCCGGGCCAAGGCCGAGTGGGTGACCGTTCGCCTCGCCGTGATGTTCGGCCCACCCATCGCGGTGGCCCTGGGATTGCCGGATCACTTCGGGGTGGCCCGCGTCGCGGTCGACGAAGTGCCCCTGCCGGCGGCGCGGGCCGTCTTTACGGCGGCCGGCGAGCACGAGGTGACCTTGTACCTCGGGGCCTAGAACCCGCCGCCGCCGCCCCCGCCGCCGCCGCCGCCCGACGATCCGCCGCTGAACCCCGAACCACTCGAACTCCGCGGCGCCGAGGTCATTGCCGACTCGGCCCGGGACGACATCGTCGAGAGCCGGCTCGAGAAGGTGGCCGCGTTGAACGCCCCGTAGTTGCTGCCGGCATACCAGTTTGGCGGCGTGGTGTAGATCCCCTGGAATGCCTTGGCCCACTGTTTCTCGACCCCGAAGGCCATCGCGAATGGCAGGCATCGCTCAAACAGTTCCGGGGTCTTCACGAAGTCGCGGAGCCGGTCGCCCTCGACCCGTTCCAGAAATTCCTCGAACCCGAGGACCCGTTCCAGCGCCCGGGCGCCTTCTTCGGTGCGGGCCGGCATGAAGTAGGCGAAAATGGCCGCGATGCCGGCCGAGAGCACCCCCGCCACGATGAACGGCACCGGGCTCAAATTGAATCGCGTGGAAATGACCGCCCCTCCGATGCCGATGGCGGCGCCCAGGGCCACGGCGCCGAAGAGCGCGGCTCCCTGGACCGAGTCGGGCCGCGAGCGGTAGTACTTCTTGCCTAACAGTTCGGCGAAGATCCCGTCCCGAATGGCCGGGAGCTTCCTGTAGAAGCTGTTCTCGAGATCCGACAGTTCCACCGCGGTGCGGCCCCCGCCGTCGAAAACGCCCTCGAGCACCCGGCGCTCGTGGTCCTTGAGACTGCCCCAATCGGCGGGGGCCTTTTGGCGGTGGAAAATGAACTCGTCCTTACTGACGAGGCCGAAGAGGGCTTTTTCCTGGCGCTCCTCGATCTTGAGGTACCCGCGGACGGCCAGGTCGATCAGGGTGCCGGTGATGTCGCGCATGTCGGCGGAATTGTCGATCAAGGTGCCGGCCTCAGCCGGGGACATCCCCGGCGGCGGATCGTATTGCACGCTGATCGGGCGGCGCTTCGGATCCCGGCCGCGGCGCCGCCAGAGCGTAAACATCCCGAGAAACACCGGGATGGGAATCAGGAGCGGCCAATTGGCAGCCAGGAAGCCGATCACCCGGTCGCCGGCCGTCGGGGCCGTGACCAGGCCTTTGTTCCAGCCAACCACGGCCGTCAGGCCCTCCCGAAAGGCGAGCGACGTTGGCAGCGTCACCCGGATCGTATTGGCCTCGGTGGCGACCTTGGCATCGCGCGAGGTCGCGCCGTACGATCCGTTGAACGCGGTGGCTCGAATGCCCAGAGCTCCGCTGGGCAACACGATGGTGGCGCTGGCGGCCTGGATCGGCACGTCCCATTCGTCGCCGGTCACGTTCCAATACAACTCGTCGTGGTCCTCAAAGAATCGGAGACCGTTCTTCGCCCGGTATTTGAGGACGATGGTCTTGGTGGCGTCGAGGGCCCCTGGGACCCAGACCTTGTACTTGAGATAGTGCCGTTCCCGGTTGGCCTCCGTCTTGAGGGCTTGGCCTTGCTCGTCGGTGGCGGCAATCAGGTCGAGCCGGATGGTCCAGTTGAAGCCTTGCGGCGTACGGTACTCGACGGGGATGGTCCGGAACAACCCATTCCACGATCCGGTAAACCGGGCCGTAATGGTCTCGGCCACGTCGATCGTGCCGTCGCGATTGACGGTGATCGTCGCGTCGAACCGCTCAATGGCGAGGGATCGTTCCTGGGCCCAGGCTGGCGCGGCAGCCCCGATGACGAGCGCGATCAGGAACCCGATCATTGGCCCCGTCCGAGGTCAATCTGGGGGGCCGCCCGCTCGGCGCCGTCGATGCCGAAGAACTCGCGCTCGGCAAACCCGAATGGCCGGGCCAGCAGGTTGGAGGGGAACTGCTGGATTTTAGTGTTGAGGTCGCGGACGACCGCGTTGTAGTACCGGCGGGCCTGTTGGACGTGATCCTCGATCTCAGTGAGGTTTTTTTGGAGCCCAAGAAAGCTCTCGGTGGCCTTGAGGTCGGGATACGCCTCCGCCAGCGCCAGGAGTTGCTGCACCGACCCGGCCAGCGCGCCTTCCGCCTCGCCCGCCGCCCGGGGGCCGGCCGCGCTTTGGGCTCGATTCCTCGCGTCGACCACCGCCTCGAGGGTGCCCCGCTCGTAACCCGCATGGCCCTTCACCGCGGCGACGAGGGCCGGAATCAGGTCGTGCCGGCGTTTCAGCTGGACATCGATATCGGCCCACGCGTTGTCCGCCGTGGCTCGGAGCCCGGTGAGCCCGTTGTAGGTCAGGGCGACAAAACCGAGCACCACGAACGTGATGACCACGGCAATTCCCATGGGGCGCGCTCCTCGAGTGAGATCCGGCGGGCCAGCAGCGGCGGCCTTTGGGGTTAATTTAAGGCCTTGAGCGAATCTCGCATGCAGACCTCCCTGGGCGGCACCGCCCTCGACCTCCTTGGCCGGGTGGCCCGCATCATCAACAGCGGCCTTCCGCCCGACGACACCTTGGCGTCGGTGGCGGGAGCCATCCAGCAGGGCCACGAGTGTCGCTCGGTCTGCATCTGGCACCGGGAGGCCAGTGCCAGTCGCTGCGCGGGAGTGGCCAGCCCCGCCCGCGAGCTATTCGCCGCGAGCCTGGACGACCTACCGCCGGCCTCTCCGACGACCCTGAGGGTGCCGCTGGTCCACGCCGGGCTTCGCCTCGGGGTGCTCGAGATCGAGCGGGATCCCGGTCAGCCGGAGATCCTGGTTGCCGTGATCAACGTGCTCCAGAATCTCCTCGCGCCGTTCCTCGATGCGATGACGCTGGCGGAAGATCTCGCCCTCGAGGTTGCCAGTCGGTCGCGGGAAATTTCGGAGCAGCGGCGGTTTACCGGCCTCGTCATCGACAGCCTCCCGGTTGGTCTGTACGTGGTGGACCGCTCCTACCGGATTCAATTCTGGAACCGGAAGCGGGAAACCGGCACCCAGGGTGTCCGCCGGGATGATGTCGTGGGCCGTTCGGTGTTCCAAGTGCTGACCCGCCAGCCGGCCGACCAACTCAAGGCCGAATTCGACCAGGTATTCGAAACCGGCGAAAGCCGG
>JAYTTT010000475.1:0-3742 GCA_043744895.1 Gemmatimonadota bacterium | reverse complement strand
GGGAACCTGCCACAGATCGTCGTCGAGCAGCTGGACGACCCTTTCGCGTGCCGTCATCCGGAACGATGTTCGCTCTCCCAAGGCCTTGAGCAAGTTGGGAAGACTCGACGGATTGGCGTACCAATCGCCACCGCCGTCGTAATGGAGGCGTCCGATCGTCATTGACTCCTGGGCTGTGGCACCGCCCGGAATCGCTCCCAGCACCATCGCCACCAGGAACCGTCTCACCAGAAGCCTCATTCTTCCATCGCCACGCGATAGCTCTCGTTCCGGGAAAGCCCGAACGCATCGGCCACCGCCTTGGCCACTCGACTCCGCTCGATCCCCGACTGCACCAACGACCGAGCTACAGCCCGGGCCGGCCCTTCATCGATGACCGGCTTGGCCAAAACGACGCCGTCGATGACCAGGGTCACTTCCCCCCGAACCTCCGCGGTCTCGAACCGGGCCCGCAGTTCACCCAACGGACCCCGCCGGTACTCCTCGAACCGTTTGGTCATTTCCCGGCCCACAAACGCCTCCCGGTCGGGGCCACAGGTTGCCACCAGGTCGCCCAAGAGGTCGTTCAGTCGCCCCGGGGCCTCGAAGCACACGACGGAAAACTCCGCTTCTTGGATCCGTGCCAGCCACTCGTCGCGCTCGGCACCCTTCCGGGGCGCGAACCCGAGGAAGAGGTACCGGTCGGCCGGCAACCCCGACGCCATCAGGGCCGTCGCCACCGCCGAGGCCCCAGGAACCGGGACCACCGACAACCCCGCGGCCAGCACCGCCCCGACCAACGCCGGCCCCGGATCGCTCACCCCGGGGGTTCCGGCGTCCGTGGCGAGGGCCACATCGGCCCCGCCGGCCAGCAGCCCCACGATCTCCTCGATCCGCCGCGGGGCAGAATGAGCGTGCCAACTGATCATCCGGGCTTTGGAACCTACATGGTCCCGGAGCTTGACCGTCTCCCGGGTATCCTCCGCCGCGATGACGGCTACCCTGCAAAGAACCTCGGCGGCCCGTGGAGACAGGTCGCCGAGGTTCCCAATCGGAGTCGCGAGGACGTACAGCGTTCCAGCCATAGTAAGGAGCGCCGAGTGCCGAGTGCCGAGCGCCGAGTGCCGAGAAACCTAAGCCGCGTGCTTGTTGATCCGGTCCTGCAACGCCGACTTCTGAACCAAGCCGACCACCGTGTCCACGTGTTTCCCGTCCCGGAAGAACAGCAACGTCGGAATCGACCGGACATTGAACCGCATACCCGTCCGCTGATTCGCATCGACGTCCAACTTCGCAATCTGGATCTTGCCCGCGTTGGTCTTGGCCAAGTCCTCAAGAATCGGGGCGATGGCCCGGCAAGGCCCGCACCACTCCGCCCAGAAATCCACCAGAACGAGCCCCTTGGCCTGCTCCACGCTGGCCGCGAAGGTCTCGTCGGTGACGTGGGTAATCATTTCGCTCATCAGGACCTCATTGGTAAACCATGTTAGTTTGCGCACCGCACATCATGTTGGCGCCCTGGCGCGGAGGCACCGTGTTTTCGAACGCTCGTATCGCCCACATCGGCGTTGCCGTCAGCGACATCGGCCGAAGCCTGGCCTTTTATCGCGACGTGCTCGGCCTCGCACCCATTCACGAACCCGAGGAACGGGACGGCGCGACCATCGTGTCACTCCCATTTGGTGAATCCGAGGTCGAGTTGCTCCAGCCCCTCAGCGCCGATGGACCCATCGCTAAGTTCATCGCCAAGCGCGGACCCGGCATTCACCATGTCTGCTACCGGGTGGCCGACCTCGACCAAACCCTGGCTCGATGCCGGGACGCCGGATACCTCTTGATCGACGAACAACCCCGCATCGGCGGCGGCGGCAAGCGAATTGCTTTCATCCACCCGAAAGCCACCGCCGGGATCTTGATCGAACTGACGGAATAAGTCCGCCAAGCTGGTTCAGGTTCCCTTGGCGCGCTCACAGGAGCGACCGGGAACCCCGGCGGCATTGAGATCGACCGCGTTGACCAACCACGACCCTTGTTTGGTCCGGATCATGGTAAAAGGAACCGTCTTGACACACCCGTCGCGAGCGAACTCAATCAGGAGCACCCGGCGTTCGCCCTTGGCCGACCCGGGGCTCTCGCCCACGACCTTGGCGGCGCCCCCTTTGAGATACGCGTGCATGACGGCCACCCGCTGGAGCCAGTTGGCCGGTTTACCGCTGGCCAGCGCCGAGCCGCCCGAGGTGCCCCAGAGATCGCCCATTTGGGAAAAGTTGCTGTCCGCCACCGCCCGCATGAACGCGGCCGCCACCGCCGACGGAGCCACGACCGAGGCCACGGCCACGGTTTCGATCTTCGTGGCACAGCCGGCCGCGAACATCATCCCTACCGTTGCTACTATCCATTTCACCACTGGGTCTCCCCTGAGCCTTCAGTGGGGCGAAAGTAAATCGAGCCGGAGGTCCTGAGCAATGCGCCTGTACGTCAACATCGACCACGTCGCCACGATCCGGGAGGCCCGGAAGACCACCGAACCCGATCCGATCGAAGCGGCCAGGATTGCCGAAACGGCTGGGGCCCATGGCATTACCGCCCACCTTCGGGAGGACCGGCGCCACATCAACGATCGGGACATCGAGCGGCTCGCGGCGGCCGTCACCACCGTGCTCAACTGCGAACTCGCGCTAGCGCCCGATGTGGTCGCGCTCGTCACCCGGCTGCGCCCCTTCCAGGCCACCCTGGTCCCGGAACGGCGACAAGAGGTCACCACGGAAGGTGGGCTCGACCTCTCCGGCGACACCAGCCGGCTCCGCGACGTCATCGTTCAGTTGACCGACGCCGGCTCCCGGGTCAGCCTGTTCATCGACCCCGACCCCGGCACCATTGACCAAGCCAAAGCCCTCGGCGTGCCCGCCATCGAGCTCCATACCGGGCGCTACGCTCGCGGCTTTGCCAAGGACGCGACCGCCCTCGACGAGCTCCGCGCGGCGGCCCGCCACGCGGCGGCGATCGACCTCGCGGTCCACGCCGGCCACGGCCTCACCTACGAGAACACCGCCGCCGTCGCTGCGATTCCAGAGATCGAGGAACTGAATATCGGTCACAGCATCGTGAGCCGGTCGGTCTTCAGCGGAATGTACGGGGCCGTCTCGGAAATGAGCCGGATCGTCCGAACCAGCCGAGTCCCTCGTTGACCAGACCCCGCGCGGCGGCCTAAACTTCAGGTATGAGTGTGCCGTCCGGCCGACTCCAATTTTTCGTCCTTGAAGCCTCCGAGTACCTCGAGCGGCTCGCTCGGATCGCCGACCAGCCTTCCCGGCCGGACGGCGACGAGTTGGTCCGGTTGACGCGAGCACTCCGGGGCACCGCCCTGATGGCGGGACTTGCCGCCTTCGCTCAGGCCGCCGCCGGCTTGGAACGGCTGGCGAAAACCCATCGCGACAACCCCGCCACCTGGTCGGTCGGACGAGCCGAGATGGTCGCGGGCGCCGTCGAGGAACTTAAACGGCTTACCCGGCAGGCCGGCGGCTGGAGCGATCAAGATTCCGACGCCGCGGCCCGGCTCGGACGTGACTTGGCCAACTCGCTCGGCGAGGCGCCGGCCGAACCGGCCCAAGCCGCCGCAACCGACGACGACCTCAAGCCGAGTGTCCGATCGTTCGTGGCTCGCGAAGGGGCGGTCATCGCCGGGACCCTCGAACACGCGGCCCAAGCCCTTGAACTCGGCCAGCCGGGCGCCGCAGCCGAGGCGATTCTGCCCCGGCTCCAG
>JAYTTT010000474.1:0-14824 GCA_043744895.1 Gemmatimonadota bacterium | reverse complement strand
AGATCCCTGAGGCACCGGCGGAGTGCCTCGGCCTCGGTCCCGGCGCGGGGTTCGGTCTCCCGCAGGGTCGTCATCGTTACGTCGAGATCCCGGAGTCGGCTCAGCTTGGCCCGGAGGCCGTGCCAGTCGGACCACGGTACGGCGGCGGTGACGCCGAGCCGGTCGGTCGCGATGGTTGCGGCCGCTTCCAGCCGGCGAGTGGCGGTCCGGAGCCGGTGAACGGCCTCCGGCGCCGGGTCGCAGAGGACTCGGCGACGTTCCCGCCGCCAAGCGCGGGCCAAGTCATTGAGGGCCTGCTCGGGCAATCGAGCCGGTGGCATCCCAGTCTCACTGGTCATGACCAAAGGTCGATCCGGCGGAGGAAATTCCGCCTGAACGGACCTTGAAGCTTCCTTCCTGAAACGGACTTCAGAACCCCTTCACCATCGTTTGTACGCTCCAGCGCGATCTTGTGGCGTAGGGAAAGGAAATCCACCGCCTCGGAGCGAGGCAAGGAGGTCGGTATGAGAATCATGAAAGTGGCTCCACCCGTTGCTCCCCTCAAGGAATTTGATCGGTTCTTTGATCGGTTCCTCACCACGCCGGCGTGGCCGCTGGCGGCCCCCCATGCGACCGCCGAAGGACTGTGGGAGCCTGCCCTCGACTTCTCGGAGAACCCGAAGGAGTATGTGGTGCGAATGGAGATCCCCGGCGTTGCCCGGGATGATCTCGATGTCAATCTGGATGGCAACCTCCTCACGATCGGTGGGAAGAGGGAACTTCGCAAAGAGGAGAAGGGCGAAGACTTCCTGTGGGAGGAGCGGATCGAAGGCCGCTTTGCTCGAACGCTGCGGCTTCCGGGTGTCGTCCAGGAGGCGAAGATCGAGGCCCTGTACAATGACGGCATCCTGACCGTCCGGCTTCCCAAGACGGAACCGTCGATGAAGAGCAAGATCGCGATCAAGTAGCGCGCGACTCGGGCAGCTTCGCCGCCGCTCCCGGTGCCCGTCGGCCCCGGGAGCGGTTTTTCGTGACCACGTTCTAGTCTGAACGGGCTATCATCGCCCCGCGCGATGCCGTACTATTGACCGAATGGATACCCTGCGGACCGCCTCCCTGTTCGTCGGCGCACTCGGGTTGGTGCCACATCTGCTGGCGGCGGACCTGACCGGCGTCGTGTTCCTGGACCGGAACGGCAACGGGCACCGTGACCCCGGCGAGCCCGGTGTCGCTGGCGTGGCCGTCTCCGATCAGGTGCGGGTCGTTCAGACCGGTCCTGACGGCTCGTTTCGGATCGCGGCCTCGGCCGGGTTCGGCTCGGTCTTCGTGAGCGTCCCGACCGGGTACGGGGTCGTGGGCTCGTTCTGGAAGCCGGTATCGGCGACGGCACCGGGCTCGATCGAGTTTCCGCTGCGTCCGGCGCCGGCGCCGGCGGAGTTCCTCTTCGTCCACGCGTCCGACACCCACGTGAGTTCGGCCAGCCGGCCGCGAACCGAGCGGCTTCGGGCCCTGGTGGATTCGATCAAACCGAGCCTAACGATCATCACGGGCGACCTGGTTCGGGACGCCCTTCGGGTTTCTGAGGCCGAGGCCACCGGCTACTATGAAATGTTCCAGGCGGAGGCCGCCCGTTTCACCGGCCCCTTATATACCGTGCCCGGCAACCACGAGATCTTCGGAATCGAGCGCGACACGTCACACGTCTCGGCCGACCATCCGCTCTATGGCCGAGCCATGTATCGGCACTACCGAGGCCCCGACTACTACTCCTTCAACTATGGCGGGATTCATTTCGTCGGGCTCAACAGCGTCGACATCGACGACCAGTCCTACTACGGCCATGTCGACAGCGTCCAGGCGGCGTGGCTCGTCCAGGACTTGGCGGTCGTGCCGCCTCAAACGCCGGTTGTGACGTTCAACCACATTCCCTTCTTCACGGCAGTGGAGACGGTCAACGGGTATCGGGGCGGCCCGCCGGCGGCGACCGCGATCACGGTGCGCGGCAAGACCGCGTTCCGGCATGCGGTGTCGAACGCCGGCGACATCATCACCCTGATCAAGGGCCATCCCTTCCCGATGGCCCTCGGCGGCCATATGCACGTCCGCGAGCAACTCAAATACGAGGGCGTCCCGACCCGGTTCTATCAGACGGCGGCGGTGGTTGGCCCGAGCGAACGCCCGGGCCTGTCGTTGCCGTCCGGCATCGTCGTCTACCGGGTCAGGGCCGGCCGGATCGACGACGGGAAATTCGTTCCCCTCGGCCTGCCGGCCCCAGCCGAGCACTGAGCGGCCCCATGCTTGGGCGGACCGGATCGGCGGGTGCGGAGCGGGTGGCGGTTCGCCCCGCTCGGGACGTCGAGCCGACGACTCCAGCGACCGAAGAGGCCGGCGCGGTCGATCCCGTCCTCACGCTGCAGCGCCAGATCGGGAATGCGGCCGTCTCCCACTTGATTCAGCGCGACACCCCCTGGGCGTTCAACCCGATCGCGCCGAAGCCGCCGTCCTTGCGTCCCGACATGAACCAGCTGATGGCCGACTACACCGCGGCGTCGGACGCGGTCAAGGCATGGTTTGCCAAGACGACCCAAGCCGCGGGCAACACCACCCTGTTGACGGTCGCCGAGTTGGTCGCCGAGGCGAGGCGGCTCACCTTCACGGGAAAAGACGGCAAACCCCATTCGGTCAGCGAGCAACTGAAGGTGGGTGACGCTGAGACAGCGATTCGGGTTCAGGCCAAGGCCCGAGGGGTTGCCCTGATCGAGCACCGAGACATGGCCGACGCCAAGGGCGTCCAGTCCGAGCTGGCCGCGGTGCTCGAGAACCTGGGGGGCTTGCCGAGTAGCCTCAAGCTGGGCGGCGACAGCGCCAACCTGGAACTCCACATCGCCGGCAAGGTCACCGGCGAATTGGCGATTGGCGGGGCCAAGCTCAAGGGCGAGGGCTCGGCCGAAGGCGGCGAGGCGACCGTTGAACTGCCGGGCGGCACCGAGCTCGGCGCGAAGGGCGGGCCCGAGGGCGGCGGGGTGTCGGTCAAGCGGCCGGGCTGGAAGGCCGGAGTCGACGTCACCAGCAAAGGTGCCAAGGCGGAGTTGAAGGCCGGTGATCTCACGATCAAGGGGAGTGTCTCGAAGGCGGAGGGCGGGGTCGAGTGGTCGGCCGACATTCAATTCGGCCAGCTCGGGCAGTTCGTCACGCCGGCCGAGATTGCGATCGTCATGCAGGGCGCGTCGACGACATTCGGGAAGACGGCGGAGGCGATGGCCAAGGGGGCGAACGATCCGAAGGCCCTGCTCGAGCACGGCGGGGCGGTGAAGGACGCGGTCTCCTCCGCGGTCGAGAAAGCGAAGAAGAGCGCCGAGCAGCACAAGCCGGGCTGGCAGCTGGGTGCCACGGCCAAGGGCAGCCCGACCGGCGGGACGTCGGTGATGTTCACTTTGACGATCGTGTTCTGAATGGGCTACAGTGACTATGTGCTGGTCAGGGACGGGCGGTAAGCCCGTCCCTTGATCCCGCGTCAGAAGGCGACCCAGCTCAGCAGGTACAGAGTGTTGTTGTCCTTGGCGTTCCGCCCCAAGCCGTCGTAGTTGATGTTCGCCCCGTTGAACTTCCGGTACATCACATACTGAATCTCGAATCGGGTGTTGAGCCACGGGAGGGCTGAGGCCTGGAAGATTAGGCCGTTGCTGTTCGGGCCGCCGACTGCGCTGCCGCTGAGCCCGCCTTCCGGGTACCGAAGCGCATCCGTGGTGCCCGAGGTCGAGAAGTAGCCGAGCGTGAATCCGAGCCGGTTCGCCGTGTAAACCGAGGCATCCACACGGACGGTGTTGAGGGTGTTCTTGAGATTCTCGGCCGCGCCGGCATCGACATCCGCCGCGAGGCTCTGCTTCTCATGCATGTAGATCGCGTGGGTGGTGAAGCCGCCCTTGCCTTCGCCGATCGGGAGCTCATACTGGGCGTCGAAGCCGATATCGGTGAAACGGTTGCGCAGGCCCGTGACGCCCGTCGGGAAGATCGATGTCGACATGCCCAGCGTGCCGATCATCAGGTCCTGGCGGCCCATCTGCTGATGGAAGAACGCGCGCCAGTAGGGGCCGACGCCATGAATGGTTTCCGTGGCGGTCGAGTCCGCCAGTGAGGCGCCACCCTGGACGGAAGACCGATAGAGGCTGATCTCGCCATAGAGGTGATTGTCCCACATCACATAAGTGCCCAGGCCCGCGGCGCGTTGACCCAGGCCTCCGTCGAGGAGTACCGCGGCGGCGGGTGACGGTGCCACGGCCGACGAGGCGTACGGGAACCCCCACGCGGGGACGGTGTTCCAGACATCCTGAACGGTCGGGTTGTTGTTCAACGTGACGCCGTAGAGCAGCGACTTGCCGCCAAGTCTGGTCCGGTTCGCGTAACGGATGTCGGCGTTGTCCATCCCGATCCCGCCGGCCGCCGGGTCGTACGTCAGCTGCAGGAAGGTCCCGATCTTCGGCGTAATCGCCTCGCCGAAGAAGAGGCTCAACTGCTGCGGAAACTGGACCGTGCCGTTCTGGGCTCCCGGCTGGGCCTTGGCGGTCTGGGTGAATGAGGTCATCACCATGGCCGAGACCGGCGGAATCAGGTCGAGTTTGAGGGACTGTCGCTGTCCGCTGTCGCCGGCCTCGACCATCTGCAGGGAGGTCATGGTGTAGCCGTTCAGCTTAAACATTCGCCCGAACGGGGTCAGGTGCGGGAACGCCGTGTGGCAGGCGTTGCAGGCCAGGCCGGTCTGGCGGGAAAAACTCGGAATCGATCGATGGGCGCTCAGGCCGCGGGCGTATTCCCGCACGTACCGTGCGGTGAGGTCATCGAGGCCCTCCGCACGCAGGGCCGGGACCAGCGTAAGTGACAGGACGGCTTGCAGGACCAGCCGAGCGGGGGCTTGCATGTTGACCTCGTCGAAGGGAGTGGTTTTCACCCTCCTAATAGGGCCCCGGCCGTGTGAAGAAAGGGATAAGAGGGTGTGACACAAGTCACCGAAAGCCGGCTCAAGCAACCAGACCAGGGTGACAGCCCGACTGGCGACCGGTCCGGCAGCGGCGGCGCGTTTGGCATTCATGAACACCTCGGGGAAGAAAATCGGCGTATTGCGCCGGAACCAAGGCAATGCTTCATTGGTTTGGCAGGGTGGCTCACGGCATGGGCCATCCCGGCAACGGAGTGAACGTGGGCCTGGAGGCCGGCATGATGGTGCGAAGGAGCGGGTTGGCGGTTGCCATGATCGCGATGTTTTTGGGTGCCGCAGCGGCCCAGCAGCCGGCCGATACGGCCAAGGCCTTTCGGGATAGCGTTGCCACGCGCCAGAAGGCCATTCAGGAAGGCCGCCAGGTGTTCCACGGCGAAGGCACCTGCTTTGGGTGCCACGGGTCGAACCTCGAGGGCACGGCCATCGCGCCAGCGCTCCGCGCCCACAAATGGCGGAACGGCGACGGCAGCCTCGAGATGATTCAACGGGTCATCCGCATCGGCGTGCCGAAAACCGCGATGATCGCTCACCCGGGCGGCATTCACGACGACGAGATCCTCGCGGTGGCGTCGTACGTGTGGGCCGTGAGCCGCGGCGCCGCCAAGCCGTAGCCTGAAACCGAAAGAGCCCGAACACACTCGCGACCGACTGAAGCAGTAGGTTAGGAGCATGTCACAGACCCTCACCCCTGCCGGCCTCGCCATCGTCACCGGCACCTCGAGCGGCATCGGCCAGCACGTCGCATTGCTCCTCCTCGATCGGGGCTGGGAGGTCGTCGGCCTCGCCCGTCGCGCCACCCCGATTTCCCATCTGCACTACCACCACCTCGCCATCGACCTCCGAGACACCGCGGCGCTCGATGCCTTGGCAGCCGAACGCCTCGAGCCGCTGATCCGCGACCCGCGCTGGGGCCGGATCGGCCTGGTCAACAACGCCGCCGCCACCGACCGGCTCGGCCCGCTGGAACGAGTCTCGGCGCTGGGGCTCGCCGCTACCCACGCGGTCAACACGGTCGCCCCGATGGCGCTGATGGCGCTGGCCAGCCGAACCGCGCCGAGGAGCACGCCGCTTCGGATCGTCAACGTGTCGTCGGGCGCGGCCACGATGGCCTTTCCCGGGCTGGGCGTCTACTGCGCCGGCAAGGCCGCGCTCCGGATGGCCGGCATGGTGATGGCGGAGGAATGGAAATCGGACGCGCCCCACGCCCCGACTCGTGCCGATGCGGGAATCCTGAGCTACGAACCCGGGATCGTCGACACCGAAATGCAGGTCAGCGCCCGGTCGTACTCGGCGGCAGAATTTCCTTGGGTGGCGATGTTCGAGGGCTTCCAGGCCAAGGGCATGCTGGTCCCGCCCGAGACGCCCGCCCAAGAGATCGTGGCCTTTCTCGACGCGAAACAGGTGGCGCCGTTCGCCGAATCGCAGCTCGGCGCCTAACCGTGGTCAGGATCCGATCGATGCGCTCGGTCCTCGCCGGCCTCGGGATCTTGGCCGGGCCACTCGGAACCCCGCCGGCGGTGGACACCGTCAGGTTCCGGCCGGTCGCGCCCCTTCCTGCGGGGACAGTCGATGGCTGGACGACTACCCTTCGCGGCCAGGCCTTCGACTACCACTCGGCCCATCCCAGCCTCCGCGCCTCGCTCCTGGTTCGATCGCTGGACAGCACCGCCGGGGCGGCCTGGCGGAGCGAGCCGGCGCCGGCCGGTCCGGGCCCGGTGCGGCTCGCCTGGCTCGCGGCGATGGACGTGACCGATCCGGGGCAGACGCCGGTTGAGTTTCATCTGATCGTCGCCGGCCGTCACCGGCTCCGGATTCCAGAACCCACCGACACCCTGGACTGGGAGATCGCCGATAGCTCGGGCCTGTCGTTGTCGTTTCACCGCCTTATGGTAGACCAATTCGGCGACGTCCACGGGCGATTCGTGCTCTCGGTGCCGCGGCCCCTCGCGCCGGCGGGACGGCCGGTCGAGTGCGAGGTCCACGGGCAGACGGCGGGCCGGATGAGCTGGTTCATCCTCTATCTTACCGGGATGCGGCCGGCGGCGGCCGTGGTGCCGGAGCAGGCGCTGCTCCGGACCACGTCGGGGCCGCGGCAGGCGATCCGGCTCGACGTCTGGAATCCGTGGGAGCCGCTCGCGCTGACCGCCACGGTCGGCGGCCGGACCGACACCAGTTGGACCGCGGCGACCGGGGGATCGACCCTGTGGTTAGGCGTGGCCCCGGTGCGGGCGCCGGCTCGCACCAGTCTGGCCTTGACGGTCGGCGGCCGGGCGACCCATTGGGACCCGGTCCCCCTTACGCCGGTGGTGCCGCGCGATTTTTACCTGATCAATCACGCCCATCTCGACATCGGCTATACCGCGACCCAGGCCCAGGTCCTCGAACGCACCTGGGCCGGCTACGACTCCGCCATCGTGCTGGCGGAGCGAACCCGATCGTATCCACCCGAGGCCAGGTTCCGGTGGAACGTCGAGGGCCTCTGGCCGCTCGACGAACTGACCTCCCGCGACTCGGCGCGGGCTCTACGAGTCCTCGCCGCCGTCCGCCGAGGGGAGCTGTCGCTCAACGGGAGCTATGCCAATCTGATGATGGGGCTCTCGTCCGGCCGCGAACTGGACATGATGTTCGAGACCACCCGGCGGCTCCGCGCCACGGCGGGCGTGTCGATCACCACCGCGACGTTGAGTGACGTGCCGGGTGCGCCCGCGGGGCTGGTGGGAGCGCTGACCAGGGCGGGGATTCGCTGGTTCTCGACCGGGCCGAACTATCAACCGTCGCTCCCGATGCAAGGCGACCGGATCGGTCGCACCATTACCGGGCTTGGCGACCGCCCGTTCTGGTGGGTCGGTCTCGATGGGCGCGACAGTGTCCTGGTGATGATGGCCGGCCGGGGGTATTCCTGGATGCACCGGTTCCCGGCCGGGCGGATCCGGGTCCAAGACGCCGCCTTCCTCACCGACTACGCCGCGGCCCTGACCCGCGACCGCTACCCATATGCCATCGTCCAGGTCCGGATCGCCTACGGGGGCGACAACGGCACCCCTGACGTTAGGCTCCCCGACGAGGTCCGCCGCTGGAACGAGCGGTTCGTCTCGCCCCGCCTCGTCATCAGTACGTTGCCGGAGATGTTCGCCCGGTTCGAGCGCCGATATGGCGCGGTCGTGCCCAGGCTCCGGGGCGACTTCACCGGCTACTGGGAAGACGGGGCGCTGAGCACCGCGCGCGAACAGGTGATGGCCCGCCGGAGCGCCGCCCGGATCGAAACGGCGGAGGCTGCGGCGCACCGCCGTGGGATCGCGCTCGATCCCGAACTCGATTGGCGGGCCTGGAAAGAGGTGCTGCTGTGGGACGAACACACCTGGGGTGCCGATCGGAGCATTAGCGAGCCCGACGCGCCGGACGTGGTGGCGCAGTGGCGGTGGAAGCAGGCGCGGGCGTTCGCGGCCGACTCGTTGTCGCGCCTCCTGCTCGCGGCGGCCGGCGGTGGGGAGCCACCTCCGGCGCCGCGGGCCGGACGGGTCTGGGCCACGGCGGATTCGCTCTGGAACGGCTTCGTCACCGTACGGGTCGACCGGGCCACCGGAGCGGTGACGAGCCTTCGCTGGCGGGGCCGCGAACTGGCGGACCCGCTCCGGGGCGGGCTGGCGCGTTACCGGTACCTGGCGGGCCGCGATACCAGCCGGGCCGCTGGCGCCGTCGTGAGGCGGATCGCGGTGGTCGACACTGGGCCGGCGATCGGCCGCCTTGAGATCGTCGCGGACGCCCCGGGAACGGCGGGGCTGATCCAGTCGGTCATGCTCCGGGCCGGGAGCGCCGATGTCGAGATCGTCACCACGATCGACAAGGTGGCCATCCGGGAGAAAGAGGCGGTCCACCTCTCCTTCGCGCTGGCGGTGCCCGGGGCGACGATCCGGTTCGATCCGGCCGGGACGCTGGTTCGGGCCGACCGAGATCAGTTGGCGGCAGCCAACCGGAACGTCGTGTCGGCCGCCAGCGTGGTGGACGCGTCCAACGCCCGCTTTGGCGTCACCATCGCGACTCCGGATGCGCCCCTGTGGCAGGTCGGAGGGCTTACCGCCGAGGCGTTCAAACGCAGCGATGGGACGGAGGCGTGGCTCGACCGGACCTTACCCGGGAGCGAGCTGGTGGCGTACCTGATGAACAATTACTGGCACACCAACTTCAAGGCCGATCAGTCGGGACCCGTGACGTTCCGGTTTGTCCTCCGGCCCCATGGTCCGTTCGAGCCGATCGCCGCGCTCCGATTCGGCGCGGCGGAACGCTTGCGGTAGCCGTCGGCCCGTACGAGCCCGGCACCGGGACGTCCAAGAGGCGCAGGTACCGAGACGACTGAACGCAGGGCCGGACCAGGCGCCACGGCTCGACGGCGTTCGGATCGGCATCCCTCCTCTCCCGGGGAATGCGCCCTCATTTGGGAGAGGGGTGTTCAATCATCACGTGCGCCCAATAGGTGCCGCTGGCCATGACGTATGGGACGGTCTGCCGCAGGTTCTCGGGGATCTCGCTCATCTCCGGAAAACCGACTTCGCGCGCGGTCCGAAACGGAAAATGCACCGACTCCCAACAGCGGCATTGAGCCGTCACCGAGTTCGTGACCGGATCATAGCTGCTCGCCGGTCCAAGGCATCGAAACCCGGCGGTGGGCTGGTTCGACAACTCCAGCGTTCCCGCCGCGATCTCGGCGGCGACCTTGGGACTGGACGTACTGGCCCCGAATTGGAACGCCCGGTACACCACGTGGATGAAGGACTCCCGATAGCAGCGCACATCGAACTCGGCATCACCCGGCTGGTCTGCCATGCAGACCATTCCATTGGTTCCTGGCCGAAGGACGTGCGGTTGTCCGGCTGTGTCAAGGCGAACCACGGCGGCACCGCTTCGCAACGGCGCCGGCAATGGCTGGACGGCCGCCGCGATCATCTGATCCTGAGACTGTGCCGATACTGCGCCGGCGAACAGCATCAAGGCGAGACCTGCAACTAGGGTCGCCTTCATCGTCACGCTCCTCCGTCGAGTCGGCCCGTTCGCGGCATAGCACCTAACCTCACCTGATCTTGGCCCGCCGAGTGAGACGCGGATCCCAGCGGCCTCCCGATTTCTGCGCCCCGCATAACGAATTGGAATTAGCTGCAAAGGCGCCAAGTGCCTTGGTCGGCTTCAACCCCTTGTTATGCCTCAACGTAACGACCGGCCCCAACGGCGGGGTCGCTGGCGAAGGTGGTAGCACGAGAGCACAACGACCTCGGCCTTGATGACCTGGAAGAACAGACCGTATGGGAACCGGCGCACCATCGCCCGCCGAATGTCCCCGCGGGTTGCCGGGAACAGGAGCGGCGACCGGCCCAATACCATGCTTGGGCCGATCGAAGTTCTTCAACCGCCTGCGGCCGAAACGAGACCGGGAAGCTCAAGCCTCGCCCGAAAGTCGGCGCCGCACCTCTGACCAGGGTACGGCCGAACTCGGATCGGCCAGGTGCTCCGCGAGCCGGCGGTCCAGCTCCTCGCGTTGTTCCTCTGTCAGGGCAAACGCGGCGTCCACCTCGGGGGAGTTGGCCAAGCTATCCCAAATCGCCTCCACGAGATCCAGCCGGTCGGGGACGGGCAACTTGAGAATGGCGTCAAGGTAGGGACTGGTCATGGCTTTAACAGTGGCGCCACCGGCTACGTGTGGCAAGGGTGGCCCGCGGTGGACTGGATCCGTCCGGGGCCACAGGCAAACGGGGAACGCTTGTTAGGGCGCACGCGTCGCCAAGTACTGACGGATCACCTCCACATACTCTTCCGGCTGGAGTATCGCCGCGGAGTAACCCAGGCCGGAGAACGTGTGAGCCGAGGCGGTCGGGTAGAGCCGCCGTAGGGCCGCGTGCGACGCTGGTGGCATCAGTGAGTCATCGTCGCCACTTATGATCACTTATGATAAGGACGCGGCCTGGCCAGCCCTCCAAGTCGGTCGGCCTAAGGTGACTTTGTAGGAACTCGCTGGCAAGCGTCACCCGGCTGACCAGATCAGCCTTCGTATGGAACCGACCAACCAGCGCGCGGCGAACATCGGCATGGACAATCGGGAATCGCTCCGGCGTCTGTTCGATCGCTACGAGCCGCGCTTCGAGCGCGTCGAGAAATACGCGGGCCACGCCCTCACTACGGGTCCGATACCACCGAACAGCCTCGGCGATATCGCGCCGAGCCAACCGACGGACGATCACCTTCATTGCGGGGCCAGGTTTACCCGTCGCCCCGTTCCAAGCGCTGGCGCAACTCCGGCCAAGAGATTCCCGCGCCCGGACCATCCTCCTCGTCCGCCGCGATCCGTCGGTCGAGTTCAGCGCGCTCAGCTTTGGTCAACGGGTAAAGCCCCGTGTCGGGCTCGAGACGGTCCCAGAGCTCCTCGATGGCTTCGAGTCGGTCCGCGATCGGCAGCCGCAGGAGTTCGTCCAAGTGAGGGTTGGTCATGGGGCCAAAAGTGGCCTAGCGAAGCTGGGCGGGCAAGGGAAGTCGTGTGCGGTATAACGAATCGCGCTTCAGCGGCGGGCGCCGCTCGGAACCGAGCGGCCGCGCCGTCCACCGACCAACATCGGGGCGCGGCCGCGACTTGTCAAACGGAGCGCCGGGCGACCGTCCGCCTGCAAGCCCTTGTTATACGGAGTCTGACCGGACGGCGGACCGCTCTCACAGGGGCAGCCGGCTCAGGCGGCGGCGGAGCGCCGCGGCTGTCGCTGCCAGCCAGGGGAACGCGGCCAACGCATAGACGCGCGACAAGAGGCCAGGGGGGGCGCCGATCAGGTTTGGGCCGATTCCGAGGTTCGCGACGAGTAGGGCCACCATCACGATCCCAGTGATCAGCAAATAGACCCGGGCCCGCTGCCAGTCCGGGCGCTTCCACAGGGCTGCTCCGATGACAAAAGGCAAGGGGTGAATCGAAAGGGCCAGGGGGGCGACCGCGTAGTGTCTTGGGTCGGGCAATGAAAAGATGGCGATCGCGATCAAATAGGAGCCGGCCCCCGTGGCACAGACCGCGCTGATCGCGGCCAGTGTCGGCCGGCCACCGAGGATCACGATCGCCCGCCACAGACCAAGGCCGCCGAGCACGAACGCAATCCCAGCCGCCGCCATGGCGCCGTTATAGATCCACGGGTGCGGGGCTCCGAGGGCGCCCAGTTCACTGGGCTGCTGGGTCAAGTGACTGAACCCCGGGAAGGCCACGCCTCCAGCGATTAACCCACCGAAGTATAGGACGGGCACAGCTGCGGCCGCCGAGAGCAGGTGCCGGGGGTGAAGTACCATGCTGGTTTACACCTCCCCCGGGTGTACCGGGGTGCTGGAGACTGCCGCCTAACGACCGGTTTTCAGCGGCGGCCGCTGCGAGGAACAGAGCGGCCGCGCCGTCCACCGATCAACATCGGGGCGCGGCCGCGACTTGTCAAACGGGGCCGCTGGCGGCCGTCCGTCTGCAAAACCCTTGTATGTCTCCTGTATGTCTCCGACGTGTTAATCTCTCCTTGGCAAGGCCCGACCGATAGCCCGGGCAAACACAGGTCCGTGAGACCGGTAACAAGCGTGGGCGTCGGCCGGGACTCGAGACGAGCCCGGACGGTTGGGCGGGGACCACCCCGGATGACGCAGGGTCGGGCCGCACGGAGAACCATTGCCACGGAGGAGACGGAGAGTCGGAGACTGAGGGGGACATCGTCGCGGGGATTGATGTCGGGAAAACCAGATTAGACGTGGCCATGCTGCCGAGCGGGGCGCAAGGGACCGGGGCCAACACGGCCGCCGGAGTGCGGCAGCTGGCGGAACGGCTGCAGGCCGCGGCCCCCGGGCTTACCGTGCTCGAGGCGACGGGCGGCTACGAGCGGGCGCTCGTCACCGCCTTGGCTGCGGCGGCCCTCCTGCTGGTCGTGGTCAACCCCCGCCAGGCGCGGGCCTTCGCGCGGGCCATCGGTCAGCTCGCGAAGACGGATCGGCTGGACGCGCTGGCCCTGGCGCCCTTCGGCCAGCAGGTCCGGCCCACGCCGCGGCCCCTGCCGGATGCGGCGGCCCAAGCGCTCGACGCGGAACTCGCCACGCAGGTCGAGGCCAATCCCGCCTGGCGCGCCAAGGACAATCTCCTGCCGTCGATGCCGGGGGTGGGCCCGGGGTTGAGTCGTACGTTGCTGGGCGAGCTGCCGGAGTGAGGCGTCCTGAATCGCCGGCAGATTCAGCGCCTCCGGGCCGCGGGCAAGCCGGCGATGGTCGCCTTGATAGCCTGCATGCGGAAATTGCTGACGATCGTGAATGCGATGGTCCGCCACGACACCCCGCGGCGAGGGGTGGTGGGGTCGGAAGCAGACACGGTTGCTTGTTAGAGGGCCGCCGTGACGGGATCCCGGCGAACCAGCGGCCCTCTTACGGGACGAACTCCTGCCGAGAGAGGACCGTGAGGAACCGAACAACGGTCCCGGCCGGCGCGGGCGGGTTGTAGCCGAGCAGAAGTCGATACGTTTGCCCAGGCACCAGCGGAATAGCTGCAGAGCCCGGGCGGGCGTTCTTGGGCAAGACGCCGTAGGTGACCGGGCTCACGAGTTGATTGTCCTCGTTGAACGCGCCCCACATCTGCGCCGTGTCGGCCGCTCGGAAGACGACCAGGGTGCCAAGTGCACACGGGGCGCTCCACGCGATGGTCGGCGTGGGGCCGGGGCTGATGGTCGCCGTCCCGACGGTGTCGCAGGCCGCGACCTTCGGCGAGACGTCGGGGCCAGTGGAGTCGCGCTGACAGGCCGACGCTCCGGCCCATCCGGCCGCGATCAGGGTTCCGAGCAGTGTGCGCATTCGCCTCACACCAGATCCTGTGGCTGCCCTCTAACGGATCTGCGTTTGACCTGCGGGGCCCCGCACCGATGTTCGAGGCGCGGCCGGGACCGCCACCATGATCATAGCGCGGCCGCGCCCAGGCCGCCACCTCGCGGCCCCGTCAGCGTCCACACGCGAGTTAGGCAACAGCCCGGGAGCGGAGCCCTCCCTGAAGCCGTGACCCGCGACGACGAAGGCGGCTAGCCGGCCGAGCGCCGAGCCGAAGCCCGGGCTCGGCGGGCCGTCCGCGACCATGCTGGCGGCGACGGCCCGGCGCGTTCGTCGACACCTACAGCAAAGTGGCGTTCGCCAAGCTCTACCAGGAGAAGACCCCGTGACGGCCGCGGACTTGCTCAATGAGGGCGTCTTGCCCTTCTTCGAGGCGGCGGGCGTGGCGGTGCTCCGGATGCTGACGGATCGGGGGACGGAGTTCTGTGGAGTGCCGGATCGCCATCCCTACGAACTCTACCTCGCCGTGGAGAACATCGATCACCCGAAGACCAAGGTCCGGCACCCGCAGGCCAATGGGATCGTGGAGCGGCTCCAGAGGACGATCCTGGATGAGTTCTACCGGGTGGCGTTTCGGAAGACCATCTATGCCACGCTGGAGGCCTTGCAGGCCGACCTCGACGCGTTTTTTGGTCACGTACAACACCGATCGGCCGCACCAAGGGCGGTGGTGTTACGGCAAGACGCCGATGCAAACGTTTGTGGACAGTGTGCCGCTCGCCCAGGCGAAACAGCCGGCGGCCTAACCGGACACCCGGACCAGCACTGTCTGTCAGGCCGAGTACTAGCTTTCACAGATCACGACGGCTCGGTCGGCGCGAGCGGTGACCCCAACAGGGCGGCCTTTTTTTGGACCTCCACGATGGCTTCGGCGCGGTCGCCCCGTTTCACCGCGGCCGTCAACTGCCGCTCGAGCTGGGCGATCCGCGTCGTGAGCGGGGCGGTGCCCGATCGGGGGGGCCCCGACGCAGGGCCGGGCCGGTGAGATCGCCG
>JAYTTT010000473.1:0-3749 GCA_043744895.1 Gemmatimonadota bacterium | reverse complement strand
AACACGGTCCTGGTCGTCGAACACGACGAGGACACCATTCGGGCCGCCGACTATGTGGTCGACCTTGGGCCCCGGGCTGGCCGGTTCGGCGGCGAGGTGATCGTCGAAGGCGTCGTTCAGTCGGTCGTCGCCCATCCCGATTCGCTGACCGGTCGCTACCTCCGTGGCGAACTCCGGATTCCGCTCCCGCCCAAGCGCCGGCGCGTCGATCCTAAGCGGATGCTCAAGGTCGTCGGCGCCAAGGCCAACAACTTGCGGAACCTGACGGTGGAGTTCCCGTTAGGCGTGCTGACCGCGGTCACCGGGGTGTCGGGGTCCGGGAAGTCGACCCTGATTACCGACATCCTCTACCATTCCCTGGCTCGGCATTTTTTCCGCGCCAAGGTCGTTCCCGGCGCCCATAAGACGATCGAGGGCCTCGATCAGCTCGACAAGGTCATCGATGTCGACCAAAGCCCGATCGGGCGGACGCCGCGGTCCAACCCGGCCACCTACACCGGCCTGTTTGCCCCGATCCGGGATTTGTTCGCCCAATTGCCGGAGGCCAAGATGCGGGGCTATGGCCCCGGCCGGTTTTCGTTCAACGTCAAGGGCGGCCGGTGCGAGTCCTGTGAAGGCGATGGCCTCGTCAAGATCGAAATGCACTTCCTCCCCGACGTCTACGTGCCGTGCGAGGTCTGCCGGGGCAAACGGTACAATCGCGAAACCCTCGAGGTTCGCTACAAAGGGCGGAGCATCGCCGACGTCCTCGAGCTGACCGTCTCCGACGCCCTCGAGTTTTTCTCCGCCCAAGGCCGGATCCGCGAAAAACTGGAACTCTTGAACGACGTCGGCCTCGGCTACCTCCACCTTGGGCAAGCGGCCACGACCCTGTCGGGCGGTGAGGCCCAGCGGGTCAAGCTCGCCACCGAGTTGTCGAAGCGCGATACCGGCCGGACCCTCTACATCCTCGACGAGCCGACCACCGGCCTTCACTTCGAAGATGTCCGGGTGCTCCTCGAAGTGCTCCATCGCCTGGTCGATAAGGGGAACAGCGTCCTCGTCA
The DNA here is from genome assembly GCA_043744895.1 of Gemmatimonadota bacterium. Lineage (GTDB taxonomy): Bacteria > Gemmatimonadota > Gemmatimonadetes > Gemmatimonadales > GWC2-71-9 > SHZU01. The sequence goes on along the minus strand of JAYTTT010000473.1, from coordinate 2,704 downwards.
TCGAGCACAACCTCGATGTCATCAAGACGGCCGATTGGGTCATCGATCTTGGCCCCGAGGGCGGCACCAAGGGCGGGACCGTGGTGGCCGCCGGAACCCCGGAGCAAGTGGTGGCCGTCAAGGAAAGCCACACTGGGCGGTTTCTCCGGCGGTTGGTCGGAGCCGGAGCGTGAGGCCGTGACGGACCTCGTGCCCGCAATCGCGGAGCTGCTGGCCGGCCAATACCAGATCGAGCGGGAATTGGGCCGAGGCGGTATGGGCGTCGTCTACCTGGCCCGGGACGTGCGCCTCGACCGCCTCGTCGCCATCAAGGTCCTCCCGCCGATCCTGGCCGCCGCGGGCGATCTTCGCGAGCGCTTTCTCCGCGAGGCCCGAACCGCCGCGCAGCTCTCCCATCCGAATATCGTGCCGGTCTACCGGGCCGACGAGATCGCCGGGCACGCCTTCTTCGTCATGGGGTATGTCGAGGGCGAGTCACTGGCCGAGCGGCTCCGACGGCTCGGGGCCCTCTCGCCGCTCGAAACGGTCCGGGTTCTTCGGGAAGCGGCTTGGGCGCTCGCGTACGCCCACGCGCGGGGCGTGATTCATCGCGACGTCAAGCCCGAAAACCTGATGATCGAGAAGACGTCGGGGCGGGTGATCGTGACGGATTTCGGGATTGCCCGAGATACCCGGACCACTCGGCTGACCCAGGACGGGCTCGTCCTGGGCTCGGTTCACTACATGAGCCCCGAGCAAATCGCCGGCGATGTCCTCGACGGCCGGAGCGATGTCTATGCCCTGGGCGTGGTCGGGTACCAGTGCCTGACCGGGCGATTGCCCTTCGATGCCGAACAGGCCTCCGCCGTGATCGTCCAGCACGCGACCCGGCCCGCACCGCCGGTCCGAACTGCGGCCCCGGATGTTCCGGTCCGGTTGGCGGCGGTCGTCGATCGCTGCCTCGCGAAGGATCCCGCGGCTCGGCATCCGACCGGCGAAGCGCTGGCCGACGCCCTGACGGCCGCGGTGGAAGAAGCGCCGGCGGCCGAGGGCGCAGCCGGCGCCACGGTCGTCTCCGAAGAGGAGGCCCGGGCCATTTGGCAGCGAGCCGCCGAACTCCAAGCCGAGGCCGCCACGCGGCTGCAGGCCCGGTACCGGGGCGGCGAGGGCACCACCGCGCGGACCGGCCTAACGCCGTCGGGCGGTTACCGATTTCGCGATGTGGAGAGCGCCGCCAAGGAGGCCGGGATCGGGGCGGAGTTCGTCGCCCTGGCGGTCGCTGAACGGCAGGACCAGCGTTCGGTCGTCGCAGCCCAGGCCTCAGCCGACGACGAGCGGGTCTGGAGCCGAATGCTCGGCACCGAGGCTCGAACCATCAACACGGTGGCCAGGGTGGCAGGCACTCCCCAGGAGGTGCTGGCGGCCGTGCCGGCCTTGGCGCTTGGCGGCGTGTTCGGAGGCGTGGGGCTCGTTTGGTATCGATGGCTCTACCGCTACGCGCTCCGGAAAGCGACCGACCAACTGAATCAACTCCTCGGCCAATTGAGCGGCCGACTGAAATCCCAGGCAGTGTTTGGTGCGGGGCTACCCCGCTTGCCCAAAAGGGCCGGTTGATGGAGTATCGGGCTGTCCTCGAGGTGCTCGGCTACGCCGTCGGCGCCGAGCTGCCGGTTCGGATCACCACGACCGACCATCAAACGGTGCTCGGCATCCCAACCTCGCTCGATCAACATCCGACCGCTTTGGAGGTGTACCTCCACCCGATCGGAGATGACGATACCGAAATCGTCGTCGGCCTGAGCCGAATCGAGCGGGCCGAGCTCCTCTGACGTTGCACGACGTGAAACATCCTGCAACATTCCGACGTAGTCGGGAGCAACCTGGGTGATACCAGGCAACTATCTTTCAAGCAATCACTTACGGAAGTCGAGCCCGCCTTGGATCCTAATACGCTCATTCCCCTCGTCGGGATGTTGACCGGCATCGTGACGACCGGTTTCCTGGCCTGGGGGCTGGTGCGGATATTCCAGGGTCCCGTTGGCCAGGCCATGGCGCGGCGGATCCAGGCCAAGTCGGGCGGGGGTGACCCTGAAGTGCTCAACGAAGTCCTCGAGCTTCGGAGCCAGGTCGAAGACTTGAGTCACCGGTTGGGCGAGGCGGAGGAACGGCTTGATTTCAGCGAGCGACTGCTGGCCCAAAGACCCGCGTCCGGCGTGGAGGGCAACCGGTAATGGAAGACATCCTGGCGATCATCTTCATTTTCGGTGGCGCCGCGATCACCCTTGTGGCCTACAGCCCGATCGGTAAGGCGTTCGCGGCCCGAATTCGGGGCGAAGCGCCTGGGGCGATGGCTGCCTTAGGGGGCACTGACCCCGCCGTCCTCGAGGAACTCGATCGGCTCCGGCAGGAGCTGGCAGATGTCCACGAACGGCTCGATTTCACCGAGCGGCTGGTCGCCAGTCGGACCGAACCAGCAAGTTTGAAGCAGCCGGAGGCTTGAAATGCAGGTCATCAACATCCCTCAGATCCCGGCGCCGCCGGTGCCCCCCGAGCTCATCTTCCAGCAGGGGCCCCCGGAAAAGATCATCATTGGGGTCGTCATCATTGTCGGGTTCATCGTTGCGGGGGTTATTCTGGGACCCCTCATCAAGGCGCTGGCCCGGCGGATCGAAGGCCGGCCGGTCGATTCAGGCCTGGCCGGCGAGGTCGAGCACCTGCGAGCCAG
>JAYTTT010000472.1:0-3759 GCA_043744895.1 Gemmatimonadota bacterium | reverse complement strand
TTCGAGGCCGGTGTGACGGGTATTCCAGGACTTCCGTTCGGTGCCGGCCCGCCAGGCGCTGGCGGACCGGTGGTGACCGTCGGCGACATACGCCGCGGCGATCCGCCGGAAACCATCGACGTAGGTCTCGGCATTCCGGACCACCCAGACCCGGTGCCGAACCCCCTCCGACGTGAAATCGTAGATCGGCTTGGCCCGCATCTCGTCGGCGGAAATCCGGTCGAGGTACGGCTGGCCCTCGTAGGTCAGAAAGACCGGTTCGGCGTTGGCGTTGAGGGTCAGGACGTGCTTGGTGCGGTCGTCTTCTTTGTCCTTCCGCGTCCGCTCATGCTTCTTGATGACGTCTTGCTCATAATCCTCGATATGGACGCATCCGACCACGCCGACCTGGGATCGGCCGCCCATCGTCAACTCATAGAGATAGAGTGACGGGTCCCGGTCCCGGATCAGGGTTCCGTCGGTCATGAACGCTTTGAGGTTGTCGGCCGCCTTGAGATAGACGCGCTCGTCATGGGGGTCGACGGTGTCCGGCAAGTCGATATCGGACCGCCCGACGTGGAGAAAGCTGAACGGGTTGCCCTGGGCCAGTTGGGCGGCTTCGGCCCGGTCCACGACGTCATACGGCGGCGCCGCCACCCTCGCCACGATCCGGGGATCCGGGCGCCATGCGCGGAAGGGTTTGAGACGAATCGTTGGCTCCCAGAAGGGGTCAGTAGCCCAGCATCCTAGCTGCCGAACGGCGACCTCGTCAAGGGCGGTTTTTCATTGCCGAAGAACCTCTCCCCCCTTCATAACGAACTTGACTTGTCGGAGGGCCTTGACGCTCTGGATCGGGTCGCCTTCGACGGCGACCAGATCGGCCAGCAACCCGACGGCGACCCGTCCCCGGTCGTCGAGCCCGAAGACCCGGGCGTTGACGCTGGTGGCCGCCTTGAGCGCGGCCAGCGGGGTCATCCCATAGTCGACCAGAATCTCGAGCTCTCGAACATTGTCGCCGTGGCTGAAGACCCCGACGTCGCTCCCGTTGCAGATCGTGACCCCAGCGTCGAGCGCGGCCTTGAGACTCGCCCGCTTCCGCTTCAGATCTTCGGGCTCGGGGTCAACGCCCTTCTTCCAGCCCCGGTACTGATCGACCGCGTCACCGGCCGCGACCGTCGGGCAGAACGCCACGCCACGTTCGGCCATGAGGCGGAAGACCTCCGGGGTGCCGTCGTCGCCATGGTCGATGGTGCGGACCCCGGCCAGCGTGGCCCGGCGCATCCCCTCGGCCGTGGTGGAATGCGCCACGACAAAGCGACCACTGGACCGGGCGGTTTCGACGATCCGGGTCAGTTCCTCGACCGAGAAGGTCGGGCGGGCCTCGCCCTTGGGGCCCCACCGATAGTCGGCGTACACCTTGATCCAATCGGCGCCGTGGCCGATTTGGCGCCTAACGACCTTGGTCAGCTCCTCGACCCCGTCGGCTTCCTCGGCCCCTTGGGGGACCTCCCACCGCGGGTCAAACCCTTTGGGCGCATAGCTGCCGGTGGCCACGATGGCCCGGGTGGTGGTCAGGATCCGAGGCCCCGGGATGATGCCCTGATCCACGGCCGCCTTGAGCCCGACATCGGCATCGGCGGCGCCTTCGGTGCCAAGGTCGCGCACCGTGGTCCAGCCGGCCATCACGGTTTGGCGGGCGTGGTTGGTGGCCCGGGCCACCCGGAGCGCCAGGGGTTCCTTGAGAACCTGGTCGATCCACGGGGTTTCGTCATACGGATGGAGGAGGAGGTGGGAGTGACCTTCGATCAGCCCGGGAAGCAGGGTGAGCCGGGGGAGCGCGATCCTCCGTCCGCCGGTGACGTTGGGTCCGACGGCGACGATCCGGCCCGCTCGAACGGCTACCCGCCAGCCGGCGTGGAGCGAATCGCCGTCGAACACTTGGGCCGGCTCGAGCACGACGGTCGTCGTGTCGGGGCGAACCTGGGCGGCTCCGGTGGTGCAAGGCAGCACCCCGACGGCAAGACCGATGACAATGAACCGCATGGTGTCTCCTATTGGCCGATCGAGTCGAGCCGTTGATTCCGAGCGGCAGCCGTGTCGGAAATGTCGAGCGCCTTATTGATACCGCGCGCGCCCGGAATGCCGCTTTTGCCGATAGCTTCTTGTCGTTCGCGGGTGGTGAGCGTATCCGGCGCCGAGGCCTTGCCGGCCGGTGTCTTGGCGCCACAACCGGCCAGCCCCGCGAGAAGGATCAGCCGAAGGGTCTTCATGGTACGGCATCCCCGGCAACGAATGCCAACCGGTCGCCCCGGGGGCTCAAGGCGAGCCGGCTGATGGAACCCGGCACGGGCAGGGTGGCCACGACCGTCCACACGTTACCCGAGACGCGGCGGAGCAAGGTCTTGCCCGCCGCCGTCAGCAGACTGCCGTCAGGCAACCAGACGAAGAAGTCCGCGCCCTCGGGAAGTTTGGCGATTGGCGTCCGGGCGCCGGTGATTGGATCGATGGCGACGATCCACCACTCCTTTTCGGCGACCCGCTGGGTTACCGACATCGTCTTTGAGCCGGGCGACGGCTGGAGGGCCCGGCCAATATCCGACAGCATCACCTTCGACTCGCCCGTGGACCGATCGGCCAGGTGGAGCGTGGGCGGGGATCCGAGGACAAAGAGCCCGACGATCGTCGGACAGAGCCAGGCTTGATACCCGACCGGCTTGATCCGCTCGAACAGGAGCCGGGGCGCGCCGCCCCGAAGCGGAAACGCCCAGAGTCGCTGAGTTGAATCGATCTCGACCCGGATGACCGCAATGTCCGAGGTGCCCGGAATGACCGTGGCCGAGTATTCGCTTTCCGGCGTTTCGGTAACCGGCGTGGACTGGGTCGTCGTGAGATCGATCCGGAAAATGTCCGCTTGCGTCGTCCCGTTCGGGCCGCCGGGGCGGACCACCGTGTAGAGCAGCGATTTGCCGTCGGGCGTGAAGGAGGGCTGATTGTCGAAGCCGGCCCGGTGGGTCAGATTTTTCGGATCCCCGACCCCGAAGCCGGAGCCCTGGCGTTTGATGGAAACGAGATAGACGTCCGTTGGCGGCGGGGCCTGACCCCAGCCGGGCATGGTGACAGCCGCCAGGGCGACCACTCCGAGCACTCCGCGCATCGTTGCTCACTCATTGGGAATGGGGTAACGTTAGCCTCGTCTACGCTCACTCCCAAGACCACCAACAGGCTGAACGACCTATGTCCGAACCCCTTCGGGCGCTTGCCCGGACGCGCTGGCGCGTCGCGATCAGTCTGACGGCCCTGATGGTGATGGTCTATTTCGGGTTCATCGTGCTGATCGCCTACGACAAGCCGCTGATGGCCACCCTGGTCGCGCCCGGTTTGAGCCTCGGCATCCTGCTCGGGGCACTCGTCATCGTGGCCTCGTGGGTGCTGACCTATGTCTATATCTCGTGGGCCAACCGGTCGTACGATCCGGAACTGGAGCGGCTCCGACACGAGGCGGGACGATGACGCTCCAAGCCGGGGCGGCCGCCGCCACGACGGCCATCGGCCAACGGAATCCGGTCGCGATCGGATTCTTCTTCGCCTTCATCAGCATCACGCTGGGCATTACCTATTGGGCGGCCCGCCGGACCAAGACGACCGAGCAATTCTATGCCGCCGGCCGCTCGATTACCGCGGGCCAAAACGGCTGGGCTCTCGCCGGCGACTACATGAGCGCCGCCTCGTTCCTGGGAATCGCAGGGCTCGTTTCGACGACCGGCTTCGACGGGTTGATCT
>JAYTTT010000471.1:0-3771 GCA_043744895.1 Gemmatimonadota bacterium | reverse complement strand
GGGGCCGGCGCGCCGGCCCGCGACCGCCAGTACTGGTTCAACGGCGCCTGGGCGATTCGGGGCGGTTACAGCCTGAGCGCCACGGCGTTCGTCGAATCATTCGGTTACGACGAGCGGCTCTATCGGAGCTACCGGCTCGAAGTCCCGACTGCAACCGGTACGGACACGGTGGCCTTCGGCGTCAAGCCCCGCCTGCCGGTGCGGGCGCTGATGATCCGGGCCAAGACGCCGGAGCTCGGTGGCTTCGCCTTCGACGGGTTCGCGGCCTACGGGCGCGATCCCAACTACCTCGAATGGTCGAGATCCGAGATCGTCTTCGCACGGTTCGGGCTTACCTACCGGCCAACCGAAAAACTCCGGTTCGAAAGCGGGGTACCGGTCCTGATCCACTATCGCCGGACCGACGGGAGCCGAGTGGACGGCGGGGTGATCCCCCGGCTCAAGATGGAGTACCAGGTCTCCCGGGCGATTTTCCTCCGGTTCGTAGGCGAGTACCGAGCGCGCTACCAGGATGATCTCCGGGACGACGCCCGCACCGACTATCCGATCCTGATCCGGGATCCTGCCGACGGGGTGTTCAAACGGTCGCTGGCGCTCGGCCGGGAGAGCAACACGCTCCGGGTCGACTGGCTCTTCTCGTTCCAGCCGACCCCGGGAACAGTCTTCTTTGCGGGGTATGGGTCGAGCCTCGCGGAGGACGAGGCATTTCGGTTCCGCGGCTTGGCGCGGACCCGCGATGGGTTCTTTACCAAGCTGAGTTACCTGTTCCACCTCTGAGCGGCAAGGAGTTTCAATGATCAGTACCGATCGAGTCATCCGCGTCGCGATCGTCATGGCTGGGTTGGCAGGGCCGGCCTTCGCCTCCGCTCAGGAACGGGCCGATCTCGACGTCATCGCCCGGATTCGCGAGGAGGGCTTCCGCCGCTCGCAGGTCATGGACTTTGCCTGGTACATGACCGACGTCCTCGGCCCCCGCCTCACCGGCTCGCCCGGATTGAAGCGGGCGCAACGGTGGGCCACCTCGAAGATGGAGGAGTTGGGCCTCGTGAACGCGGCCATCGAGCCGTTCGGCGAGCACGGCGTCGGCTGGACGAACGAATACCCATCGCTCCATCTGCTCGAGCCGACCTATCAACCGCTGATCGGCTATCCCCAGGCGTTTACGCCGGGAACCGGTGGCAAGCTCTCCGGCCCCGCTCGGATCGTCGTCCTCCAATCGCCGGCCGACTTCGCTCAGTATCGCACTGGGCACTCGGCACTCGGCACTCGGCACTCGGCATCACGGCCGAGTGCCGAGCTCCGATGGCCGAGCGCCGAGTTCATGCCATGCGGCGAGGGTGGCAGCCTCGCGCTCCGGGGTGAGGCCGAAGATTTGGGGGCGCCGGTTGGGGTCTTTGGGTCGCCCCCGGTACTCGGCGATGATGTCGCGGGCGGTGTCGGCCAGGGGGCGGAAGGTGAGGCCCGCGGCAAGGGCGCGCCGGCCGCTCATCTGGGCGAAGCCCTTGCCGCCGGGCTCGAACATCGGGGGCTGCTGGTAGTCGTCGCGCGGGGGCCACCAGATCGGGAGGTCGGTCCAGGGTAGCACCTTCCGCTCGGCCAGGAAGTCGGCGTCGACCCAGGTAAAGCGCACCTCCGAGTTGGTGACCGCGCGGACGCCGTAGAGGAACTCGGCCCAAGTGAGCGGGGAGGCCGGCCCCACCGTATTGAACGTCCCGTTGATCCCTTCTTCGATCGACTTGATCACGAAGCCGGCGAGGTCCCGCGCGTCGATGATCTGGGTCGGGTCGGTGGGGCTGCCGGGGGCGAGGACCTCGCCGCCGCGGGCGATCCGCATCGGCCAGTAGGAGGAGATGTCGTTGTTGTCGCCGGGGCCGATGATCCAGCCGGGACGGAGAATGGTGTGCCGGCCGGCATACACCTCGCGAACCGAGCGCTCGCAGATGGCCTTGAAGGCGCCGTAGTGCTTCGAGGCATCCTCCGACTTGGGATCGTCGAGCCCGTCGAGCGGCTCGTCCTCGTCGAGCCCGACCTTCGCGAAGCTGGCGTAGGCATCACCGGATGAAATGAAGACGTAGCGCCGGACGTTGTTCTTGAGCAAGTCGATCGAGGCCCGGACCACCCGGGGGACGTAGCCCGAGGTGTCGATCACGGCGTCCCAGGAGCGGCCCTTGAGCACGCCAAGGCCGCCGTCCCGGTCGCCCACCAGCTTCTCGACCTCGGGAAAGAGTTGCGGGTTGGTCCGCCCCCGGTTGAAGAGGGTGACGCGGTGTCCTCGGGTCAGCGCTTCGCGGACCATGTGGGGGCCGATGAAGCCGGTGCCGCCGATGAAGAGGATCTTGAGCGGAGCGCCCGAGTGGCGGCGCAGCGCCCGGAGACCCGAGGGCAGGGTGAGCGCGGCGACGCTCGTGGCTTTGAGAAGATCTCGTCGGGTGAAGGGCATTGCCACCTCCGATTGTGGGGTCGGCTTCCAATCTAATGCCGATCGTTAGGTCACGGTTTCCCAGAACGATGGACGGCCGCTCTGGTCCGCCCGAACGCTCACCCCACGGGCCGATGACCCCGGGCCTTGGGCGCCGGCCTCGGCGTCGGCCGGCTCATCGACCCGAACCAGGTGGACGCTGCCCGCCCGCCGCAGCGCCAAGACCGCCAGCGACTCGCCCGACCGCGGGAGGGCCTGCCGCCACCTTCCCTCCTCGGCGCCGGGGATCGCGAACCAAAGTTGGATTCGCGCCGACTGCCCGATTGGCGGCGCCCGAAGCCAGGTCAGCGGCTCGACCGCTTTGGGGCGACTGGCCGCCGGTTCGGCCGCCGCAACCAGCCCGGGGAGCACGAGGTCCGGGCCCCGGGTCCACCCGGGCCGAAACTCCTTGGGACGATGCCACCGGCTCACCACCCTGCCGACCTCGATCCGCCACCGACCGGTGGGGTAGGCCGTGAGCCCGATCTCCTCGGTGACCGTTCGGACGGTGAGATGCACCTCGTCGTCCCGAGTCCACACCCGCCAGTGCAGCGACCGAGGTTCCTCCGGGACTCCCAACGCAAAGCTGAATCCCTTGATCGACATCGGCGCCGCACCGGGTTGAAGGCTTGGCAAGATAGGCGGTGGCGGCCGCCCCCGGCTGACGTCCGGACCCGAATCCGTCTACAATTGGGCCGATCGCTCACTCGAAAGACCGCGCCCCATGTCATCCAAACGAATCCCGGCCCTCGGATTCATCCTCGTCACGCTCCTGATCGACGTGACCGGGCTCGGCATCATCATCCCCGTCATGCCGAAGCTGATCACTCACCTCACCGCCGGCACGATGAGCGAGGCCGCCCAGTGGGGCGGCTGGATGACCTTCTCCTACGCCGCGATGCAGTTCTTCTGCGCCCCGATCATGGGGGCCCTGAGCGACCGGTTCGGCCGGCGCCCGGTGCTGCTGGCGTCGTTGTTCGGATTCGGGCTCGACTACGTCTTCATGGCCGTGGCGCCGACGATCTGGTGGCTGTTTCTGAGCCGGATCATCGCCGGGGTGATGGGCGCCTCGTTCACCACGGCCTCCGCCTACATCGCCGACGTATCGCCACCGGAAAAGCGGGCTCAGAATTTTGGGATGATCGGCGCGGTCTTTGGGATGGGTTTCATTCTGGGGCCGCTGGTCGGCGGGCTCCTCGGACCCTACGGCGCCCGGGTCCCGTTCATCGCCTCCGCGATCCTGACCCTGATCAACTGGCTCTACGGCTACTTCGTGCTCCCGGAGTCGTTGGCGCCCGAACACCGGCGCCGGT
>JAYTTT010000470.1:0-3777 GCA_043744895.1 Gemmatimonadota bacterium | reverse complement strand
TCGGCTCTGGCTCATCGCGTCGGCGGTGGCCGCGGCGACCTTGGTTCAATCGATCACGTCGTTCGCGCTGACCCGCATCCTCGGGGTCGCTGCCCAGCGGGCCATTACCGACATGCGGCGGAGTGTGATGGAGCACGTGGTCCGGTTGCCGGTCCGGGCCTTCGACGCGACTCAGACCGGCCAGCTGGTCAGCCGGGTCATGAATGACGCCGAGGGCATCCGCAATTTGGTCGGCACGGGATTGGTGCAAATCACCGGCGGGCTCGTCACCGCGGTCATCGTCCTCGGCGTCCTGTTCTTCCTGAACTGGCAACTGACGTCGGTCACCCTGATCGTGTTGCTGCTCTTTGGCGGCGGCATGGCCCTCGCGTTCACCAAACTCCGGCCGCTGTTCCGCGAACGGGGCAAGCTCAACGCCGACGTCACCGGGCGGCTGACCGAAACCCTCGGCGGAATCCGGGTCGTCAAATCATACGTGGCCGAGCGGCGCGAGGAATTCGTCTTCACCAAGGGCGTCCACAAGATCTTCCGGAACGTGGCGACCACCATGACGGGGGTTTCCGCCGTCGGGGCCGTCTCAGCGCTGGTCGTCGGCGTGATCGGCGCGTTGATGATCGTCGTGGGCGGAAGCAGCGTGCTCGCCGGCCGGATGACCATCGGCGACTACTTCACCTACGCCCTGTTCACCGGGATGATGGCCTTCCCGCTGGTCCAATTGGCGTCGATCGGCACGCAGTTCAGCGAGGCCTTCGCGGGGCTCGACCGAATTCGTGAACTGAAGGCCATGGCCACCGAGGACGACGAAGACGCCGAGCGGGCGGCTATCGCCTCGATCGGGGGTCGGGTTGCGTTCGAGGATGTCTGGTTCGAATACAACCCCGGTGTTCCCGTCCTGAAGGGGATTTCGTTTGAAGTCCCGTTGGGGACCACCACCGCCCTGGTCGGGTCGAGTGGATCGGGCAAGAGCACGCTCATGGGCCTCGTCATGGCCTTCAACCGGCCGACCAAGGGCCGAATCATGATCGACTCACGCGACTTGGGTGGGCTCAAACTGCGCGACTACCGATCCCATCTCGGCATCGTCCTCCAGGACAATTTCCTCTTCGACGGCACCGTGGCCGACAATATCCGGTTTTCGCGGCCCGACGCGAAGCGGGAGGACGTCATCCGGGTCAGCAAAGTGGCCCACTGCGATGAGTTCATCCAGGGCTTCGCGGACACCTACGACACGATCGTTGGCGAACGAGGCGTTCGCCTTTCCGGCGGCCAGCGACAGCGGGTTGCGATTGCCCGGGCCATTTTGGCCGAGCCGTCGATCCTCCTGCTCGACGAAGCCACCTCAAGCCTCGACAGCGAGAGCGAAGCGTTGATTCAGGACGGCCTCAAGGCGCTCCGCTCGGGCCGGACCACCTTCGTGATCGCCCACCGGCTCAGCACCATCATCAGTGCCGACCAGATTCTCGTCATCGAGGATGGCCAGATCGTCGAACGGGGGACCCACGAAGTCTTGTTGGCCGTCGGCGGCCGCTACCGGCAGCTGTACGAGAAGCAGTACCGGCTGGAGCGAGACCGGTTCACGAATCCGGGCGAAGAACTCGCTGCGGATGCCGAGCGGGCGGCGAGGCCGGCGCTCGCTGAATCGGGTTTAGGAAACGGTAGCCACCCGAATCGGTAAGGCCCGGATCCGGCGCCCGGTCGCGGCAAAGACGGCATTCGCAACGGCCGGAGCGATTGGCGGGGTGGCCGGCTCACCGACGCCCCCAGGCTCGAAGGAACTCGCCACGATGTGGACGTCGATGACCGGCATCTCGTCCATTCGGAGCATCGGGTAGTCGTGGAAATTGCTCTCCTTGACCTTACCGCCTTCGATCGTAATCCGGCCCTTCAGGGCGGCCGTCAATCCGTACACGATGCCACCTTCCATTTGGGCCCGGACCGTATCCGGATTGACGACCATCCCACAGTCGACCGCGCAGACGACCCGATGCACCCGAATCGCGCCGTTCGTCACGCTGACTTCGGCGACTTGCGCCACCCAACTACCAAACGACTCGTGAACGGCCACGCCGCGAAAGCGGCCCTCGGGCGCCGCCGTGCCCCAGCCGGCGTGTTCGGCCGCGAGGTCGAGCACTGCCCGATGCCTGGGTGAGTCCCGGAGCAGGTGGCGCCGAAAGGAGACCGGGTCCTGGTGGGCGGCACCGGCCAATTCATCGATCATACACTCGACCGCGAAGGCCGTGTGGGTGTGACCGACCGACCGCCAATAGCCCACCGGAATCGGGAACCGTGCCTGGGCGTAGCGAAATTGGCGATGGGGAATCGGGTAGGCCATGTCGACGGCCCCCTCGATCGCACTCTGGTCGATGCCGCCCTTGAGCGGGCCGGCCACGTGGGTCGCCCACTCGGGCAGGAAACCGGGCATGAACTTGGTAAAGATCGACGGCGACGCGACGGTATGCTTCCAGAGCACTGGGGCGCCCTTGGCGTCGAGGCCCGCGCTAATGGCGTGCTTGGCGATCGGGCGATAGAAGTCGTGGCGCATGTCGTCCTCGCGAGTCCACACCAACCGGACCGGAGCCTTGACCGACTTGGAGACCTCGACCGCCTCCCGCACGAAATCGACCTCCGCGCGACGCCCGAACCCGCCGCCCAGATAGGTCGTGTGGATCTCAACTTGATCGGCGGACACGCCGGCAACGCTGGCGGCCACCCCGCGGGATCCACCGCCGGCCATGTAGCCGGGAGCCGCCTGGAATTGGGTCGGGGCCCAGACGGTCACACCGTCGGGCCGGACATCCGCCGTGCAGTTCATCGGCTCCATCGTGGCGTGCGCGAGATACGGCACCTCGAAGACCGCTTCGATCAGGGTAGCCGGCGTGACCGACCCCACATCACCGACCGCCGACGCCACCCGACCTCCCGAGGCAAGCAGGACATCGAGTTCCTTGGAGATGACCGCGTCGCTCAACGAAGCCGCGGGGCCCTCATTCCAGATCACCTTGAGGGCATTGCGTCCGATCCGGGCCGCCCAGAACGAGGTGGCGACCACCGCGACCCCGCTCGCCGTCGGGAACACCTGCTTCACCCCGGGCACCGCCAGCGCTTCGCTCGGGTCGAAGGTCGTCAGCGTGCCGCCGAACGTCGGGCACCGGGAGACGACGGCCACCAGCGCGTCGCGAGGCCCGGCATCAAGCCCGAACACCGCTCGGCCGGTGACCTTCTCGGCCAAGTCGAGGCGCCGAAGTGGCCGGCCAATCAGCCGGAAATCACTCGGCCGCTTGAGAGCCACCTTCGTGGGGACCGGGAGCCGGGCCGCCGCGTCCGCCAGTTCGCCGAATGACGAGCTCCGGCCCGACGGGGCGTGGATGACCCGGCCCGCCTCTGTGCGGCAGGTGTCCGGAGCAACCTTCCACTCCGCCGCCGCCGCCGCGATCAGCATGGACCGGGCAGCCGCGCCGGCCTGACGCAGCGGAAGCCAGCCCGCCCGGACCGACGTGCTGCCGCCGGTCGCCTGAATCTTCATGATCGGGTTGTAGTAGGCCTCGTTGGCCTCGGCGAACTGATACCGGACCATCGCCCAATCGGCATCGAGTTCCTCGGCCACCAGCATCGGAAGCGCCGTACTGATGCCCTGCCCCATCTCCGATCGATCGACCATCACCGTGACGATGCCGTCCCGTCCGATTCGAATCCAGGCATTGGGCGCAAAGATCCCGGGGGCCGAGGGCAGGGGTTCGGTGCACCCATCGAGCATCACCCCTAGCGTGAGGCCGGCAC
>JAYTTT010000469.1:0-3787 GCA_043744895.1 Gemmatimonadota bacterium | reverse complement strand
CCGGTCGATGACGGTCGCCGGATCGAAGATGATCAAATCGGCGTAAAAGCCCTCTTCCAGCAGCCCACGTTCCTTGATCATCAGCCGGCGGGCGACGGCAGACGTCCCTTTCCGGATCGCCTCTTCGAGACTGATGACCCGCTGCTCTCGAACGTACCGGCCCAGCAACCGGGGGTAATTGCCGTACGCCCGAGGATGCGACAGCAGCCCGCCGGTGCTGTCGGGATCCATGCCGTCGGCGTCGGTACCCCATTTGATCCATGGTTGCCGAATCTGCAGCGGGAGGTTGGACTCGGTCATCATGTGAAAAATCGCCCCGATCGCCGCTTTCTCTGCCAGGACAATGTCGGACCAGGCCTCGAACCAATCCTTCCCCATTTTCTTGGCAATCTGGTCGAGCCGCTGACCTTCGTACGGTTTCAAATCCTGAGTAGTGAACCCTACGACTTGGACCGCGCCGGGTCCGCCAAGCGAACAGAGGCCTTCGGAGTTGGCCAGGCGGGCTCCGGTCATTTCGGCTTTGATCTTGGCGCGGGTGGCCGGATCGCGGAGGTTGTCGAGCAGCTTGCCGCCTTCGGCAGCCCAGGGCGGGGCGCAGGCGGCCAGTCCGGTGCCGCCCGCCGTGTAAAGATACATGTCGGCCGCAACGTCTTGGCCGGCGCTCCGAGCCGAATCGATCTTGGCGATGGCGAGCGCCATCTTGGGCCAGTTGGCCGTCCCACTCGCCTTCAAATGATAGATCTCGACCGGTACCCCGCCTTCCCGACCGATTCGGATGGCTTCGTCGATGGCCTCAAGGAATCGGTCGGCTTCCGACCGCATGTGGGTGATGTACACGCCGCCATAGGGGGCCGCGGCCTTGGCCTGGGCAATCAGTTCCTCGGTCGAGGCGTAGCTCGCCGGCGGATAGATGAGGGCGCTGGCAACGCCGAATGCCCCGTCTGCCATGGCGTTCTTCACCACCGTCCGGATCGTGTCGAGTTCGGCCGGTGTCGCGTCCCCTTGGGCCTCGCCCTTCGCATAGATGCGCGGGGTCGCGGCGCCGAGGAACGAGCCGACGTTCTGGGAAATCTTGTGGTCGCGCATCATCTCTAGCCAGGCGTTGAAGCCCCGGGGGCCCCGGAACTTCTCGAGCGCCGGCTTGAGCATGACGTCGCTCCCAGCCGCGGCGGCAATGATCCGGTCGTTGGCTGGCGCCGGCGTCGAGCCCTCGCCCAAGATGGCGGTCGTGATGCCTTGGGTGACGCTCGAAATGACCCGCCCGTCCCCGAGCGTGAACGCCGCCACCGACTGCGCCTGGATGTCGATGAAGCCCGGCGCGACCACCTTCCCGGTCGCATCGAGCCGTTGCTTGGTCTCCGCTTTCGCGAGCATGCCCGGCGGGGTAATCCGCGAAATCCGCTCGCCCCGAATGGCAATGTCGCCGTAGAACCACGGGTTGCCGGTCCCATCGATAATCCGGCCGCCGGTAATGATCAGGTCGTATTGAGGACCGTCGCCGGACGGGGCGCCGCCGGCCGGCGTCGGGGGCTGACAGCCGAGCAACGCGGCCAGGAGACCAACGGCGAACGAACGGGCAGGGAGGACCATGTCGGAGGCCTCAATTCTGAGAAAGGATGGCGGTGCGGGACAGGCTGTCGCCGGGTTGGAGTCGCGACAACAAACGGATTTGTATACAAAGATTACGATCCCAAGGGCGGTCCCGCAAGCGGGGGCCACTGGGCGGCGTGCTCAAGGCTCCGATTGTTTGAGCTCGGACAACTCGCGTTTGGCGGCTGAGCCGGCTTTGGTGCCGTGATACTGATGAGCGAATCGGGCCAACGCCGCGAGCAGTCTCCCACGCTGGCCGGTCGACCGATAGTGGTCGATGAGGGCATTCGCCGCCTCGAAAGCGTGGTGCGGGCTGGCCGACCCGTCGCGTACCCCCAGGTAGAGGCGCTCCGCTTCGGCAAGTTGGTGGAGGGGCTTCGTCAGGATCGCGGCGAGGGCGAGGCGAGCGGCGTCGTCGGTCGGGACCCGGTGCAGGTGGGCCCTGAACAATTCGGCGGCCTCGGCGTGCCGACCTCTGGCGATCAGGGATCCCTCGAGGGAAAACGTTGGGTCTCCACGTTCCGCGCCTGAGGCTGTCATCATCCCGACCAGCCCGCCGCCGACCCGGCCGATGATTCGCCAGGCGGCCAGCCCCATCGCGGCACCGACGCCGGCGACTCCCCCGACCGCCACCAGCGCCAAGCCGAGCCTCACGTGAAATTTCGCGACGAGGAGGAACGCGACCATTCCGCCGATCACCAACCCGGCCATGGCGGGGAAGAAGATCATCCGAAACGCCATCAACCGCTCGGCGTCGCGATCAACGAGCTTCGTTGGTGTCGCCGTGGAGCCTCCAGATTCTTCAACCGCTGGATCTAACTGGATCCGACCCGATTTTCGCAAGTCGTGCCCTGGGCGCTTGACAACGGCGCCGCCGACCGGAAGTTTCCCACCCCATGACCAAACGAATTCTGATGGGCGCCGCCGGTCTGGGACTGTTGGTTGGCACCCTGCTGCTCGCCTCCCGGCCCCTTGGGCTGGTGCCTCCGGTTGGCCCGCTCCTCGACGCCGGTCAGGGAATTTGGGCCGTACCGGGGGCCGCAAAGTTCCCTGCCTCCGAAGCCATCCGGCTCCCGATTTTCCAGGGCTCGGTCACCGCCATTTTCGACACCAGGGGCGTTCCGCACATCTATGCCGACCAGGAACTCGATGCCTATCGGGCTCTCGGGTATGTGGTGGCGAGGGATCGGCTGTTCCAACTTGAGCTCCAGACCCGGGCGGCGGCGGGCACCCTTACGGAGCTGCTCGGGTCCCGAGCGCTGGCGGTCGATCGGGAGGCGAGGCGGCTGGGTTTTGGCCGGATGGTTGAACGCGGGCTCGCCGCCACTGACACCCTGTCCGACGCCTTCCGGTCGGTTCTGGCCTACGGCCAAGGGGTGAACGCCTGGATTGCGACGATGAGCGGTCGAGACCTGCCCCTCGAATATCGGCTCGTGGGCGCCCGACCCAGTCCATGGAATGTGGCCAACACCTACCTGCTGTTGGCTCGGATGGCGCTGACGTTGGCCTACAATGACGCCTCGATTCAGAAGGCGACCGCGGCGGCAAAAGTTGGGTGGCCCGCCGCCGACGCCTTGTTCCCGGTGGAGGCTCCGATTCAAGAGCCGATTCAACCGAACTTGGTCGATTCGACGCGCGTTGCTTTTCGCCCGATCCCGCCCCCGCTCCGGCCTGATTCCGCCGCGCGGCACGTCACGACCACCGGATCGGCGGCCCAACTGGCGTTAGGCCGTTTTCTCCGCTGGTCCGGCGAAGAGGCCGTGGGAAGCAACAATTGGGTCGTCGGCCCGGCCCGGTCGGCGACGGGGCATGCCCTGTTAGCCGGCGACCCTCACCTCGAACTGACGCTGCCTTCCATTTGGTATCAGGCTCATCTGGTGGTTCCCGACCGACTGGATGTAACCGGAGTCACCCTGCCGGGAGCGCCTTGGGTCATTATCGGGTTCAATCGCTCGATCGCCTGGTCCTTTACCAATACCGGTTCCGACGTCAACGACTTCTACCGCGAGGTGGTCGACGATCAGGCCAACCCGACCCAATACCGTCTCGATGGTAACTGGCGGCCCCTTGAGCGGCGGATCGAAGTCTACCGATCGCCGGCGGGCGCCGTCCTGGCGGTCGACACCGTCCGCTTCACCCATCGGGGTCCGCTCTGGAAGGCCGACTCGACCTGGCTGTCGATGGCCTGGACCGCCTA
>JAYTTT010000468.1:0-3791 GCA_043744895.1 Gemmatimonadota bacterium | reverse complement strand
GAGAACTGGGCCAACGCCCCAACGATAGGCACGATGTACTACGACAACGTGAAGGCGTCGAAAGCGCCGATCGGTTTCATCCGGTAACGACGTTAGGCCCTGCTACTTCTCGGGGCTGGCTCCCGCGTTCCCGAGAAGCGGTTCGGGCTCCATCCCGCGAATAGCCCCAGTCGGTAGCCAAGCAGTCGTCCCAGCCCCGAGCAGACGGTGGCGATGACTAGGTCGCCCGACTGCGGGAAGGCGGCCTCGGTCAGCAGTGGTCCAACAAGAAGGGTCACCACTGCCCCGATCACCAGTGCGCTCCGTTTTCGGATCCCCATTCCCAATACTACGAATGGCAGACCGAACGGGACTAGCAGCCACCCGCGACTGCCCGGGTCGATTTGAATCTCGAAGGGCAGAAACGCCGCCCAGAAGAGCCCAGCCGAAAACCTGAAAGTGCCTTGAGACGCGACTCGGCCTCGAACGGCGACAAGGGCCAACTCACGTCGAGTCATCGTCGCGGAGATCTCCACTGTGTCGCCCGCGACACCCGAGAAGGCGTCGGCGAGGCGGAACCATGGGGTGCGCAGGCTTGCATCCGCAAGCCGAAGTCGAACGACCGCCAAGAGGGTGCGACCCTCCTGCCACAAACTCAGATACTCGGCGCCTGGAGCACCGGCCACGATCCCAACCAGCTGAGCGCGGCCGACTACTGGTCCGGCGGAGATCACGACGGCCGAAACCAGGACGGTATCCCGGCTGCCCAATAACCGAGTCAGTTCTGCACTTTCTGGCACCGCCCCGTCGGGGATCGGCATGCCCTGCACTTCGAAACGGAGGGCCTTGCCCTGAAAGGCCACCGGACCTCGCGATTGGTGGATCCATCCAAACCAGGTACGAGGGGCGAGCCTCGCGGGACGAACGAACCAGCCAGCGGCGATCCCGAACACGATCACCAGCCCAGCCAGGGCAGGTCCGACTACACGCCACAACTGACCACGACGTGCCCATTGTTCGACGATTATCGCTCCGAGCAGGGCGCCGAGCGAGTTGGTGGCTACATCATGAATTGAGAAGAACCTCCCTGGAATTCCCAATTGCGCGAGTTCGACGATGAGGCTCACGAGCCCGCCGAGTCCGGCAGCGGTGAGCGCACGTAGGCCGACTAGGCAGAGTCCGGCTCCCAGTGGGATGAAGAGCACCGTGTTGGCGATCAATTCGCTCGAGTAGCAGCAACCGGTCTCACCAATGGGCGACGGCGGTCCGGCCGGAAGCAGTGTGAGCGACCCGACCGCCGCCGTTGCGGCAATCACCAGGAGCAGGGGAACCGATCGCCGAAAACGGCGCGTTGCTATGGGTGGCATTGCGGATGGATTCGTTAAGGCCTGGGACGCCGAACGCTGTGCCTATGGCACCCGGTGGCGAAAGCTGTCGAGGAGGATCGCCGCCTGGGCGCGCCCCACGAGGGCGCTGGCAACGGGCAAAAGGTGATAATCGTAGCTATTGAATAAACGCTCCGAGCCCCGATAGGTTTGAAGTGCGGCGAGGTTATCGACGAAAAGCCATCCCTGCGCCGCCGCTAGTCCCCGGAGGCGCTCGTACAGACCCCGTTCCTGGCGAGCTCCTTCCTCGTAACTAACCGGCAGGCGCTTGTGGGCCCGGAGGAGGGCGGCATCGACCGGCTTCTCCCCCGAGAGTTCGTAGGAGGGTAAGGCGCTCATCACAAGGATCAGGCCAGGGTTCTCGTCCCGGATCAGTGTCATCAATGCCTGAATGCGCCGGATGCTCTCGTCCTGGGCCGTCGGGAAGTGATGGAAGAACAGTTGCTGGTTGAGCATTTGCGACGTGAACGCGTCTGGATAGCCAACGGTCGGTTCCCGAGCGCGCCATAGGTCCTTCATGTACGCGAACACCGCCGGTAGGCCGCCTCCTTGGTCCCCTGCCAGCCGGCGCAGTTCCGACACCCGAATGTACAACGGGCGCAAGCCGACCTTGTCGGCCATGGATCGGGCGGCAAACAACACCCGACTTCGGTGCTCTTCCTTCGGATTCTCGAGAGAGAACCATACTGGCTCGGCGATGCGGTAGCCGGTGCCTGCATGAACGAAATGGGGCCGATCATCCGCCCGCAGTATGTCGTAAAAATCGTTCCCTGTATAGAGGTTCAGCACCAGCACTTGCGGCCGGTATGGCCGTAGCACTGTTCGGAAAGCCAGGTATGCTTGGAGTGGAGAATAACGCCCTGATCCGAATGCAAACACAATGGTGGGCAGGCCCGCCGCTCGCAGTTCGGATTCGAGGACGCCGGCATGAGTCTCCGAATTTGGAGCGCACAAGTCCGTGTGTGAATCGCCGGTGACGCCAATCTTGGTGCTGGTTGTGTCGGCCTGGATGTCGGCCCGGCTCAGGCTCGTACGCACGCCATCCTCATTCCGGACGTAGTCGATCGTCGTACCCGTCGAGTACTCAAGGCAGCGCCCGATCGCCATTCGTCCGGTCGCCGGGGCCGATCGCCAGCCGAGGTCCGGGTCGCCATAGTTGTGGGTCGGCGGGAACAAATTGAATGCGATGCAAACGCCGTCGAGAACGAGGAGCGTGAGGGCGACGATACTCGCGTAAACGGCGGTGCCTGAGATAATTCGCCTGGCTCGGGACCTAGGAGGCTGCTTCACGGTTTATGCGCTCCCAGCGCGCAGACCTTCGTGACCACGTCGAGGAGAACCCGCGTGTCGGACTCCCAATTGTACGTCGATCGGATCGCATCCTGACCCGCTCGTCGGAACTGATTCCAGACTCCAATATCCAGACACTGATTGATCTTCCTGGCGAGGTCCCGCCCATCGCCGCTGCGAAAGACGAGGCCCGCTCCAGTGTCTCTTACCACCCTGGCGGCGGGGGCGGCATCGGAACTGATGACGGCAAGACCCGCCGCCATGTAGTCGAAGAGCTTGTTGGGGATCGTTGTGTTCCAGGACTCTCTGGCCTCGTGGGGAACTAGGCCGACATGGGCTCGCGAAACCAAGCCAATCGCCTGTTGGTGTGGAAGACGCCCGTGAAAGGTGACCTGTTCAGCGGTAAGCCCAGCGCTCGTAGCAGAGTCTTGGAAGTAAGCGTGATCTCGGCCGTCGCCAACCAAGTCGAGGTGGAATGGCACCCCTGCTGCCATCAACATCCGCGACGCATCGAGGGCGCAGCCGATGCCCCGATGCTTCTCCATCAGGCCAAGGTAAATCATCCGCAGGGGGGCCCCGGAAGGTCGTGGGGGCAGTCCGGTGATCCGAGCCTTGGGAGGGGTGTTGGAGACGACTGATATCTTTGGCCCCGGCACTCCAAGCTCCACCAACCGCTGGGTCGATTCCTCGACCACCGTGATGATGTGGTCTACGCGGCGGATGACGACCCGCTCGACGGCTGCGACGAGCGCGGGATTGCGGACCAGAAGATCGAGTGGCCCTTGCCGATCGTCTGTCCAGATATCCCGGATCATGGCGGGGTAGTTCTCCGCCATGTCCAGTATCACCGGCACTCGGCCCCTCGCCGCCAGCAAGGCGGTTGTGGCAAGCGGCAAGTCTCGCACAATGATCACTTCGACACGGTTCGTCTTGACCAGCCGGTTCAGATGAGAGAGCCACAACGGATTGAAGAACGCCGGAAACGACAGCCACCGCCTGCCAAGGGCAGGTCCGGCCGGGATTCGCTCGATCACCCCCTCGGGGCGTCCTTCGCTGCGCGGTTGCGCCTTTAGGTTTCGGGCGCTGATAGTGACCTCATGCCCGGCATGGACGAGCGCCAGGCCAATCTTCTCGGTC
>JAYTTT010000467.1:0-3797 GCA_043744895.1 Gemmatimonadota bacterium | reverse complement strand
CTGGGCGGATTCGGAGCAGCCGACGGCCTTGAATCGGGGAGCGTCACTCTTGAGGTGCTTGACCATCCGGCCGGGAAGCGGATCGGTGTCGGGCGCCTTACAGGCCGAACAGAGCCGCCGCATCAACCGCTGGGCCACGACGCCGCGAAGGGCGGCGCCGATCTTGTACGGCTCCATCCCGATGTCGACCAGCCGGGTCACTGTGTTCGGGGCGTCATTGGTGTGAAGCGTCGACAGGACCAAGTGGCCGGTGAGTGAAGCCTGGACTGCGATCTGGGCGGTTTCCTGGTCGCGGATTTCGCCGATCAGGATCACGTCGGGGTCCTGTCGGAGAATCGACCGCAACGCGGCGGGAAAGGTCATGCCCGCCCGCTCGTTGATCTGGACCTGGACGATCTTTTCGCCGAGCCGGTATTCGACCGGGTCCTCAACCGTCACGATGTTGACGCCGGTGGCTTGAACGGTGCGCAGGGCGGCGTACAGCGTGGTGGTCTTGCCCGATCCGGTCGGCCCGGTCACCAGCAGAATCCCCTCTTTGCTGGCGAGCAGTTTCTGGAAGGTGGCCCGCTCGTTCGGATCGAGCCCGAGATTGTCGACGCTGAGCAGCGTGGCTTTGGTGTTGAGGATCCGGATGACGACCTTCTCGCCCAGCGATGCGGGCAAGGTCGAAACCCGGAGATCGGTCGGGTTGCCATTGACCGCCACCCGGCAGCGACCGTCCTGGGGCCGGAGCCGATCGGCGATGTCCATGCCCGACATGATCTTGATCCGGGAAATCAGCGGAATCCCGGCGGACCGGGGAATCTTCATCACTTCCCGCAAGACACCGTCGATCCGATACCGAACGGCAACCCCACCCTCGCCGGGCTCGATGTGAACGTCACTGGCGCGGCTGGTAATCCCGTCGGCCAACAGGGTATCAACCAGCTTGACGATCGGCCGGGCCCGGGCCTGATCGACACCGCCGCCTAAGTCCTCGGGCTCGTCTTTGAGTTGGGTAACCTCATGCTCTTCCTTGATGCCGTCGAGCAGCCGTGCGACCAGATCATCGGGCCGGTAGACCTCTTCCAGTTTTTCCCGAATTTTCGTGGGCGAGCAGAGCGACAACCGGACCTCGAGCCCGGTCGCAAACGCCAGCATTTTCTCGGCGTCCATGTCGAACGGGTTGGCCGTGGCGATATCGACCCAGCTGTCGGTGGCCCGGAGCGGAATCACGCTGAACCGGCGGGCCAGCTGTTCGGGAACTTGTTCGATGACCCGGCGATCGACCTGATTGAGATCGGCGATCGGGAGCCGGAACCGGGTCGAGACGGCTTGAAGCACGGCATCGTCGGCCAGCACTCGACGGTCCAGCAACTGTTGCCAGAGCGACCCGCCCTCGCCGGCCCGCTTCCGCAAATCGGCGACGGCCTCCGGGGTCACCAGGGGCCCCAGGGCTGACACCAGCCATTCGTCGGAGAAATGGGTCACGGAGCTCGCCAGATCAGATTGCCATTCACGTCGGACCTCGGTGAATAATAGAGGGGTAAGCCCAACCCCTGCTAGATGATAGACCACCAGGAACGGGTAAAGTCGATCGAAACCGACCACCCGGTGCCGGCCCGAAGCCCCCGCCCGACCTCGAGCCGGAGCATCCGCTCGAACCCTTCGAGCGCCACCCCGGCCACCGGCCGGAGCCCGCCGGACCCAGACCAAGGAACCCCGACAATCGGCCCCCCGGCAACGCCGACGGCGACCATCGGCCCGACCACCATCCGGGGGGCCGTCGCCCCGAACGGCCCGAGCGGAATCGAGGGGCCGGGCACCCCAAGCAGCCAGTCGGCCGTGACGAGGGCCGATCGCCGGCCACCGAACCGGCGGAACGACTCGCCCGGCAAGGTCCCGGTCCCCCCCAAGACGAAGGACCGTCGCCGCGGCAGGTGGGCGGTGGCAACGCCCGCCGAGGCCCTGAGATCGAGGGTTCCGCCACCGACGCGGGCCGCCCAGCGACCCGACCCTGCCAGGCGTCCCCAGCCGCCCGACCCCGTCCCCAGCTCGACCCGGCTTTCGATGGCAAACCCGGTTCCATCCGCGGCCTGTCGGCTCGCCGTCAGGGCCAATCGGCCGAAGCTGTACGCCGAACCCCCCAGGGCCGGATTGGGCCGATAGCTCCCCCGGGCGGGCCGCGCCACGGTCTCAAGCGACCGAGCCCAATCCTGTCCGATCAGGGCCGCCACGCGGACCCCCGGCCCCGCTTGCCACATCGTCTCGAGCCCGATCCGGTCTCGAAGCAGGTAGTCGCCCCAGTCCCGGCCGCCCTCCTGGGCCGTCAGCGAATTGACCAATCCGCTCACCGCCGGAACGTCGGCAACATCCGCGACCAACCGCTCCACCATCACCCGCACCGGCCGCCCCAAGATCGACCGCTCAATCTCGATCGTGCCCGTCACCCGGCCGTCAACCGTCGCCACGCCGGCCGCCAGGGCCAGCCTGCCCAAAGCCTCGCTGTGCCACGCCAACCCGGCGCCAATCCGAAGTCCCTCTACCCGATTAACGCGGAGAAAGTCGCTGACGCGGCTCACCGAGAGCCGCCAGGGCGGGAGTCCGGTCAGCCGGCGGCCTATGGTTTGGCTGGCCGCCGTTCGAACCTTACCCAAGATCTCCCGGTAGCCGGCACCGGCCGCTGAATCGACCGGTGCCATCCGCGGGGTGGTCCAGGCCGGACCACCGGGTCGGGTCAGGCCGCCGATGGCGGGGCCGGCCCAGACTACGACCGACGCGGTGTCGTTCACCACCAGGTCGTCGAGCCGCCACCGGCCCCGAATGATGCCCCGAACCGGAAAATCGACCACCGCGGATCGCCGCCGGATCTCGATTTCCTGGGCATACGGCAACCAATGGCGGCCATCCACGAGGGACCGTTCCAGGCGAACCGCGATGTCCTCGAGGTCAGGATCCCGGTAGGCCGCGGGAGTGAATGACAGGCTCGAGCGGACCACCTGCGCCCGGGCCAAATCGAGGTCCATGGTGCCGACCGCCAGCGGCTGTCGCACATCCTTGGGCCGGAACTCGAGGGTCGCCACGACGATCCGGCCCGACGGCCCGACGATGGCGACGGTGTCTTTGATCCGGTAGTCATAGCGGGCCGGGGCGCCCTGGGCGAGCGGGTGCACGACATCGGCCACTTCGTCGCCCTCGCCGATCCGGATGGTCGGCCCAAAGTCGTTTGACACGATGCCGAGATGGTCGCGGTGGTAGATGAGGTCGACGGGAAAGAAGGTCGAATCACGCCAGGCCCGAATCACCTGCTTGCTCCGGTCCGGCCTTGCCCAATACACTTCCACGTCGAGTTCGTCCGCTTTGAGCACCCTCGGCGGCATCCCGGCCATCAACCCGATTTCGGCGAGAAATACCACCACACCATGAGCCCGCGCCCGGTACGAAACCAAGGTCGAATCGGCTGCGGCAACCGCCCGCTCGGCGATGGCCCGCTCGACGAGGCGTCGGGTCGGCGCGTCGTTCCACGTCTGGGCCACGGCCGGTCGGGGGAGGAGGGCGGCGACGAGGGCGATGTACACCGGGAGGGCGGGCCGATCCTTCATCGGGGGAAGATAGGCTCGGCACTCGGCACTCGGTGCTCGGCGCTCGGCGGGGGGCGGGCGTGGGTTGGGGTCTTGTTGGGGGTGGGGGTGGGGTGCGGGGGCGGGGGGAAGGGGGCGCCGGGCGGGGTGGCGCCGGTGGGGCGGGCGCCGCCGCCGGGGGCGGCGGTGATCGAGGCGGTGTTCGTTTTGGTATCGGGGGGGGCTGCGCCGGAGGAT
>JAYTTT010000466.1:0-15051 GCA_043744895.1 Gemmatimonadota bacterium | reverse complement strand
AACAGCACATAGAGCGATCCCTCGCGGGAGCCGAGTTCCCAGGGGAGCATGAACAGCAGATTCACCGCCAGCGCCGACAGACCGGAAATCATTACGGCCGCCGTCACCCCGACGTCGATACCCAACCCCTGCGCCACCAGTAACAGTTCACCGGCCGCGACCCACCGGGAGGCGTAGTCGACCACCACCGCGGCGGCCAATCGGCCCGGCCGCTCCCGGTGGAGGGAGGTGACCTGGGCATCAACCGCCGCGAAGGCCGCCTCTCGCTCGGTCAGCCAGCGCGAGACCCGTCCCAGGCGGAGCCGGGCGATCCCGGCCGCGAGTTTGGTGACGAAACCATGCCGATGCCCCGTCAGAACCACGGCCAACCCCGCCGCGATCACCACCGCGGCCCCGGCCAGGACCAACCGGACCCGGCCGGATGCGTGTCCGAACCCGAGCGCGAAGCCCACGGCGGTGAGCCACATCAAGAGGGAACTGAGGGCGTGGAGCAACGCGTACTGGAGGACCGAGCCGGCCGCCCGCCGGGTTCCCAGCCAGGCCGAGAGCGCCGCCACCCGAT
The DNA here is from genome assembly GCA_043744895.1 of Gemmatimonadota bacterium. Classification (GTDB taxonomy): domain Bacteria; phylum Gemmatimonadota; class Gemmatimonadetes; order Gemmatimonadales; family GWC2-71-9; genus SHZU01. Next base: position 14,489 of record JAYTTT010000466.1, on the reverse strand, counting down.
ACGGCTCACCCCCGGCGTTCGCGACCGGCGTGATGAAGTTGATCGCGAAGCCGACGACCGAAATCCGAAACAAACTCAACAACGGGGGACAATCCGGTTCGGGCGCGAGGGTAATCCACCAGGCAACGGCATTGAGGCCGTAGACCACCGCGTGCAGCAGGAGAATCGGGATCAGCAGCCAGCCGACTGCGCGGGAACCCGACCAGAGGGCGTCGAGTCCGACCTGTCGCACCAACAGAATCAGGACCGTCGCTCCCGCCAGAATCGCGAGAAGACGGAACACCCGCGTCATGTAGCGGTGCGAGCCAGCGGGCAGAGGCGTGACGAGGCCATCGTGGCGAGGACGGCGATGCTCAGGCCGGCCACCGCATCGACGGCGTAATGGACCTGGAAATAGACGACCCCGACCACGATGGCGAGGGCGAACGGCAACAACGTCCAGCCTAACGGGCGCCAGTTTCGAAAGGCGAGCAACACCGCCGCCATCGAACCCGCGACGTGACTGGACGGAAAGGCCGAGCCCCAGGAGTCGCCCCGGTCGATCAGGTCGCGCACCATCCGAGCCGGGAACTCAACGTGGCCACCGACGGTCGGCCAACCCCAGAGATAGTTCGGTCCGGCGACCGGGAAGAGGAGGAAGACGAGGTAGCAGGTGAAAAAGGCCAGCGAAATCCCGAAGATGGTCTGTCGAGCCCGTTCGAAGTGACCCCGCCACCAGAGCACCGCCGGCGCCGAGATCACCATCGGAAAGAACGCGAGGTAGGACAGGGAGAGCGGCCACGCCATGGCGCTCGCGGTGCGAGACCGGCTCCAGTCATGGGCAAGCTGGCGGCCGAAGGTCGCCAGTTCCCAACGTTGCACCACGGCATCGTAGGAAAAGGCCGCGGCCTCGCGGGGTCCGTTGATAAGGTCCAACGATCCATACACCGCCAACAGGACGACCAACGGATACCACTCCGCCAACAGGCAGGGTCGGGTACAGGTGCGCTGCTGACGAGCCTCCGCAGCCAAGAACACCAGGAGGACGAGCAGGATGTGGGCGAAGACCACCGACCCGAGCACGGCGCCGGACAACCCAAGGGCATGGGCCCCGGCCGCCTGAACCGACAGGATCAGGAACGAACTCACCACGTACACCAAGGTGAGAACATCAAGCGGCGCGAGATGACTGAGCCAACCCTGCGGGCGGCGAATTGCCAGCATCGGTGTCCGGTTCCAGGGTGAAACAGCACAAGCCTGAGCCGGTCAGGGAGGCCCAACCTGAAAGATGCCCCGTTCCTCCGGGCAGCGCCAGACCGGCCCCGGTTTGAGGCGGGATTGGGCCCTAAATCCGCCACTGTGGCGCCGGGCGCAAGACCGTGGGTACCATCCGGCATGATATTGCCGATCTTGGCGGTCGTACTCCTGCCGCTGGTCTGGGGCTGTGGGACTCCCCGATCGCCCGCGGGTCCGACCACCGTCACTCGGGATAGTTCCGGAATCTCCCTCGTCACCTCGACCGCCCCCCGGTTTCCGACGCCAATGTTTCGAGTCGACTCCATCCCGGTGCTCGATCTCGGCGGCAGCGGCGATCCCGCCGACGAGTTCAGCGGTGCCGTGACCGCCCAGAAGCTGGCCGACGGCCGGATCGTTGTCGCCAATCAAGGGACCAGCGAAATCCGGTTCTTCGACCTTGAAGGCCGACGACTCCTGAGTGTGGGGCGGAAAGGGTCGGGGCCCGGCGAGTTCGAACGGATCGCGTCTCTTGCCGTGGCGGCCGGCGACACCGTCTTGGTGTTCGACCGCGCCACCCGGCGCTTGACCGTTCTCGCGCCAACCGGGGCGATGGTCCGAAGCGGTTTGATCGACCTCGGTCGCGGCATCGTGGCCAACGCCTTGCTCGGCGTTCTTCCCGGCGGCCGAATCCTCGTCAGCCCCGCACGGTCCGGGATGCCGACCACCTCGATGTCGGGCCTGGTTCGCGACTCAGCCGACCTCGTGGTCATCGGTGCTGACGGCCGGCCGGCTGTGGTGGGCCAGTTTCCCGGCGCGGAGGCCGTGCTCGAGGTCGTAACCCAAGGTGGCAACGTCACCTGTACGGGGCCTCGGGCCGCCTGGTTCGCCGGGTCCGCCGCGCCCACACCCCGGAAAACCAGTGACCCCCGCCGATCTCGCCGCCCACCTCGACTTGGGGGGGCTGCCTAACGAGGATGCCCGGGCTCGTTATCGGAGTTTCCTCGCCAAGGCCCCGATTCCAACCACCAAGCCGGCCTACGACCGAGTGGTGCCCGGCGCCAACGGCGATCTCTGGTTCCGCGACTACCTCGAACCCTATGACCGGACCCGCCCCAACCGCTGGACCATCTTCGACCGAGACGGCTCCTGGCTCACCACGGTCGAACTCCCCCTCGGGTTCACCCCGACCTGGATCGGCCCCGATCAGATCCTGGGCACCTGGCTCGACCCCGACGACGCCCCCCATGTCCGCCTCTTCCGCCTCCTCCGCTAACCCCGCCGAGTGCCGAGTGCCGAGCGCCACGTGCCGAGCAGTTCCTTCTCCCGCGCCCGGCTCATCCCCGCCGCCCGTTTCTCTCGCTCGGCGGCCGGCCGGGTCTTGTCCCACTCCACCGTGTCGCGCGCCGTGACCGCCAAGGGCCGGAACGTGAGCCCCGCCGCGACCGCTCTCGAGACGTTGACGTACATCAACGGTTCACCCGGCGACCACGCTGGGATGTCGGTCCAGGGCGAGACCTTCTGCTCTTCGAGGAAACCCTCCGAGACCCAGGTGAAGCTGACCGGCGTTGCGGTGGTGGCCCGAATCCCGTACAGCATTTCCGCGATCGACATCCGGCCGGTCGGACCGGTCGCATTGAAGTTGCCCATCGTCCCATTCTCGGCCAGCCGGACGATCCACTCGGTCAGGTCGCGGTGGTCGATGACCTGGGCCGCATGATTGGGGTTGCCCGGGGCCAGAACCTCGCCGCCCTCATCGATTCGCACCGGCCAGTAGGTAAACCGATCGGTCGGATCGGTCGGGCCGACGATCAATCCCGGTCGCACAATGGTGGTCCGGCCTGGGAATGCCGCGTGACACAAGTTCTCGGATAGCGCCTTGGTCAATCCATAGGGCGCGACGTCGCCGTCCTTCCAAGTGGCCGGTGGCGCAAATCGTTCCGAGTCTTCGTCGATGATCGGCTTGGCCAAGACCTTGTCCTTGAAGCCATAGCCCATGGTCTCGGTCTTGTAGGCCGAAATCGACGACACGAAGAGATAGTGCCCGACCGAGTCTTTGAGCGCCTTGGTGCTCCGGTCCACCCAGCGATAGTCGCGGGCGTTGTTGTCGAGCACCACGTCCCATTTCCGCTTGGCCAGGGCACTCAGGTCGTTGTCCCGGTCGCCGATCAGGTGTTCGACGTCGGATACCTTTGTCTGACTCCGGCCCCGGGTGAGGATGGTGACCCGGTGCCCGCGCTCCACGGCGTACTTCACCGTGTTCGGGCCGATGAATCCGGTACCGCCGAGAATCAGGATGGTCTTCGGTGCCATGTGGTGCGACTCCTTCGTCTGCGTGAGGGCCAGTGGGTCGGACGAAGAATACGGCGTCGCGAGGCCCTCCCCAAGTGGCTTCCCGCGCCGTAGTTTGGACGCCATGCCATCCTCAATGATTCTCCTCTTGCTTGCGCTCGCGGCCCAACCGCCCGCGAAACCCGCCCCTGCCCGCGCCGAGGGCGAGGGGCCCTGGGCAAAACTGATCCTCCGCGGCGCAAACTTGATCGACGGCACCGGCGGCCCGGTCCGGGGCCCCGTCGACATCGTGATCGAGAACAACCGGATCGCCCAGATCGTCGACGTCGGCTTCCCGAACGTCCCGATCGATCCCAAGAAGCGGCCGCAGGGCGCCGCCAAGGAAATCGACGTGGGCGGGATGTACGTGTTGCCCGGTTTCGTAGATCTCCACCTTCACATCGAGGACGGCACCAAAGCCCCCGAGGCCGAGTACGCGTACAAGTTGTGGATGGCCCACGGCATTACCAGCGGCCGGGGCGTGCCGTTCGGCCCCGATGACTGGCAACTGAGCGAGAAGGCCCGAAGCGCCAAGAACGAAATCACCGCGCCCCGGATGTGGGTCTATGAGGTTCCCAAGGGCGTCTGGGATTTCTTTTCGGCATTTCAGACCGCCGATGAAGCCCGGGTCTATGTCCGGGACGCGAAACGGCGCGGGGTCGACGGCTTCAAGTTGACCTCCTACCGTCCGGAAATTTTCGGCGCCATCACCGACGAGGCCGCCAAGAATGGCCTTGGCACCGTCGCGCACTTGGCGCAGACCGGGGTTAATCAGATGAACGCCGCCGACGCCGCCAACTTGGGCCTCGGCACCGTCACCCACTTCTACGGCCTGTTCGAGGCGATGTACGAGAACGCCGACGTTCAACCGTACCCCGATGGTTACAACTACAACGACGAGCAATGGCGCTTCGGCCAAGTGGCCCGGCAATGGAGCCTGGTGAAGCCGAAGAGCGAAAAATGGTGGGCCCTCCTCAACACCCTGAAGGCTCATGACGTGACGCTCGATCCGACGATGACCGCGTATCTCTCGGGCCGCGACCTGATGGCCCGGCGGAACGCCGACTGGCACGAGACCTATACCCTGCCGTCGCTGTGGGATTTCTACACCCCGAACCGGGTCAACCACGGCGCCTACTTCTACAACTGGACCACCTGGGACGAGGTGGCGTGGCGGAACTTCTACCGGATCTGGTTCGAGTTGTTGAACGACTACAAGAACATGGGCGGGCGGGTGACGGTGAGTTCGGATGCCGGCTTCATCTACAACACCTATGGCTTCTCGACCATTCAGGAAATGGAACTCCTCCAAGAGGCCGGCTTCCATCCGCTCGAAGTCATTCGGGGCGCGACGATGCACGCGGCCGAGACCTTGACCCGTCCCTCGGGCAAGGCCCCGGATTTCGGCGTGATCCGCCCCGGCATGCTGGCGGATCTGGTCGTGGTGCCCGAAAACCCGATCGCCAACCTCAAGGTTCTCTACGGCTCCGGTTTCGTCCGGCTCAACGACAAGACCGGCAAGGTCGAGCGCGTCGGGGGCATCAAATACACCATCAAGGACGGCATCGTCTATGACGCCAAACGTCTCCTCGACGACGTCGCGAAGATGGTGGCCAAACAAAAACGGGAGCGCGGCATTACCCGGCTCCCGAATTAAGGCCTAGTTGCGCCGATCGAACCGGATCCCCTTCTCCACGTGTTCGATCGCACTCTTCGTCGCCTTGATCGCCGCGATCCGGTGGCCCCCCTTGTCGGCGGTTGCCTGCTCGAGGTGGCGCAGCGCCTCCTCCAAGCTGGCCTTCGCCGCCTGCATGTGGGGCTGCTGCGCCTCAGCGGTGTGACCCGCCAAGGCTGTTAACGCGACGATCCCAATGACCTGCCGACGGGTAGGGGAGCGAGACACAAGACACCTCCGACGTGAGGGAAACAACGCACCACCCAGCCCCCACAATAACCACCCCTCAGCCGAGTGCCGAGCGCCGAGTGCCGAGTGCCCAGTCCGTTCCACGCTGAAACCCTTTGGCCCTCCCACGCGTCCAAGTGAAATACCCATATGACCGCCTTTTCGCTCCTCCGGGCCCGGTTCCCCCTCCACCGCCTCCGCCAGATCGCCGTCGGTGCGTTCGCCGCCGGGGTGCTCGGCATTGGGGCCGATGCGGCTTTCCGGGCCACACTGGATGGTCCCGAGGCCCGGCTTCCCACGACCCTGTTCACCCGCTCCGAGCCGTGGGGCGCGGAGGGTCGCCGCCGGGTGCCGGTTGCCATCGGGGTTACCGACGATCGCCTGGCCGAGCAACGGATCCCGGTGCGGATCGAGGAGGTGCCCGATCACCTGATTCAGGCGGTCCTCGCGGTCGAGGATCAACGGTTCTATCAGCACAGCGGACTCGACTTCCGCCGGATCGGCGGGGCGCTGCTCGCCAATGTAAAGGCCGGCCAAGTCAGCCAAGGCGGCAGTACCCTGACCCAGCAGCTCGCCAAGAATCTGTTCCTTTCCGCCGACCGAACCCCGCTCCGGAAAATCCGCGAGGCTGCCTTCGCCTCGGTCCTCGAGGAGCAGTACGACAAGGGCACGATCCTCGAGGCCTACCTCAACGAGATCTACCTCGGCCAAGACGGAAACCAGGCGATTCACGGGGTCGGCGCGGCGGCGCGATACTACTTCGGCAAGGACGCCCGGAAGATCGGGATCGCCGAATCGGCGTTGTTGGCCGGGATGATCAGCGCCCCGAACCGGTACTCGCCGATCCGTCATCCCTGGACCGCCCGGCGGCGCCGGAACCTGGTGCTCCAGCTGATGGCGGCTCAGTCCCGAATCGCTCGGTCGGCGGCCGAGCAGGCGAGCCGGGTTCGAGTGTCGACCCGCATCTATGGGGCGCCCCGGCTCGACAGCCGCCATTTTCGCGACGTCGTGATCGCGGCTCTGCCCGGCGGCCTCCCGTCCCGAGGGGCGGCCGTCTACACCACCCTCGACGCGACCCTCCAGCGGGCCGCCGAAGCCGCGGTTCGCGACGGGCTGGCCCGGCTGGGCGACCGGGGTATTGAGGCCGCGCTGGTTGCGATCGATCCGCGGACCGGCGACGTCCTCGCCATGGTCGGCGGCCGGGACTACGGCGTTTCGCAGTTCAACCGGGCCGCGGACGCGCGCCGCCAGCCCGGCAGCGCCTTCAAGCCGGTTGTCGCGCTCGCGGCCTTGGAGCGGGACGGTGACCACGATCCCGCGTTTACGTTGGCCTCGGTGGTCCAGGACGAGCCGCTCAGCCTCAAGACGCCGGCGGGCCGGTGGGAACCGAGCAACTACGACCACGAGTTCCGGGGCCAGGTCACCTTCCGCCAGGCGATGGAGCAGTCGCTCAACGTGCCGTTCGTCCGGATCGGGCTCGCGGTGGGTCCCAAGCGGATCGTCGAGACGGCCCGGAAGCTCGGCATCACCAGTCCGCTCGAGCCGGTGCCGAGTCTGGCGCTCGGGAGTTCGGAGGTGACGCTGCTCGAACTGGTACGGGCGTACGGTGTCTTTGCCACCGGTGGTGATCTGGCCCGTTCCCGCGTCGTCCTCGGCCGCCGGGCGTTAGGCGATGTCGCCGAGGCCGCCGAACCCGTGGTCACCCGGGTGGTCGATCCGGCGGCGGCCTACTTGGTGACCTCGGCGCTCGAAGGCGTGGTGACGCGAGGGACCGGGCGGGCGCTCGGAGAAGACGGCCGGTTCGGCGGCATTGCCGGGAAGACCGGGACCTCGAACGATTGGCGAGACGCGTGGTTCGTGGCCTATTCGTCGTCGCTGGTCGTTGGAGTGTGGGTCGGGTTCGACGACGGGCGGAGCCTCCGGATGACCGGTGCCGGAGCCGCCCTCCCGATCGTGGCCCGGTTCCTCGACCAGGCCACGCCCGAAGACCAGTGGGAGTCCTTCCCAATGCCCGATGGCGTCGCGGTGGCCCACGTGAGCGGCGGGAACACCGATTGGGATTCGGAGTGCGGTACTCGCGAGTTCTTCCTGGCCGGTACCGAGCCGTCCGAGGAAGGGTGCGGGTCCGAAGAGCCCGAATGGCGGGACAACTCCGCGGGGCGGATCCGGCTCGATGGCCGGGTTCAGCGACTGTTGCTGAAGCTGCTGGCCGGCCGATTGGACCGGTCAGAACGTTAGGCTCGTGAATCGACGTCGAGTTCGTCCGCGCCAGCGGATTGGGTCGATTCGGTCACCCCGATCTCGTCTCGACCGTCTCGACGATCCACGCCTCAGGATTGCGCATGACGGCGCCTCCAGGCCCCGCCCAAAGCTGCCGCAACCGGGCGAGCAATGCCTCGGCGTCAGCCAGCGTATCGAGCTCCAGGTCGATCATGGCTAAGCCTCTTGGAGCAGGGTGCGAATCCAGCCGGCCTTGACGCAATCCTCGACGGACCGGCCGGCAAGGTTCTGGTCCGAAGGGCGAGCGCCGCGGCCGAGAAGCAGACGGATGATTTCCGCCTGTTCCGCCCGGGCCGCCTGGGAGCCGGAGCTACCGCGCCCCGTGCTCTGAATCGCCAGATGGAGCGGCGTGGAGCCGCTTCCATTCTTTCGGCGGGTGTCCGCCCCATGGTGGGCGATCTCCGCCAAATAGTGCTCGCTTGCCGCGTGCCGAGTTGCCCCCACCGTGATCGCCAGCCGGGCGAGTCGCGGAGACATTGCCAGCAGGCGGGACGTCGCCGGCCGGTCGCGCGCCGCGATTGCCTGGAGGAGAGCCCGGAGCGCGGGGTCGTCCGACTGGGCCGTCGGCGAAGGTTTGGCAGTCATCGGCGGACGACGCTCATGCCTTGGCCTCCCGCCCGCGGGCCCGCCATTCCCAGAGCCCGCCCGTCACCGCGATCGAAAGCCGACAATCCAATTGCCGCGCCACCATCACGATCTGCCCCCGATGATGCGCCTCATGGGCAGAGAAATAGGTCAGAACATGGCCGACGTCGAGGGGCAGGTTGCGCCACACGTAGGCCTTCGAAGGCGGGATCCGACCACCTTGGCTGCAGCCCAACTGAAGCAGGGCGGCGATGCCGCGGCCACTTCGGGCGAGAGCGGCGAGGAGTTGCGGCCGAGTGTCTTGATCCAACTACACCGCGAGTTGTGGAGGTGGGCCCCGATTGCCCTGATGGGGCGGCTCGGGATCTGGGGAACCGTCGCGGACCAGAGGGCCGCTGGCATCTGTTCGATGAGATAGGCCGTGACCCGGCTGTTGGTTCCCCACGCGGTCAGGATCGCGTCCTGGAGATCGAGGGCTGGAAGCATGCCGGGGCCGTCCTTGGAAGGGTCAAACGGAGGCAACCACCCGAAATGTGGCGCGAGCCTGACGCTCCGTCCAGCGTCGCTGTTGTCACGCTGGGACTACTCCCGGACCAACTTCACCACGGCGCCCGCCTTCATCACCAGCCGAATGGCGTTGGTTCGGGTGATGTCCGCGCCATCAACGTTGGAGCGCGGCCCGCGCCTTGTCAGATAGCGGCCCGGGCCGCCTACTCCGCCCGAAGCGACTCGACCGGACTGACCTGGGTCGCCCGCCAGGCCGGGATGACTGACGCCGCCACCCCCGCGCCAAGCAAGGCGGCCCCGGCAACGCAGAGACTCACCGGGTCGGCCGGCGAGATCCCATAAAGGAAGCCGCTGGCCGCCCGGCCCAGGCCGACAGCCGCCACCAATCCGAGCCCGGTTCCCGCCGCCACCGGCAAGAGCCCTCGGCCGACAACCTGCCGAAGGACCTGGCCTCCGCCGGCGCCTAACGCCATGCGGACCCCGAACTCGCTCCGCCGCCTGGTTACCGCATACGACACGACGGAATAGACCCCGACGATTCCCAGTACCATGGCCAACGCCGCGAAGAGGCTCAGGAAGAAGCGCAGCCGCAACGGCTCGGCCAGCGCCGTCGCGACGACGGTCTCCATGTCGGTGGCCTGGCCGATGGCAATCCTGGGCTCGAGCTCTTGCACCAGGCGCCGAATTGGCGCGATCACCGCCCGAAGGTCGCCCGTGCTTTTCGCCACCAGGATGGCGCCATCGATGGGCTCGGATTGCTGCGCCATCGGCACGTACATCACCAATGGGTTGGCTCCGGTGATGCTCCTGATTTTGATCTCCTCGGCGACCCCGACCACGGTCACCAGGGTGTCGTGCCCGAAGCTGTGCCTAACGCGCCGGCCGATCGGATCCGCGCCGGGCCACGCCGTGGCGGCAAACGCTTCACTCACGACGGTCACCGGCGGACTACCGGCTCGATCGGCGCTGGAGAAGGCTCGTCCGCGCGTGACCGAGATCCCCAGGGTCTTGAAATAGTCCGGCGTGATCGGGCGGAACATGCTGTTCGGACCCGCGTCGCCCTGGAGGCCGGGGTTGTCCTCGATGGTGACCGTCCCTTGCCAGCCGTCATCGCGCACCGGAAGCCGAGATACCAGGGCAGCGCTGGCGACCCCGGGGACGGCCGCCGCCCGCCCGGCGATGTCGTTGAAGAACCGCGAACGGGCACTCGGCGTCAGGTCGTCGCCACCGGCGAAGAGGCTGACCGCCGCCACGCCGTGGGGGTCAAAGCCAAGGTCGACGGCGTAGAGGCGCTCAACCGATCGAATCATCAGCCCCGCCCCCACGACCAACAGCACCGCGACGCCGGCCTCGGTGGCCACCAGCAATCCATGCACCCGCCCGGTATGATGCCCGATGCCCCGAACCCCGCGTTCGGAGCCGAGGCCCTGGAGTTCACCCCGAAGCAGGCTCCGCACTGGTACGACGGACACCGCGAGCCCGACGACGGCGGCGAGCCCGAACGCCAGGACCAACGCGGTCCAGTCGAGCGACACCGTCTCGGCCATTCCGTTGGTCAGTGGCAAGCTGGCGACCAGCGCCTGGAACCCGAGCTTGGCCACCACGGCCCCGACCAGACCCGCCACGCCCGCCAGGGTCAACGATTCCGTCACGATCTGGCGCGCCAGCCGGGTCCGGCCGGCGCCTAACGCCGCTCGGAGGCTGATTTCGTGAGTCCGGTCGGTGGTTCGAGCCAGGATCAAGGCGGCCACGTTGGCACCGGCCATCAGCAGGATCAACAGGCCCGCCCCAAGCAGCAGCAGCAGGCCAGGACCGAGGTTGCCGACGAGATAGGTGCGGAGCGGCGTCACGTGGGCGTTCTTGGTCTTGTCCCACGCGGCGGGGTACTTGAAGCGCTCGCCTAACGATCGTGCCATCGCGGCGACGTCCGCGGCTACCAAGGCTTCCGAGGTGCCCCCGGCCACTCGGCCCACCAGGACGAGCCAGCCGTTGCCTTGGTATTGGCTCGACGCTGGATCGAGGTCAAGCGGCCGCCAGATCCGGTGCTCGGGCGTCGGGAAAAAGAACCCCCGCGGCATCACCCCCACCACCGTGGTCGGCTTCCCGTCGAGCACGATCCGGCGCCCGATGATGCCGGGGTCGCCGGCCAACTCTCGCTGCCACACGCCGTAACTCAGCACCACCGTCGGCTCGGCTCCCGGCCGGTCCTCGCCAGTGACGAAGGTCCGGCCCAACGCCGGCCGGGCCCCGACCACATCGAACAGTCCGGCCGAGACGACGGCCGCTTGAATGACGGTGCTGCCGGTTTCCGAACGAAGCGAGGCCGCATCGCTTGAGTAGGCCGCGAGCCGGAAGACTCGGCTCCGTTCCGCCAGGAAGTCGAACTCGACGCCCCGCCAGTTATAGTCGGACCAGAAGATCCGGAGGGCGGCTTCGTCCATTACCGGCAACGGTCGCAGCAGCACCGAGCGGACCACGCTGCCGAGGGCAATGGTGGCGCCAAGCCCCAGCGCCAACGTGGCGATCCCGAGCGCCGAGAAGGCCGGCCGGCGGCGGAACTGGCGGAAGGTGTGCCGCAGATCGGCGCCGAAGTCCTCGATCAGGCCGGTTCCCCAACTTTCCCGGGCCGCTTGCTGGTTGGTGGTCCGGTTGCCGAACCGGATCCGGGCCGTCCGCGCCGCCTCGGCGGGCGGCAAGCCCTCCCGTTCGAGCTTCCGGGTTTCCATCTCGACATGAAAGGCAAACTCGTCCCTCATGTCCCGTTCCATGGTGCCGGGGCGAACCAAGGCCGTCAGCCGGTACCAGAGATCACGCAGTCGTCGCGGACCAGCATGTCGAGGGTCCCTTTGATGACCGAGCTGTCGGTACCCATGGCGCGCTCCTACCAGTTACTGGGAGTAAGAGTTCAGACGGGGGCCGGGCCCAAAAGGTTGCAATCAATTAGGTTATTCGGCTCAAACTCTCGAGGTTGCCTCCTTGTTCCTGCACTCGGCGCTGCTCGCCCTGGCCGTCGCGGCCCAGGCCCCCGATACCACCTGGAAGGGTGGTCCCTTCGACAAACTCAAATTCCGGAACATCGGGCCCACGGGGCCGAGCGGCCGGATCGATGATTTTGCCGTGCTGGAACGGGATCCCAATGTCTTCTATATCGCCACGGCGACCGGCGGGCTCTGGAAAACCGTGAACGGCGGGACCACCCTGGCCCCGGTGTTCGATTCGGCCTCAACGGTGTCGATCGGCGACGTTTCGATTCCGCCCGACGATCCGAATCTGGTTTGGGTCGGCACCGGCGAGAACAACAACCGGCAAAGCAGCTCCTGGGGCGACGGGGTCTACCGGTCGACCGACGGCGGCAAGAGCTGGAAGAACATGGGGCTGCGCGAGACTCGGCAGGTGGCGAGAATCGTGATCGATCCCCAAGACCACGAGGTCGTCTACGTCGCGGCCCTCGGCGACCTGTGGCGATCCGGCGGCGAGCGCGGCGTATATAAGACGACCGACGGCGGGATGACCTGGAGCCGGGTGCTCGACGCCGGGCCCGATGCCGGCGGAACCGACCTGATCATGGACCCGAGCAACAACAAGGTGCTCTACGCGGCCACCTACCAGCGCCGGCGGGCCAGCTTCGGCTTCAACGGCGGCGGGCCCAACAGTGGGATCTGGAAAACCACCGATGCCGGGCGGACCTGGACCAAACTGACCCGGGGCCTTCCCGACGGGTCGATGGGGCGGGTGGGACTCGATATCTACCGAAGCGATCCGAACATCGTGTACGCCCGGGTCGAGCACGAGAAGCAGGGCGGGGTGTACCGGACCGATGATGCCGGCAGTACCTGGCGAAAGATGGGGTCGCATAACGGCCGGCCGATGTATTTCGGGATCATCCGGGTCGATCCCAAGAACGATCTCCGGGTCTACCTGCCCGAAACGCCGCTCGGTGTTTCGGACGACGGCGGTAAGACCTTTCGGTTCGACGGCGCCGAGCGGATTCACGTTGACCATCACGCGATGTGGATCGATCCGAACAACTCGAACCATATGCTGATCGGCAACGACGGCGGGGTGTCAACGACTCGGGACAAGGGCAAGACCTGGCAATGGTTCCCCCATCTGCCGGTGGCTCAGTTCTACCACGTCGGCTACGACATGCAGACTCCGTACAACGTCTGCGGCGGCCTCCAGGACAATCAATCGTGGTGCGGACCGAGCCAGGTCCGGCACACCGAGGGTATCACTGATGCCGACTGGTGGACGATTCCCGGGGGCGATGGGTTCGTCAATCTGATCGATCCGACCAATGCTCGGATCATCTATACCTCGTCGCAGGAAGGATTTTTCTCCCGGATGGACAAGGTGACGGGCGAGCAAAAGGGAATCCGCCCCGAGGCCCCGTCTCCCGAGAAGCCCTACCGGTGGAATTGGGATACCCCGTTCATCATCTCGTCCCACGATCCGGCCACGATTTACATCGGGGGCAACAAGCTGTTTCGCTCGACCGATCGGGGCCAATCGTGGAAGGTCATCAGCGGCGACCTCACCACGGCCGTCGACCGGGATACTCTCGAGTTGATGGGCGCCAAGCTCAAGGACGTCAAGATCGCCAAGAACGACGGTGTCGATCAGTACGGAACGCTGTTCAGCGTCGCGGAATCGCGGCTCAAATCTGGGCTCGTCTACACCGGCTCCGACGATGGACAGGTCAATCTGACTCGCGACGGCGGTGCCACCTGGACCAATCTGACGGCCAAGATCCCGAACGCGCCGAAGTGGGCCTACGTCTCCCGGGTCGAGCCGTCGCGGTTTGCCGAAGGCACGGTGTATGTCACCTTCGATTCCCACCGATCCGGTGACTATGGCAGCTACCTCTACGCGAGCCAGGACTACGGCGCCTCGTGGAAGTCGATGGTCGGCAACCTTCCGCGGGGGGAAGTGGCCCGGACGATTACCGAGGATCAGAAGAACGCCGATGTCCTCTATCTCGGCACCGAAACCGGGTTATACCTGACCCTTGATCGCGGGAAGACCTGGACTCGGGTCCGAGGCAACCTGCCCACCGTGCCGGTCTACGAGATCACCCTCCACCCCCGCGAGAACGCGATGTTGCTCGCGACCCATGGCCGGGGCATTTGGATTCTCGACGACCTGACGCCGTTCCAGGAGGCAGGCAAGGCCCAAATGGCCGAAGCGCATGTCTACACCATGGCACCGGCCTACCAGCAGACCTCGCAGGGTTTCCGATATTACTCGAGCCAGGGTGACATGCAGTACCTCGGCCCCAATCCGCCGCTCAGCGCACCGATCACCTATTGGCTCAAGTCCAAGGCCGACAGTCTCCGCGTCGTCATCAAGGACGGCGCCGGCAATCTGGTTCGCGAGTTGAAGGGTGATGACGTCAAGGAGGGGCTGTCGGCCGGGGTGAACTCGGTGCGCTGGGACTATCGGATCGAGCCGATTCCAGCGCCCAAGGGAGCGGCACCGCCACTGGGAGGCTTTTTCGGTGGTGGCGGCAGGGGCGGCGCCGATCGAGGTACCCGAGGGCCCTGGGTCTTGCCCGGCGATTTCAAAGCCACCTTGGTCGTCAACGGGAAGGAACTCGGGACCCAGTCGTTTGCAGTGAAGGGTGACCGGGAGATCACCATCAGTGACGCCGACCGCCAACGGCGGTTTGACC
>JAYTTT010000465.1:0-3810 GCA_043744895.1 Gemmatimonadota bacterium | reverse complement strand
CCGGCCCGGCAGGCCTCGACCGAGGCGTATCGTCACCGGGAGCGGCTGTCGGACCACGACCGGCTCCTGCTCGAAGCCCAGCACGCCTGGCTCCATGGCCAAACCGGCGACGCCGAACGCCGCTACGCCGCCTTGACCGTGGCTTTTCCGGAACAGGTGGAGCCGTGGTTTCTGCTCGGCGATCTCTGGTTCCATACCAACCCGTACCGGGGCCGGTCGATCACCGAGGCCCGGGAGCCCTTTGAGCGAGCGCTGGCCATCGACGAAGGGCATTTCGGGGCCCTGACCCAGCTGGCCCGGCTCGCCGCGTTCGAGGGCCGAGCCGATGACCTGGCCGCCTTGATCGATCGGGCCCTCCGGCAGAGTCCTTCCGCCGATCAGGCGATCGGCCTTCGGGTCCTGGCCGCCTTTGCCGGCGGCGATAGCGACGCACGGGCGGCCGTTACCGAGGAACTGAGCCGGGCCTCCGGCCTGGTGACCGCTCGGGCCTTTGCCGACGTGACCCTCTATGCCCGTGACCTGCCGGGCGCCAAGCAGCTCGGCCTGGCCGTCCTGCCGTCGGCCCGGTCAGCCGAGTTCTCGGCGTTAGGCGACATCGTGATGGCCCACCTGCAGCTGGCGCTGGGCGAGACGGCCGAGGCGGTCGAGCGGCTTCGGGCCGCGGCCCGCCATGAACCGGCCTGGTCGCTCGAGGCCAGGGGCCTGTTCGCGGCCTTACCCTTCAGCCGGATCGACGCGGAAGAGTGCGCAGCCGTCACCGCGGAACTCGAAGCCTGGGATCCCACTACCGCCCGGCCCAGCGTGGCCGTGCCGTTGGTGTTCCACGACGGCCTCCACGGCCATTTCCGGATTTATCTCCTGGGCTTGCTGGCCGCCCGCCGGGGCGATCTGGCCGAACTGCAGCGTCGGGGGGCCGAGCTCTCGGAGCTGTCAGTGCCGCACGGAGCCGAAGTCCTGACTGAGCAACTGGCTCGGACGCTGGACGCTGAGTCGTACCGACTACTGGGCCGCCCGGCCGATGCCCTCGCCGCGCTGGAACGGCTCCGGACCGACGTCTGGTTCCAGTTGGCGGTCGGGTCGCCGTTTTATGCCGGCACCTACCACCGCTTTCTGCGGGCCGAACTCCTGGCCGAGTTGGGCCGGCCCGACGAGGCGACGCCCTGGTGGCGGACCATGGCCGAGCGGTCGCCCTATGAGGTAATTTTCCAGGAGGAGGCGGCGATCCGGGCCGACCGGCTCCGGCTGCCCTCTTCCACCCCCAGGTAACCGATGCGACGACAATTGGCGTTAGGCATTCTGGCCGCCGGCCTCGTGACTCCCGCCACCGGCTGCGTCGCGTGGCACCCACAGTCGGTCGGGACCCGGGAGCTGTTGGCCACCAAGCCCCAGGATGTGATCCGGGTCAAGACGGCGTACGAGCCCAACATGGTGGTGTACCGGCCCAAGATCGTGGCGGATACGCTGACCGGCCACCCGAGCGAAACGGCCATTCAGCGGCTGGCCATTCCGGTCCGGGACATCACCGAGGTGTCGACCCGGTATCGCCAAATCGGCAAATCGCTGCTGGCGGGCATCGCGATCGTCAGTGGCGTGCTGCTTTACAGTCTGCTCCAGTCACTGAACGGGACGACCTAGGCGCTCGGCACTCGGCGCTCGGCACTCGGCACTCGGCACTCGGGTCGCCGGACGGTCCTGAACAAAGCCCCACACCTTCCTCACCAGTACCCCACGAAGCGGTCAATTCGGATCGGCTATTGCTGCCGCTTGACGCTGGCTTGACCCCGTCAAGCGACTGTGCCTGAGTCGTCCGGTTGGGGTTCCTCGTTTCCTGGCGGTGCCCATGTCACATGGTTCGCGAATCTCCCACCCCGTCCTTCCAGGTTTGAACCGGGGACGATCACCACACCGATGGACGGCGCTCCTGCTGCTAGTCTGCTATCTGCCCGCCTGCACGTCGTGGCACACTCAAGTCGAGCCCCTCCCGATGGTCCTCGCGAGCCACCCGGCGACCATTCGAGTGGCGCTGCGTGATGGCGGCAAGGTCACGCTCGAACGGCCCATCATCCGGGGCGACACGCTGAGTGGCGTGGGCGCCATGGAAACCGCTCCGTCGATTCCGCTGACGAACATCAAACACGTCGAGCTACCCAGGTTCTCCGTCGTCAAGACCATGGGAGCGATCGTTGGCATTGGGCTGTTGGGGGCACTGGTAGGCCTGGTGATCGCCTGCTCGGGAGGCAACAGGTGCCTGCAGTATTCGTTTGGAGGGAACTTGTCACGATGGCCCTGATCACCGAGCTGGTCGCGTCCACCAATCCGGCGGTGACCTGGCGGGCTACAGCGCTCTCGCGATGTGCCGAGTGCCGAGTGCCGAGTGCCGAGCCAATAGCAGGGGGGGGACTCGAACCCCCGACCCCGGCATTATGAGTGCCGTGCTCTAACCACCTGAGCTACCCTGCCAAGGGCGCCAATCCTACCGCCGCCGCCGTATCCCGGTCAAGGTTGCCGGTCCTTCGACTCCGTGAACCGGAAGGCATGCTCCCCGGGCTTGAGCATGCCGTGCTGCTCCCGCGCGATCCGCTCCTGGGTCTCCGGATCGTTCTCCACCTTCTTCGCATACTCCATGAGCGAGTCCACCGTCCGCCTCAGTTCCTGGACCCGCCCCGCCTCGGCCCGTTCTTCCCGCCGGAGTTTGAGCCAGGCCAGGGTGCTGTATTCCCCGCCCTGCAGCGCAAAGATCAACGCCGCTACCAGGATCGCCGCGACCAACCACCGCGAGTTCACAACGAGTAGAGATCCCGCCCCGGATAGTGAGCCAATTCGCCCAATTCTTCGGCAATCCGGAGCAACTGATTGTACTTGGCGACCCGATCGGTCCGGCTGGCGCTGCCGGTCTTGATCTGTCCGGCTCCCGTGGCCACGGCTAAGTCAGCGATGAAGGTGTCTTCGGTTTCGCCCGAGCGGTGCGAAATGATGACCCCGTACGAGCTGCTCTTGGCCAACTCGATGCACTGGAGGGTCTCGGTCAGGGTTCCAATCTGGTTGAGCTTGACCAGAACGGCATTCCCGACGCCCTCCTCGATGCCCCGGCCGAGGCGGTCGACGTTGGTGACAAAGAGATCGTCGCCGACCAACTGGGTCCGCTCGCCCAAGGCTTCGGTCAGGAGGCCCCAGCCGTGCCAATCATCCTCGGCCAGCCCGTCCTCGATCGACACGATCGGATAGCGATCGACCCACCCCTGGTACAGCTCGACCATCTGCGCGGCGGTCCGGCGGCTCTTGTCGCCCTTCTTGAAGACGTATTCCTTCTTCTCCTTATCGAACAACTCCGACGCGGCCACGTCGAGACAGATCGCGAGGTCCTTTCCCGGCTCATAGCCGGCGCCCTGAATCGCCTGCATGACGACGTCGAGGGCCGCCTCGTTCGACGGGAGCATCGGGGCAAACCCGCCCTCGTCGCCAACCGCGGTCGAGAGGCCCATTTTGGTGAGGACCTTCTTGAGGGAGTGGAACACCTCGATGCCCATTCGCAAACCTTCGGCGAAATTGTCGGCGCCGATCGGGGAGACCATGAACTCTTGGGCGTCCACGTTGTTGCTCGCGTGGGCCCCGCCGTTCAAGATGTTCATCATCGGGACCGGAAGGATCCGCGCCATCGGCCCACCGAGATAGCGATAGAGCGGGAGCCCGGTCTCCTCGGCGGCCGCGCGCGCCACGGCGAGCGACACCGCCAAGATCGCGTTGGCACCGACCTTCCCCTTGTTCGGGGTGCCGTCCACTTCCATCATCTCGGCGTCCACGGCAATCTGG
>JAYTTT010000464.1:0-15120 GCA_043744895.1 Gemmatimonadota bacterium | reverse complement strand
ATGCCGGGCGCCGGCGTGGCGGCCTCGTTTGGCGGCATCCGCCCACCACCGCACACCGCTCGGTCGTTAGGCTGGCCAGTGCAGAGCTTCCCTAGGGTGTGCGGCTCCTATGGGGGCTCGCCCGGTCGATTCAAGGCGCTCTATCGGGTGTGGTGGCAGTAGCCGATGTTGGTCGTGGCCAGGGGCCCGTTGGCTAACGGATGCCGTCGAGGTCATGGCGACGTGCCGGGCGGCCCAGTAGTCGACGACCTTGCGGGCCTGCTGAGGACCCGCCAGCTCGTGCATGCCGAGGAGGTCGAGTCGCACGTCGGGCCCGGGGCTGATCAGGTACGGTCCGGTGACGAACAGCCGGGGGCCCGGGATCTCCCCCCGTTCGATGTTGGCTTTGAGGTTGAGTTCCGCGTAGGGCGAGGCGCTGCCGGTGGTCCGAATCGTGGTGACGCCCGCCCCAAGGTAGAGTCGGGACGCGGTGAAGTTTGACTGCACGGCCCGGGGCGCGAGGGTGTAGTAGAACGTGTGGTTGTGGAGCCCGACCAGACCCGGGATCACGGTGTGGCCGGTGAAATCCATGACCCGGGCGCCGGCGGGAATGGCGGCGCGGCCGGCGGGCCCAACGAAGCTGATCTTGCCATGATCAAGCAGGATGGTCTGATCGGCGCGGGGCGCCGCTCCGGTGCCATCAAGTAGTTGCACGGGGGTCAGGGCGACGACGGGGCGTCGACCGAGACGTACTGGCGGACGCTCGGTGCCATGGTTTCGAGGGACGAGCCCGAGTCGGGGTTGCCTTAAATTCTACTGCCAATTGACGGCCGGCGGCGTTCAGGGCGGCCCCTCGCCGATTTTTCCAGTAAGACTCCTTCCGAATCACCTTCCCGGGATCGGCCTTTGCCGGTTGCGCCTTTTTGGATACAATAGTAAGATCGTAGTGTCTAAAGAAACCCTTCCGGCCGATGCTCGTCGCGGCCATCAGCAACCAATCCTCCCGGAGGCCGCTTAATGCTCGGACAGTTACAGTTAAGGACTAGGCTAAGCCGATGTGGGACCGGGTTTGTCCGGACCGCATTCGCGTTCTTCCTGCTAAGTGGGTTCGCGCCGTCCTCAGCCTGGGGTCAAGCCGGAACGATTACCGGAACCGTGGTCGAGGCGAGGTCGGGGCGGCTGCTCGTCGACGCGGTGGTCCGGGTTGAGGGCACCGCTGCCCGGACGGTCACCAATGCCCGAGGCCAGTTCACCCTCGCCGGCCTGACTGGGTCGACCGCCCAGATCACCGTGCAGCGGGTCGGTTTCCAGCCGCGGACCCAACCAGTGCCGGTCGGCGGCGCTCCGGTTCGGATCGAACTCACCGAGTTGGCGGTCAAGCTCGACGAACTCGTCGTCACCGGCACCGTGGGTGAAGCAACGGCGCGGAGCCTCGGGAACACGATCGGTAAAGTCGACGTCGCCCATACCGTCGTCATCGCGCCACCCACCAAGCTCCAGGATATGTTGTCCGTCAACGTGCCCGGTGTCCGGGTCGTCCGGGCCGCTGGGTCGGTCGGCTCCGGGGGGATTACCCGGATTCGCGGTACCGGAAGCCTGAGCCTTTCGAATGAGCCGCTCCTGTACATCGACGGCGTCCGGGTCTACAACGAAGCGGCGGTCGCGACCCAAGGATTTCAGAACTTCAGCGGCGAGACGCCCTCCCGCATCAACGACTTGAACCCCGAGGAGATTGAGTCCATCGAGGTGCTCAAAGGGCCCTCGGCCGCCACGATCTACGGCACCGAGGCCTCCAATGGGGTCATCCAGGTCATCACCAAGCGGGGCCGGGCCGGGCGGCCGGTGTTCGAAACCCACGCGGGCACTGGGGCCACCTGGTTGCAAGATCCCGAGGGCCGTTACCCGTCGACCTATTACATGGATCACGACGGAAGCGTCAAGGAATTCAACGTCCAAAAGTTCCGGCTGTCAAAAGGCGATCCCGCGATCTTCTCGACCGGCCGTCCGGTGAGCCTGGGAGGCAGTGTCAGTGGTGGCGGGGATCGAATGACTTATTTTTTCGCCGCGGATTTTAATCGCGAGGAAGGGTATGTCAGCTACAACTCGCAGAACAAATACAATGCCCGCGCGAATCTCAGCTACCGTTCGACGAACGATAAGTTCAAGATTGACCTGAGCCTCGGCACGCTCCGCTCGGCGCTCCACAGCGCCCAGGCATTCCAGCCGATCACCACCTCCATCGTCTGGTCTTGCGTCAACAACGCCTGTCGCCCCACCCAGGAAAATCCGACGACCACGGGCTTTAACGGCCCCGGCCGCGGCTTCACCTTCTACCGGCCTGAGGACTACGCGGAGACCAACGCGTACGACTATATCGATCGGACCAACTTCAGCGCGAAGTTCACTCATCAGCCCTTTTCCTGGCTCCAGCAGCACCTAACGGTCGGGCCGGACTTCGTCAACAACAACTCCGACAACCTGGTCGAGCGGCACGCGGACCCGAACCGCCGCCCGTTCTTCAGTGCCAGCAACGGCCAGAAGACCCAAGGCGAAAGCCGAACGACCTACCTGACCATCGACTACGGTGCCTCGGCGACCTGGCAACCGACCGCCGGACTGACGACCACCTCATCGGTCGGAACCCAGTACTACTATAAGCAATTGGCGTCGCTGTACGGCGAGGGCTTGATCTTCGCGATTCCGGGTCCCGGCAACATCAACGGGGCCGCCCAGCGCTCGGCCTCCGAATCGTTTCTTGAGAACAAGACGTTCGGCGTGTACGTCCAGGAGCAGCTCAACTGGAAGAACCGGAGGTTCTTCACCGCGGCGCTTCGGGGCGACGGCAACAGCGCCTTCGGCAAGAGCTTCAAGGCGGTCTACTATCCCAAGTTCAGCGTGTCCTGGGTGCTCTCCGAAGAGCCGTTCCTGGCCAACAAGAGTTGGATCCCGCAGCTCAAGTTTCGGAGCGCCTGGGGCCGGGCCGGTCAGCAGCCAGACGTCTTCTCGGCGATCCGGACCTACCAGGCCAAGGTCGGCAATCTTGGAAACGGGGTGGTAACCCCCCAGAACTTCGGCAATT
Source organism: Gemmatimonadota bacterium (assembly GCA_043744895.1). Lineage (GTDB taxonomy): Bacteria > Gemmatimonadota > Gemmatimonadetes > Gemmatimonadales > GWC2-71-9 > SHZU01. The sequence goes on along the minus strand of JAYTTT010000464.1, from coordinate 12,062 downwards.
CCGACCTCAAGCCCGAAGTGGGGCAGGAGTTCGAAATCGGCTTCGATGCGGGGCTGTTCAAGCAGCGGGTGGCCATCGAGTTCACGTACTACGACAAGAAGATCAACGATGCCATCTTGAACATCCCGCTCAAGCCGTCGGGAGGTTTCCCGGGCTTTTCGTTCGTGAACATCGGCCAGACGAGAAACAAGGGCGTCGAGTTGGCGGTTGATGTCAATCCAGTTGCTTCCAAGAACCTCGGCCTGGATCTCCGGTTCACGATTGCCAAGAACGACTCCAAGATTACCGACATGGGGGGCGTGCCCCCGGCGATCGTCACCTTTGCCTCCCAGTACAATGTCCAGGGCTACGCTCCGGCCTCGTTCTTCTTGAAGAAGGTGGTGAGCGCTACCGTCGTCAAAGTGGCGAAGCAAGTGCCTACGGCCACCAACATCATGTGCGAGGGTGGCACCGACTTGGGTTCGGGTAACGGCTCCGTCGTCCCGTGTGCGGATGCGCCCCGGATCTATCGCGGCAACCCCACGCCATCCTGGAGCGGCAGCGGCAGCGCCACCCTGACCATCAGCAAGCGGCTTCGGCTGCTGGCGTTGGTTGACTATCTCGGTGGCAGCACCACCGACGTCGGCGATGTCGGCTTTGGACACTTGTTCTTCCTCAACTCCAAGTCGATCCTCACCGGTGACGATCCGATTCTTACCGGCTACTACTCCTTGCTCCAATCGGGGTACGGCGGCGCGGGCGATGCCGCCGGTCTCTTCAACTCCGGCTTTGCCAGGCTCCGGACCGTGTCGGCCAGCTATGAGTTGCCGACCAGCCTTGCCCGCTGGGTCGGCGCCTCCCACGGCTCCTTCACGGTATCCGGTGAGAATCTCGCCTTCCTCTGGCGGGCCCAAACGGAGGGACACGGGACCAAATGGATCGATCCCGAGATTCATCCCAATTTCGCGGGCGACGTCACTGGCAGCTTTGGCTATGCCCAGGAGTCGTTCGCCCAGGCGGCGAGGATTCGGATGTCACTGCGGTTCACATTCTGATGACGACACCGTGCGTCAGGGAGACATACCCCATGCGGACTAGCCACCAAGTTGCTGCGGGGCCGGCCGGACTCGTGATCGTGATTGTCGGACTCGCCCTCGGGGCCTGCAGCAACCTGCTCGAGGTCAAATACCCCGGTCGGATCCCGGTCGAGCAACTCAATAATCCGGCGCTTGCCTCCGTCCTCGCGGGCGGCGTGGTCGGAGACCTCGAGTGCGCCTACAACAATTACGTCGGCGGGACGTCCGTCCATTCCGACGAGTACCAGTCGGCGAGCGACAATGGACTCCTCGCCAACTGGGGCGAGCGCAACATCACCAGCGAAAACGACGATTACGCCGTTGGTCTGTGCGAAGCGAACATCTCGGATTTCGGATTGCACGTGCCGATGCAGGTGGCTCGCTACCAGTCGGAGGACGTGTTCAAACGCCTGGCCGCATGGACCGACGCCCAGGTACCGGGCCGGGTGGCGCTTCAAGCCACGGTGCGGGCGTACGGTGCCTACGCCTACACCTTTCTCGGTGAGACCTATTGCACCGTCGCATTCGACGGCGGGGCTCCCCAGCCCCCGGCGGCCTCGCTCACCATTGCGGCGGCCCGTTTCGCCGAGGCCATCACCCTGGCCGGGCAGGCTGGATCGGGGAGCGCGGATCTCGTCAAATTGGCGAACGTCGGCCTTGCCAGGGTCAACTTGGACCTCAAGAATTGGGCGGCTGCGGCCACGTTCGCCGCCAAGGTTCCCGCCGGCTTCGAGTTCTTCGCGGATCGCGGCATCGAGAACGACCGCCGGTGGAACAAGCTCCAGTATTTCGCGACCGATCTGGGGGCCTTCGTGGTCTCGGATGCCTATCGGACCATGAACGACCCGCGGGTCCTCGTGAAGAATCTCAATAAGCCCGCTTTCAATCCCTACATCAACCTGTGGGTTACCACCAAGTACACCTCACTCAGTTCTCCGATCCGGCTGGCCAGCTACCGGGAAGCCCGCCTGATCCTCGCCGAAGCCAACGCGATGCTCGGGGATGTACCGGGCGCAATGTCTATCATCAATGGGCGACGGGCCGAAGTCGGCCTGCCGCCACTGGCCGCCGCCAACCAAGCAGCGGCCGTCGACATCGTCATCGAGGAACGGCGCCGGGAGCTGTCATTCGAGGGGGGACATCGCCTGAACGATCTGATCCGGAAGAACATTCCGTGGAAGGTCGGGCGGAATCCGTTTACCAACCGCCCCTATGGCGCCACCACCTGCTGGCCGACGCCGGTCAAGGAGACCAACGGTTACTGAGCTTGGTCCAGGGGGAGCCGGAAACTCGGCTCCTCCACCCGGCCCCTAGTACGAGTAAGGTTGGGTCGGCAGTCCAGCGACCCTAGGTGCAGCGGTGGACCAGGCGCGCCGGGGCCGGATGGTAGGGCAGCTGGCCCTGTGCCGCCAGGGCGTGCCGCTGGGCTGCCGGACACCCCGATCGCGTCGCCAGCAGCAAGTGGAGCCGGTAGTTGCCTGGATCGAAGCGAAGGCCGCGCTCGAGTTGCCTCGGCGACCATCCGTCACCGGCCACGACGATCGCAGCCGCTTGGGCCCCGCTCTTCGCCGCAAGTCACCACGTCGGACTTCGGATTGCACGTTCCAATGCAGACGGCTCGTTACCAGTCGGAGGACGTCTTCAAGCGTCTGGCCGCCTGGACCGAGGCCCAGGTGCCGGGCCGGGTGAAGCTCCAGGCGATGGTCCGGGTGTACGGCGCCTATGCCTATACCTTCCTCGGCGAGACCTACTGTACCGTCGCGCTCGACCGCGGGCCGATCCAGCCGCCGTCGGCCGCGCTAACGATTGCCGCAGCCCGATTCGCCGAGGCCGCCACCCTGGCCGCCCAGGCTGGACCCGGGAGCGCGGACTTCGTCCATTTGGCCAACGTCGGCCTTGCTCGCGTGAACCTGGACCTCAAGAACTGGACTGCCGCAGCCACGTTTGCCGTCAAGGTACCGGCCGGCTTCGAGTTCTTCGCGGATCGGGGCATCGAGAACAGCCGCCGGTGGAATAAGATCCAGTATTTCGCGACCGATCTCGGCGCGTTCGTGGTCTCGGATGCCTATCGGACCATGAACGATCCCCGAGTGCCGGCCCGCTTTCAACCCGTACATCCAGCTGTGCGCCACCACCAAGTACAAGTCACTCGCCGATCCCATCCGGCTGGCCAGCTATCGGGAAGCCCGCTTGATTCTCGCCGAAGCCACCGCCATGCTCGGCAATGTTCCGGGGGCAATGCTGATCATCAACGGGCGGAGGGCCGAAGTTGGCCTCGGTCCGTTGTCCGCTGCCGATCAGGCTTCGGCCGTCGACGCCAACGTCGAAGAACGGCGCCGGGAATTGTCGTTCGAGGGAGGCCATCGTCTGAACGACCTACTCAGGAAGAACATTCCCTGGAAGGTCGGCCGGAACCCGTTCAGGAGCCGCCCGTACGGCGCCACGACCTGCTGGCCGACACCGACCAAGGAAACCAACGGATTCTGAGGCCGATGCCGGGAAGACCGGGAGGAGCCGGATGCTCGGGCTCCTCCCGGTCTCTGTTCTGGGGAGCGGGCTCATTCGTCAAACCGTCGGCTTCACGTTCCTGCGACCCTACACTACCACAGCCCGTCGGGCCGGCAAGGCCGCCTAACGAATCACCCGGACGCCGGCCAAGAAGGCCCGGATCCTGGTATTCAGGAAAAGCCGATCCTTCGGATCGAGCCCCGCACCGGCCGGATGGCCCCAGAGCGAGGGAATAGGCACCAGGGAAACGGTGTGCATCAGGCCGGCTTCATAGCGGGCGTCGGTCACCGGGAAGTACAGGTCGGTGGCCGAGGGCATGTAGAGGAACGGAACCTTGATCGACCCCAGCGCCTTGGCCAAGCTGCCGTTCATCCCCGGCGACGTGCCGACATCGTGCCGCCGCCACATCCGGGCCTGGAGAATCAGATCGTTGGCGTCCGCGCCCGGAAGGAAGTTGGCGGTGAAGCTGGTAACGAACTCTGCCAGGGTGGTTTGAGGGGTGGACATCTGGTGCCACAGCTCCTGCCGCCACCACTCCTGCGAGAACAGCCAGCCGGCCCAGATCAGCGCGAACTGCTGCAGGCCGGCCTTCGGTTGCTCGGTGTAGTCGCCGCGGTTGAATCCCGGGTCGCCGGTGATCGCGGCGATCTCGGCGTCCAGCCGCACGATCCCGTGGGGCCAGCACTTGGCGGTGCCCGCCGTGGCCACGATCCGATCGGCGAAGTCGGGGTGACTCACCGCCCATTGGAACGCCTGCTGGGCCCCCATTGAAAACCCAATGATGGCGCGCAGATGTCGGACCCCCAGCCCGTCCTCCAGCAGCCGGCGAACGGCCTCGACGTTGTCGCGGATCGTGGCCTCGGGGAACCGGGGACCGTGAAACGGCTCGGCCGTGTTACTGGGAGACGACGACTGACCGTTCCCGAACATTTCAGTCATCACCAGAAACACTTTGGTGGTATCGAGCGCCCCGCCCTTGCCGATCAGCCAGTCGTAGCCGTGGTGGTTAGCCAGATAGTGCGATGGGAGCAGGATGGCGTTGCTCCGGCTGGCGTTCAGCTTCCCATAGGTACCGTAGACCACCACGGCGCGGGGCAGGACGTTGCCGTCCTCGAACCGGAAATTCTCGATCAGATACTCGTGGCGGTCGAGGTCGGGCCGGGCCGGCGCCTGACTGAGCAGGCCCGGCACGGCGAACAGGCCGGCACCAGCCAGCAGGAGTAGAAACGACCGACAGAACCGGCTGATGGAGGTCCTTGGCATTCTGGACTCGAGGTGGGAGGAGGTGACGGGGAGAATATATCGCCTGCCGAGGGCTGGGTAGTGGGCCAGTTTCCACCACGAGATGTAGCGGTCGTCGTAGCCCATTCCCTTCGACGCCATAGAGGTGCGGTCGGACTGACACAGCCTGGCTAAACCACCGGGGCCCGCCCATGTTAGGCCCCCAGCCTTCAGTCATCGCTCGATCGAATCCCGCGGTTGGAGGGCCCATGACCACCGATCCACGGCTCGCTGCGTCGCTCGCCGACCGGTACACCATCGAGCTCGGCGCGGGCGGGATGGCGACGGTCTACCTGGCCCTCGACCTCAAGCACCACCGCAAGGTCGCGCTCAAGGTCCTTAAGCCCGAGCTCGCGGCCGTCCTCGGCGCCGAGCGCTTCGTCCAGGAGATCACCACCACCGCCGCCCTCCAGCATCCGCACATCCTGCCGCTGTTCGACTCGGGCACTGCCGGGGGCTTTCTCTACTACGTCATGCCGTTCATCGACGGCGAGACCCTCCGGTCAGGACGGGCCGGTGGAAGCCGGCCTTGGTCGGCGGGATTCTCCTGGGGGTCCTGGCCGGGGCGGCGGGGGTACGGATGCTGTCGCCCCGAGCCGGGGTCGCGACGGCGGAGCCGGGCCGGGAGCAACTCACCTTCCACGGCCGGGCCGAACGTCCGGCGATCGCACCGGCCGGCGACTATCTCGCCTACGTGGACACCCGGTGCGAACCCGCGGGTGTCGGCCGCTGCCGGTCCGCCCTCGTCGTCCAGGAGCCCGGCAGTACCCAGCCTCGCACCCTCATCGCCGACGCGCTGTCGCTCGACACGCCGCGGTGGACCCACGACGGCCGGACCGTGATCGCCGCGAACGTGGGGCAGCGGATCCAGATCGTCGACCGGAGCGGCCGACGGACCGCCGACCTGCCGACGAACACTCGGGCGACGATCCGGTGGACGACGACCGGGAGAGGCCTCCTGTACTTCCGGACCGGTCCGGTTCGGGAAGACCAGTTCGTCCGACTTCCGGTGGACCGCGAGGGCAGGATCGATGGCCCGGTGACGGTCGTGCTGGACCGGATCGCGACGCTCTACCGCGGCGAGTTCGACATCGCTCGCGGCACCGGACGAATGGCAGTCGGCACCGGCGACGCCACCACGGACCTCTGGTCGTTCGATCTCACGGCGCGCCCCGTAGCCGGACGCCGGGAAACCCGCGGAACCACGTGGTTCGGCCATCCAGAGCCTTCCCCCGATGGCCGGCTGCTCTACTACTATCGCGGTGATGCCCTCGGTGACAACGTGTACCAGCTCGATCGGAAGACCGACCGGGAAACGGCGCTCACGGTGCAGCGGCTTCCGGGCGGCAACGCCGTGCGGTTGTCGGCCGACGGCAAGCGGCTGGCGTACGTGCACACCACCGAGACGACGCCGGGGCTGGAAGTGATCGCACTGCCCTCGGGCCGGGTCACCGGTACGTCCGCCGACATCGACGATATGCTGGCCGTGCCGGTTCCGCCCAGCGGATACCTGACTCAATCGAGCAACGGGATCCTCCAGGTGACCGACTCCGTGGGCGGCCAGTGGCGCGCTCTGGGGATTCCCGACTCCCTGAGGATCACCCGGTTCGACTTGTCTCCGGAGGGAACCCGAGCGGTGTTCGTCGCGACCGCGAACGACGTGTCCTTCGCACCCGGCGCGGACCGAACCCGCAACGGAAGCCGGGTCCTGATGGTCGGGATGGTCTCGCTCGTCGGTGACACCGTCCGGATGATCCGCCAGCTCGACGCCGAGGAGGCGAGCCCGTCGATCGGCTGGTCGCGCGACGGCACGATCAACCTGGGGCGGTGGCTCGCGGCGGACGAGCGGCCGAGCCTCTGGCGGCTTTCGCCGGCGGACGGCCGGCTCGATCGGACGGCGGCCTTGCCGGTTGGGTGCCTACCGGATTCGATTCGGCTTGCTGCCGACGGCCGGACTGGGACCTGCACTGCGGAAGACTTCCGGAGCGACGTCTGGTTCGTCGGAGTGGAGGAAACCCGCCGTTGAGACGAGGCACCAAGCTGACCCGCCGCGATCTCCTGGCCATCCTTGGCGCCGCGGCATTGCCGCCGGTTCGGAGCGCGCTATCCGGAGAGAGCCAGATGCATTACACGAGCCTGACCGATACCGCCCGGCTGATCCGAGCCGGCAAGCTTTCGCCGACCGTGCTCACCCAGGCGATGCTCGAGCGGATCGCCGCGCTCGACCCTCGGCTCCAGAGCTACGTCACCGTCATGGCGGACGAGGCCATGGCGAGTGCCCGGCGGGCCGAGCTGGAGATCCGGACCGGTCGGTACCGGGGGCCGCTCCACGGGATCCCGATCGGGATCAAGGACCTCTGCAATACCCGAGGGGTTCGCACCATGGCCGGCACCACGGTGCTGGCGGATTCGGTTCCGGACTTCGATGCCACGGTCGTCGCGCGGCTCGAGACCGCCGGAGCGGTGATCCTCGGCAAGCTGGTCCTCTGCGAAGGCGCGTTCGGGCCGTATCACCCGGGCCTCCAGGTTCCCGTCAATCCGTGGGATCCGAATCGCTGGAGCGGGGTGTCATCGAGCGGGTCCGGCGTTGCGACCGCCGCGGGGCTCTGCTTCGGCTCGGTCGGCTCCGACACCGGCGGCTCGATTCGCTACCCCTCGGCAGCCAACGGCTGCGTCGGTCTCAAGCCGAGCTACGGGCGGGTGAGCCGGTACGGCGTGTTCCCACTGGCCGAGTCGATGGATCACCTGGGTCCGATGACCCGGGCGGTCGCGGATGCCGCGGTCATGTTCGAGGCGATGGCGGGTTACGATCCCGCCGATCCGACCTCGCTCCAGGAACCGGTCGCGCCGGTCCGGGCCGAGCTCGCCCGGGGCGTGGCCGGGCTCCGGATCGGCTTCGACCGGCACTACGCGACCGACAGGGTCGACCCCGAAGTAACCCGGGGACTGGAGCACGTTCTCTCGGTGCTGAGCCGACTCGGGGCCCGGGTGGTGGACGTGACGATGCCGGACGTCGGGGCGGTCGGGCCGGCCTGGTACGACCTCTGCGCGGTCGAGGCCGCCCTCGCCAATGCGAAGACCTTCCCGAGCCGCGCCGATGAGTACGGGCCGGGGCTTCGGAGCGCGCTCGAGTACGGGCGGGGTGTCTCCGGCGCGGCCTACGCCCGCGCCTCCCTGGTCAGGGCGGAGATTCGGGGCCGGATCGAACGGGTGCTCGGGGGAGTCGATTGTCTGGTCTGTCCCTCAATGGCGAACCCCGCCCGGCCAAAGCTGGTGGATCCCTTCGGAGTGGAAACGGACGACTCGTGGGATCGGCTGGTGATGAACGACATCCATACCAAGCCGTTCAATTTCAGCGGAAGCCCGACGCTGTCGGTCCCGTGCGGCTTCAGCTCTGATGGGCTGCCGCTCAGCGTCCAGTTCGTCGGCCGGCGGTTGAGCGAAGCAGTGCTGTGCCGCGTGGGCCATGCATTCGAGCAGGCCACTCAGTGGCACCGGCGCCATCCGGCGCAATAGGTGGTGCTGCTTTGCGCCGGCGTGGGTGGCGGAGGGGTATGCCGGAGGCTATCATCTCCAGTACCGTACAGGTGTGGGCTCGGTCTCTTAGCCACTCATTACCTTACCAGAAAGCTGGCGCGTTATGCAGAAACGGCTGGTCCTCCTCACCCTTTCGGCCGCCGTCATTGCCGGCTGCCAGACCGATCCAGTTACTTCCGCGCGGGACACCTCGTCAGGCGCGGCACTGAATACGGCCAGCATCGCTTCGAACGATTCACCCGCCACGCTGAATGCTTCCCTGGCCGAACTCCGTCGGGCAGTCGCCCCTTACCACAACGTGGACAAGGCGATCGCGGACGGCTATGTCATTGACGCCAATTGCGTGAGCCACCCGACCCTCGGGGCGATGGGCCACCATGCCCCGGGCCCGTTCCGGAACGATGGCCGGATCAATCTGCTCGAGCCGGACGTATTGCTCTACGAGATGCAGCCCAACGGCAAGTATCGGTTGAATGGGGTGGAGTTTTTCGAGCTCAAATCGACCTGGGATGCCGCGCATGGTGGTTCGACTGCGCCGCCACCGATCCTGTTCGGGGCGAATGTGCCGCTCAGCAATCACCCCCCGTTCGGTCCGCATTACGAACTGCATGTCTGGATATTCAAGCACAACCCGAGCGGATTGTTCGCCTCGTGGAACCCGACGGTAAGCTGCCCGTAGCCGTCGTGGCAGTTGCAGGTTTCGTTGGCGGAGCTAGCGGCGGGGCCATGGATTCCCATCCGCCCCGCCGCTCACTCGCCGGACCATTTCAGCGCTTTACCGCCCTGTCGGCAACCCAAGCTGGCACGGGCGGACTCGATGACGCAAAGCACCCCTGGGTGTCCGCTCAGCGCAGCGTTGCGTCCCGGAAGGTGTCGCGTCCGCCCACCACCGTGAGCACCGGCTGCGCCTTCAGGATCTGCGCTGCCGGCACGCCCACAATCTCCTGCGAGAGCACGACGAAATCCGCGAGCATCCCGGGCGCGAGCGTGCCGAGCTCCTTCTCGCGAAATGCCGCATAGGCGGAACCTTGCATGTAGTGCCGAAGAGCCTGCTCCACGGAAATGCGGTGCTCGGGATGCCATCCGCCGGGTGGCGTGCCTTGCGGCGTCTGGCGCGTGACTGCGACGTAGATGCCGAGCAGGGGATCCATCGGGAACACCGGATAGTCGCTGCCGAACGGCTGCATGGCGCCCTCTGCGTCAAAGGCGTCGAACGGCATCGCGCGGGCCGCCCGCACCGGACCGAGGAGCGGCGCGTAGTTCTCGATCGTCGTCGCGTCGGGCAGCGCGAAGATCGCCTGCGTGCTCGCGATCACGCCAAGCTTCGCGAAACGCGGGATGTCCGCCTGGTCGGGCACTTCGACGTGCTCCACGCGCGCGCGCCGGTCGCGGGTGCCGCGGCGTCGTTCAGCGCCTGCTGCTCCCAGCGGGGCAGGCCCGTGCCACCTACCCTTTCATACGGAGCGAGCATCGCGGCCGACGCCGCATCCACCGTGCCGTCGAGCATCCCCTTGGCGATGCCGTAGCGAAGCAGCGGCCCGGTGTGTGAATCGCGCAGCGCCACGAACCCCAGCAGAGCGGAGTCGCTCGCGTTGCGCTCGAACGGCACGGCCACGCGAAAGCGGACGATGAGCGAATACGATGCGGTGCGCGATCCGCCTTGCGCTCGAGGACCGGCCGGTGACACGTTGAACGACCCGGTCCACACCCACCCCAGGTCCTCAGATGCGATCCCTCCTCGCGCTATGTCTTCTCGTCTCCACAGCCCGCTCGCAGGTGGCCCCGGTCCCGGTGCCGCCACTCCCGTCCGGTTCGGTCGTCATCCTCACTGACCGCGCGCTCGACGGGCGTGGGGCGGTGGTGCGCTCCGCGCGCATCGGCGTCGCCGACGGGAAGATCACCTCCATGTCCGCGCCGGCCGCGCGCGGCGCCAGGACGATCGACCTGCGGGGCTACACCGTGTTGCCCGGCTGGATCGACACCCACGTGCACCTCGGCTCGCACTTCGACCGGACCGGGCGCATCGCGACGGAACGCGAACCGGTGCTCGAGCAGGCACTGGGCATCGCCAACGCGGCCTGGGCCACGCTGATGGCCGGCTTCACCACCGTGCAGACGGTGGGCGACCCCGCCGAGGCGCCGCTCCGAGACATCATCCGCGATCACGGATTTCCCGGCCCGCGCGTGCTCACGTCGCTCGCGTGGGTCGTGGCCGATACGTCCACCACGCCCGACTCGCTTCGCGCGATGGTGCGCCGACGGCAAGGCGAGGGCGCGGACCTGATCAAGATCTTTGCGTCGCGCAGCCAGCGGGTGGGGGCGGGGCCGACCATCACGGAAGCGCAGCTCCGGATCCTCTGCGACGAGGTCAAGGCCGTCGGCCTGCGTTCGATGGTGCACGCGTACCGTTCGCAGGTGGGCGCCGCGGCCCGCGCCGGCTGCCGACAGGTCGAGCACGCGACGTACGCCACCCAAGGCGATATTGATGCCGCGGTCCGCGCCGGCACCTACCTCAGTCCGCAGGTGGGGCTGGTCGTGCAGAACTACCTCGAGAACAAGGCGCGTTACCTCGGCGTGGGCAACTACACTGAGGAAGGGATGGCTATCATGGGGCGCGACCTGCCGCTCGACTTCGACATCTGTCGGATGGCCGTCGCGACGCCGGGCGCGAAGGTGGTCTTTTCGACTGATGCCACCGCCGGCGCCCACGGGCGCAACGCCGAGGAGTTCATCGGGCGGGTGCAGCATTGTGGCCAGTCGCCGATGGCGGCGCTCGTTTCGGCCAACGCGCTCGCCGCCGAGGCGATCGGCATGAGTGACCGCATCGGGTCGCTCGTTGCCGGCCACGAAGCCGACATTATCGCGCTTGACGGCGATCCGCTCACCGACCTCACGGCCGTCCGCCGGGTCGCGTTCGTGATGCGCGGTGGCGTGGTCTACAAGTGGGCTGGTGCCCGCGCGCCGGCTACGGCTACTCGTGGGCGCAGGCGTCGCCGCAGATCCGAGCACGTCCGTGGTCGAGGAGGCCGCAGGTGTGGAGCTGCTCGACGACCTTCGGGATGACCTCGACGCCGGCCAGCTTCGCGGCATCGTATTCCTCGAGGTCAAGACCGGCGGGTGGGGCAGAAACCTGACGGTCTTTCCATCCGGCGCCCAGCTGACGGCGGTGTTGTGCCCAGCGACCTGGTCCCAAGGTTTCCGGTGGCGTGCAGCCGGTGGCGGCCCATCGCGGATGCCCGCCATTGCCGAGTGTCTCCTTAGCCACGGTGGCGTCTTGACGTCATAACGCTATGGTCCTACCGTTGGCCCGCCGACTCGCAAGCGCGCCACCGTCTATTTCGATCCAATGCTCCACAGAGCGCTTCGGATCAAGGCCGCCTCGACGGAACGGAGCCTCTCCGACCTGGTCGATGCCGCCATTCGCGCAAGCCTCGCTGGGATGCCGACGACTTGGCGGCTTTCGAGGATCGCGCCAACGAGCCGTCGTTGGGCTTCGAGGATGTCCTCAAGGACCTGAAGCGGCGTGGCAAGCTATAGGATCGAGATCAAGCGATCGGCCGCCAAAGAAATCGCCGGCCTGCCCCCGAAAGACCGGGGCCGGGTCCGCCAGGGAGACTACCAAATCCTTTGTGAGATCCTCGATCAGATGGTGACTATCATTGGTGTCAGGGTTGGCCACCG
>JAYTTT010000463.1:0-15123 GCA_043744895.1 Gemmatimonadota bacterium | reverse complement strand
AGACGCAGCCAGGCCGAAGAAGAGAATCCGCGGCAGCATCCTGGGCAGACGGCGTCGGCGGCCTGCCACGCCGGTCATTCGGGCTCTCCCGTTCTGGTCCAGAGCAAGATCGCTCCGCAGGCGGCGCCGGTCGTCTGGTACTGGGTCGGCACTTCGGACGGCCCCCGATACAACTCAGCTGCCTGGAGAGAGGTGACGGGGAAATCGTCCATATTCGGTGGTTCTTTGGTACCGGGTATCCAGATTCGGATCCCGTCGAGATACACCGCCAGATAGCAGGCGACGGGGAAAATATAGGGTGTCCCCGGCCGCTCGCCCGTGCCTCCGCACGCCATCCAGGGCTGCCAGTTGAACTCGCCGCCGCGGCCCGTCGCCAACGCGAATCCTCCGCCGCACCCCGGCGGCCGTCGAATCAGCTTGAGGCCGCCCGTCATTCGGAGCACGTCGCTCAGCACCGAATGCTCGCGTTTGCGAAGATCCGCCGAGGTCAGGAACCGCCCGAGGCCGGCCGCCCGGCGCTCCTCGAACGCGCGCATGGCCGGGCTCACGGTGGTCGGGGTCCCCTTCACGACGAGTGAATCGAGCCGTTGCGCCGAGGCCTTGAGCCGGAACTCAGCTAGGACGGTGTCGCGGCCGGAGAACCGAAACTCCCGGACCATTGGTTCGAAGCCGATCGCCCGGGCCAGGACCGAAAACTTTCCCGATGGAATGGTCGTGAAGCTGAATTCGCCGACGGGGCCGACCGTGGCTTGCAGCTGGAGCTTGCCGATGGCGACCTGCGCGTCGCGGATCGGGTCGCCGCCTTCGGTCAGCACAATCCCTCTCAGCACCGACTGGGCCGCCGCGGGCGACCACGCCAATCCGAATGCGGTGACGAGCACGAGGGTTCGCCGAGCCATCTTCCAATCTAGCTCGGACCGGGGCACGATGAATCGGGGCCGTCGTTACCTTTCCCCCTCGAGCGGGCAGCCGGCAAGACGGTGACTCGGCGGCGGATTCCCCTGGTGGTGCTTCGGTACGGAGCGCCCCTGGTTCGGCCGTTCAACGAACTGGCGGCCCGGCTCATGGCGATCGGCTACTGGTCGGGCCGGGAAGACCACCGGCTCGATCATTGGCGGCGGGCCGCCGATCGGTTTGGGGTCGATCCGGTCACTGTCGAGGGCTATTTGGCCCGCCGTTAGGCCTTCCGTCGATCCGGAAAGCGCACCGAGGGCGGCCGCTCCGGTCACACTCCTCCGTCACCGCTTGGCCGGTGATCTCCTCCACCAGGGCCGCGGCCAAACAGCACACCTCGTCGCGCTTGGCCGACACCGCCGAGAGCGGGCAGGCGTACCCCTGCAGCCGCCAGCCTCGCTCGGTGCGCTCGACTTCGATGTCCCCGCCGAGGGCTCGGAGCGCGGCCGCGGCGGTGGCAACTCGCCCGTCCGGATCAGTAGGGGCATTCGCCGAAGCGGCGGCTTGCTTGCCAACGGCCCGGAGCAACTCGACCGCTCGCTCCCTTCCGTCCGTTCGGGCAATCTCCGCAACCAGTCCCTCGAGCACCACGGCGTATGCCTTCGGGAAGAGCTCCTCGCCCTGGTCCGTAAGCCGGTAGATCCGGGCGGGCTTCCCGCCGGTATCACGCTGGGTGTCGACCCGCTCCACAATGCCGTCCCGTTCGAGAACCGCGATATGGGTCCGGACCGCGTTGTCGGTCAGGCCCAGCCGGCCGGCGAGCGCCGTGATCGTCAGGCGGGATCGGCGGAGCAGCCGGAGGATCTGGGCCTGGGTTTCCCCGGTCAGGGTCTCAATCCACTTGGTCATTGGTGTCCTGGTCGTCGCGAACGATACCGTGGGTCGTTCGATAATGCCATATATCACAGTAATTCATTGACAAAGTGTGATTACTGATATATCTTGTTTTTCCCAAACCACTTACCAAGGAGTCATTCATGCTCAAATCCCTCAGTCGTCCAACGTGGTTGCTTCTTGCGTCCACCGGCTTTGCCACGACGGCCCGCGCCCAAGCGGCCGCCCCGGACCTCTCCGACCCGGAGGTTGCCCACGTCGCCGTCACCGCCAACAGCATCGACATCGCCCTTGCGAAATTTGCCTTGTTGCGGGCCAAGAACGCGGACGTCAAGAAATTCGCGAGCACGATGATTGCCGACCACGGTGCGGTGAACCAGCAAGCCGGCGCGTTGGCGGCCAAATTGGGCGTGACCCCGAAAGACAATGCGGTCAGCCAATCACTCACGAAGGGGGCGGCGGAAGCCCGGGCGTCGGTCGAGTCGCTCCACGGGGCGGCGTTTGATCTGGCCTATATCACCCGGGAGGTCGGGTACCATCAGGCCGTGCTCGACGTGCTCGATGGCCTCCTGATTCCGACCACCTCGAACGCCGAACTCAAGAAACTTCTCGTCGAGGTCCGGCCGGCGATCGCGGCTCACCTCGAACACGCCAAGATGCTCAAGACGTCGCTGGGAGTGGCGGAATGATCGGGGGCGGCCGTTGGCTGGCGATTGGGCTGGTGACCTTTGCCCCGGCGGCCGCTCCTCACCGGGTGCCGGTTCGCCGGCATCCGGTGGACATTCGGGGATTGGCCTTCCATCCGGCGGTTCTAGAGGCCGCACTCGGTGACACGGTTGTTTGGACCAACCATGACATCCTGGCCCATACGGCGACCTCGGCCGGGAAGCCGGGATGGGGTACCGGATCGATCGGTGCCGGGTCCACCGGCCGACAGGTAGTCCGGGCCCGGGGGACGTTCGAGTACTTTTGCGAACTCCACCCCGGGATGCGGGGTACTCTGGTCGTGCGATAGTCGCTTACTGTTTCCCCGGGCCGTAGAGCACCATCCCGGGCTTGGCGCCGGTATGCTTGCCCTGCTCGGCCACCACCTGGCCGTTCACCAACACGAAGTCGATCCCGCTCGGATACTTGACCGGCTCGGCCCAGGTCGACTCGTCCTGGATCTTGTCGTAGTCGAAGACCACCACGTCGGCCCAATTGCCTTCCTTGAGCGAGCCGCGATTGGCGAGCCTCATCCGGGTGGCCGGCCACGATGTCATCTTTCGAATCGCCTCCGGCAGCGTGAGCAGGCCGTTCTTGCGAACGTACTCGGCGATGATCCGCGGATGAGTCCCGTACGCGCGGGGATGGGGCAGGCCGGTTTCGTCGATGGCGCCCGGATTGAGCGACGCGCCGGCGTCACTGCCGATGCTCACCCACGGAAAGCTGAGCCCCATCTTGACGTCGTCCTCGCCCATCATGTGATAGATGGCGGTGACCCGGCCTTGCCCCGCCAGCACCAGGTCCCAGGCGGCGTCACGAGGATCCTTCTTCAGTTCCTTGGCGATCTGGGCTAACGACTTCCCGACGAATTTGGCGTTCTCCGGGTTCCGGGCGTTGCCTAACACGATCCCGTCCCAGCCGCCGGCCGCCTCGATGATGTTCCACCACCCCGGCGACCCGGTCTTGGTCTCCTTCTTGAGCCGGTTGCGGATCTCGGGGTTGTTGAGACGGGCCCGGAGTGAATCCTGGCCGCCCTCGAACGCCCACGAGGGGATCGTCGCCTCGAGCCCGGTTCCGCCGGCGGTGTAGGGGTACTGATCGGCGGCGACGTCCACCCCGCGGGCCCGGGCGGCCTCGATCAAGTCGCCGGCGGCCCGCATCAGCTTGCCCCAGCCCGGCTTGTAGGCCGCCTTCAAGTGGAAGATCTCGACGGGCACCTTGGCCTCCTCGCCGATCCGAATCGCTTCAGCGATCGATTCGACCAGTTCCTTGCCCTCGCCGCGGATGTGGCTGGCGTAGGTGCCGCCGTAGGGCGCGATGGCCTTGGCGACCTCGATCAGCTCCTCGGTCGTGGCGTAGCTCGACGGCGGATAGATCAGGGCCGTCGTCATCCCCATCGCGCCGGCCCGCATCGCGGAATCGAGGATGGCCCGCATCCGGCCGAACTCCTCCTCCGTCGGCTTCCGCGCCAAGGGGCCGAGGACGGCGTTGCGGGCTTGGGTCTCACTGAAATAGGACCCGAAGTTCATGCTGATGCCCTGGCGCTCGAGGGTCTGGAAGTATTCGGGAATCCGGCTCGCCGGCACCGGGAAGCCGCCTTCTCCCCCGATCGAGGTGGTGACACCCTGGAGGACTTTGTTCTGGGCCAGGCCGTTCCTGATCAACACGCCGCCCGACTGATCCATCATGTCGATCCAGCCCGGGGTTACGTATTTGCCGGTGGCGTCGATGTCCCGGGTGCCGGGTTCGGTGATCCGCCCGATCTTGGCGATTTTGCCGGCCCGGATTCCGACATCGGCCACGATCCAAGGATTGCCCATTCCGTCGAGGACTCGGCCGTTCCTGATGACGATGTCGTAGCCCTGGGCCTGGCTGACGGTCGCCAGCGTCACGAGTCCGAAGGCGATGAGCACGATGCGGGGCAGGGAGGTCATGAGGTCACTCGGTTCTAGATGGCAAGAAAGGACCGCCAGCCTAACGCGGCGGCCGTGAGCACGGCGAGGTGGATCACGGTGTGTTGGAGGTCGGGAACGACGGGATGGTTCCGGATCCGAGGCAAGGACCCCGTGCTCGGCACCCGGTCGCGGGCCGGGATCAGCCGGATGTTGCGGTTGAGCGGCGTCGGAATCCAGTCCATCGCAACGATCAGGGCCTCGGCAGCGACCGACGCCAGGGCCGCCTGCCCCGCTACCGAG
This sequence comes from Gemmatimonadota bacterium, assembly GCA_043744895.1. Lineage (GTDB taxonomy): Bacteria > Gemmatimonadota > Gemmatimonadetes > Gemmatimonadales > GWC2-71-9 > SHZU01. The sequence goes on along the minus strand of JAYTTT010000463.1, from coordinate 10,435 downwards.
GGACTCACCTCAGCGGGGGATCGGCTTGTCGAGCGAGTCCCAGCCGTAGGCGGCCGCAACCCGGTCTTCGATTTCTTTGATCACGGCACCGCCGTTGTCACCGTTGGTCATCACGACGACTCCGTAGCCTTTGCGGACGTGCGCCACCAAATCGCACCGAAAGCCCCAGTTGCCGCCGCTGTGCATGAAGTACCAGCCCTCGCCCCGCTTTTCGATCACGAAACCGACCGCGAACGGACCGAGTCCGGTCGGCGCGATCATCTCCCGGACACTCGCCTGCGAGAGGACCTTGCCGGCCGGCCCCAGAATCGCCCGCTGCGCCTCGATGGCGAATCGGGCCAAGTCGCCCGGCGTGGTCCACAGCCCGGCCGCCGCCTGTTCGGGATAGACGTGCCACTTCGAGCCCATCGACTTACCACCGCCGTCATGGGCCCGGGCGGTTCGCTCGACCATCTCGCCGATCGGCGGCTGTTCATACGAACTGCTCGTCATGCCGAGGGGCTCGAGCACCTTCTGACGCATCAGCTCGGCGAACGGCTGTCCGGTCAGATCGGTGAGCGCCACCTGGATGATTTCGGTTCCGCCGCCCGAGTACTTCTGCCCGGTGAAGGGTGGCCGAACGAACCGCACCGGCCCGACCGTCGATGGCGCCTCCCCGTTCAGCACCTGGATGACCGTGGGCCGGGGCGCCGATGGATCGAAGCCCGGGAAGCCGAAACCGTCGTCGGAGCCGGAGGTGTGGCTCAGGAGCGAGCGAGGGGTGACCGGTTGGGTTCGATTGAGCTCGCTCACCGGCACATGCCACGACTTGAGGAGCGTGTTGATGTCCTGGTCGAGCGAGAGGCGGCCTTCCTGGACCAGGCGGACCGCCGCCATGGCCATGACCGGCTTGCTGATCGACGCGGCTTGGAACGCGGTGGTCGTTTCGACCGGCCGGTTGGTTGCGACATCGGCCACGCCATAGCCTTTGGCCCAATGGATCTTGAAATCCTTGATCACCGCGACACTGACGCCGGGGACCTTGAACCGCTCCAAGAGCTGGGTCAGCGTGAGGGGGTCGAATCCCTGCCGGTTGGGTGACTGGGCCCCCTCGATCCGAGCGATGATCGCACTCGGGTCGTCCTGGGCCCGGGCGAGGGCGGGAAGAGCGAGCACCAGGGCCGAAAACAACGCCGCCGGTAACGTTCGAGCCAAGGTCATTGCGCAGCACTCCGGGTGGTCGCGAAGGTCGTCAGGCATCGAGCCGAAAGATACGACGAGGCTCGAGTGACGGCGAGACTGCTCGCCACGACGAGGTTATCTTCGACCATGGCAGCGGATCTGATGGCCACCGAGAGTGACTGACGCGCCGGTGAGTCGACTGCTGGCCGAGCATGCCGCCCGAGCTCGATTTTCGGACCTCGCGGCGGCGGTCGTTCTGGACACCCGCCGTGCGGTCCTCGATTGGCTCGGATCGGCGTTGGCCGGGGCGCTTGAACCTCCCGCCCGGATCGTGCAGCAGGTGGTTGGGGCGCTGGGCTCTTCGGACGAGGCCACGGTTTTCGGCGCCGGGCGGTCCGCCGCCGCCAATGCCGCCCTCGCCAACGGAGTGGCGTCTCATATCCTCGAGTTGGACGACGTCCACAAAGGATCGACCCTCCATGGCGCGGCCCCGATCATCCCGGCGGCCCTCGCGGTGGCGGAGCGAGAGCACCAAAGCGGCCAGGCCTTCCTCCTCGCGGTGGCGCTCGGCTACGATGCCGCGTTCCGGATCGGCGAGGCCGTAAATCCTAGCCACTATCGCTTCTGGCACCCAACCGGCACGGTCGCCACGTTCGGGGCCGCCGTCGCGGCCGGATCGCTCCTCCATCTCGATGAGACCGCGATGCTCGACGCCCTCGGCAGCGCCGGCACCCAGGCAGCGGGTCTGTGGGAATTCAACGCCGACGGCGCAATGAGCAAGCACCTCCATCCGGGCAAGGCGGCGTTCAATGGGATCCTGGCCGCCGACCTCGCCCGGTTGGGCTTTACCGGGGCCACCCGCATCCTCGAGGGCGATCGCGGCTTTTTCCAGGCCACCAGTACCGACTTCGACCCGAGCCGGGTGACCGACCAACTCGGTACCCAATGGAAAATCACCGAGAATTGCTACAAGCTCCACTCCTGCTGCGGACACACCCACTCGCCGATCGACATGGCGCTCGACTATCGGGCCTTCGGTGAAGCGGCCGACTTGGCTACGGTGGACGTGGCGACCTATGCTTCGGGATTCGAGATCGTCAAGGAGCGGAATCCGCGGACCCCGTATCAGGCCAAATTCAGCCTGGCCTATTGCGTGGCCGTGGCCTTGGTCGAGGGCCGGGTCGGGCTCGAACAGTTCACCCCCGAACGGTTTTCCGACCAGGGCGTGACCGACCCCGCGATCGGTACGCTTCTGGACCGAATCCGGATCACGGTCGCTCCGGAGCTGACGGCCCGCTATCCGGCCGAATGGGGCACCAGGGTCCGGTTCACTCGCCGCGACGGGACGACGGCCGAGTTCGCGGCGGCGTTTCCTCGCGGGAATCCCGAGAACCCGGTCTCGACCGAGATGCTGGAAGACAAGTTCCGCGGGCTGGTGTCCGGTCGTCTCAGTGCCGAGGCGGCCGAGCGGGCGATCCGGGCCGTCCACGCGCTGGAGCGATGCTCCGATATGGCGACCGCATTCGCCGACCTGGCCCCAACCGACATCGTGAAGCCATGAGCGACATCAATCCGCGGGCCCGGGAGCACAGCGCTATTCGCCAGGGTGTGCGCGATGTCTGCGCGCCGTTCGACAGTCTCTACTGGCAGAAAGTCGAGCGGGCTTCCGGTTACCCCGAGGAGTTCGTTCAAGCGCTGACCGCCGCCGGGTGGCTGGCGGCCCTGATCCCCGAGGAGTTCGGCGGCGGCGGCCTTACCGTGACCGAGGCGTCGGTCATCCTGGAGGAAATCAATCGAGCCGGCGCCAACTCCGGCGCCTGCCATGCCCAGATGTACGTGATGGGGACGGTCCTCCGCCACGGCTCGCCGGAACAGAAGCAGCGCTATTTGCCCGACATCGCGGCCGGCCGGCTTCGCCTCCAGTCGTTCGCGGTCACCGAACCGACGACTGGCACCGATACCACCAAGACGAAAACCTTCGCCGAGCGCCGGGGCGACCGCTATGTCGTCAACGGCCAGAAGGTCTGGATCTCGCGGGTCCAGCATTCCGACCTGATGCTGCTGCTGGCCCGCACCACGCCGCTTGAACGGGTCACCAAGCGATCGGACGGACTCTCGGTGTTCTTGGTGGATCTTCGAGAGCATGCCGGCAAGGGCCTCACGGTCCGGCCGATTGCCAACATGGTGAACCACGAGACCAACGAACTCTTCTTCGAGAATTTCGAGATTCCCGCCGAGAACCTGATCGGTGACGAAGGCCGCGGTTTCAAGTACATTCTCGACGGGATGAACGCGGAGCGGATTCTGATCGCGGCAGAATGCGTTGGCGATGGGTATTGGTTCATCGACAAGGCTCGGACCTACGCGACCGAGCGGATTGTCTTCGATCGGCCGATCGGTCAGAACCAGGGCGTCCAATTCCCGATTGCCCGAGCCTATGCCAACGTGCGAGCGGCGGACTTGATGCGATACGAAGGAGCCCGCCTCTTCGACGCCGGCGAGCCCTGCGGCGCCGAAGCGAATCTGGCGAAGCTGCTGGCGGCCGACGCCTCGTGGGAGGCCGCCAACGCCTGTCTCCAGACCCACGGCGGCTTCGGGTTTGCCACCGAGTACGATATCGAACGGAAGTTCCGGGAAACCCGGCTCTACCAGGTGGCCCCGATTTCGACCAACCTGATTCTCTCCTTCGTGGGCGAGCACGTGCTCGGAATGCCGCGCTCATTTTGAGATCCGCCATGACGTCCTCATCCGACCGGTTGTCCCGCAGCATGCTGTACGTGCCGGCTTCCCGGCCCGACATGATCGAGAAGGCGGCCCGGAGCGACGCCGACGCCGTCTGCCTCGACTTAGAAGACGCGGTCGCGCCCGACCACAAGGAGGCCAGCCGGGCGAACGTGGTCCGCGCCCTGACCAGCCTCGACTTCGGCACTCGCACCCGGCTGGTTCGGATCAACGGGCTCGACACCCAGTACGCCTATCGCGACATCATCGACGTGGTGGAACCGGCGGGACCGTTTGTCGATCTCCTGATGCTGCCGAAGACCCGGGGGCCGGACGACGTCAGATTCGTCGATACCCTGTTGACCCAGATCGAAGCGAAAACGGCGATCGGCCACCGAATCGGGATCGAGGCCCAGATCGAAACCGCCGCCGGCTTTCTCTGGGCTCGAGAAATTGCCGGCAGCTCGGCTCGCCTCGAATCGCTGATCTTCGGCTCCGGCGACTACGCCGCGTCGATGGGGATGCCGCTTACGAACATCGGGCAGGACGACGAGCATGACGCGGCCTACCCCGGACACCGCTGGCACGCGGTCATGCATGCGATCGTGGCCGCCGCGCGAGCCCATGGCCTTCGGGCGCTCGATGGACCCTACGCCGACTTCAAGGACCAAGCCGGGCTTACGCGGGCCTGCCGGACGGCGCGGGCGCTCGGGTTCGACGGCAAGCAGTGCATCCATCCCGGTCAGCTCGCGACGGTCAACGCCGCCTTCTCGCCACTGCCGGCTGAAGTGTCCTGGGCCCGCTCGGTCGGGTCGGCGTATGAGCGGGCCACCAAGGACGGACAGGGCGCGATTGCGGTCGACGGGAAGATGATCGACGCCGCGAACATTCGGATGGCGATGACGACTCTTCGCCGGGTCCGGGTCATTGAGTCAAAGGACGCGAACCGATGAGCATCGCGCGGTGTTACGAGGATTTCGAGGTTGGGATGGTGATGCGTCACCCATTGGGTCGCACCGTCACCGCCACCGACAACAGCTGGTTCACGCTGCTGACCAACAACAGCAACCCGATCCACTTCGACCGCCACTACGCGGCCCAGACGGAATTCGGCCAGCCGCTCGTCAACTCCACCTTCACGCTGGCGCTAGTGGTCGGGCTCTCGGTGGCGGATGTGTCCCAAAACGCCGTCAACCTTGGGTGGGAGGACGTCCGGTTGGCGGCCCCAGTGTTCGAGGGCGACACGATCTATGCCCAGACCGAAGTGCTGAGCGTTCGCGACTCGGGCTCGCGGCCGACCATGGGCGTCGTCGAGATCAAGACCACCGGGTACAAACAGGACGGGACCGTGGTGATGACCTTCCGGCGCACCATCCTCGTCTACAAGCGCGGCCACGCCCCGGTGCGCCCCACCCCGGCCATCAAGGAGTAACCGTGCTCGACCCAGCCTTCCTCACTCGGATTCGCGCGGCGGAAACGCCGGCCGGATCCCAGTTCGAGGTCCGAAGCCCGATCGACGGCCGAGTCATCGATACCGTGGCCGATTGTGGTGCCGCCGAAGCGGGGCCGGCGCTCGACCGCGCGGCGGCCGCGTTCGACCAATGGAAGCGAACCACCGCGTACCAGCGCTCGGCCATCATGAAGAAATGGCATGCCCTGATTCAGTCCCATGAGCCGGTCCTTGCCGAGCTAATGTCGGTCGAGATGGGCAAGCCGGTCACCGAATCGATCGGCGAAGTTCGCTACGGCGCCGCGTTCGTGGAATGGTACGCCGAAGAGGCCAAGCGGATTGCCGGCGAGACGATCGAAAGCCAATTCCCCCACAAGCGGCTCCACGCGATCAAGCAGCCCTCCGGCGTCGTCTTCGCGATCACGCCGTGGAACTTTCCGGTCGCCACGGTAACCCGGAAGATCGCTCCGGCGCTCGCCGCCGGATGCGTCGTGATCGTGAAGCCGGCCGAGCAGACGCCGCTCTCGGCGCTCGCGCTCGCGCACCTCTGGCGCGAGGCGGGCGGCCCGCCGGATGTCTTCCAGGTCGTGACGGCGCTCGACCCCCGGCCAATGTCCAGCGTGCTGCTCGACGACCTCCGAGTCCGGGTTCTGACCTTTACCGGGTCGACCCCAGTCGGCGTCCATCTCTACGAACGCTCGGCCCGCACCATGAAGCGACTGGCCTTGGAACTCGGCGGGCACGCGCCATTTCTCGTCTTCGAAGACGCCGCCATCGACACCGCCGTTCGGGAAGTCATGGCGTGCAAATTCCGGAACGGCGGCCAGACCTGCGTCTGCACCAACCGGATCTACGTCCAGGAGTCGATCGCCCCGGCCTTCACCGAGCGCCTGACCGCCGCGGTGGCTTCGCTCAAAGTCGGCGACCCGCTCGATCCGGCGGTCCAGATCGGTCCGATGGTCGATCAGGCCGGCCTCGCCAAGATCATCGAACACCTCGATGACGCGATCCGGTTAGGCGCGACGGTGCTGACCGGTGGTCGCGCGCTGTCGGGGCTCTACTATCAGCCGACGGTGCTGACCGGGATTCGGCCCGAAATGAAAATGATGCGCGAGGAGACCTTCGGTCCGGTGGCGCCGGTGCTCACCTTCAAGACCGAGGACGAGGCAATTCGGCTCGCGAACGGATCGCCCTTTGGCTTGGCGGCCTATCTCTGGACCGCCGATCTCCGCCGGGCCTATCACGTATCCGAGGCGCTCGAGTTCGGGATCATCGGCGTCAACGATGGGGTGCCGTCCACCGCCCAAGCGCCATTCGGCGGGGTCAAGATGTCGGGGATCGGCCGGGAGGGTGGACACTGGGGCATCGACGAGTTCCTCGACCTCAAATATGTCTCGATCGGACTGGCATGACCACCTGGGCTGACGACATCCACCGCCTCTTTCAAACCCATGGGGTCACGCTGGTGTCTACGGTGCCCGACGCCGGGCACAGCAGGCTGATCGAGTTGTGCCAGGGTGACTCCGGGATCCGGACCGTCACCCTCACCACGGAGGAGGAAGGCGTCGCGCTCGCCGCCGGCGCCTATCTCGGCGGGACTCGCTCGGCCTTGTTGATCCAATCGAGCGGCGTCGGCAACTGTGTCAACATGTTCTCGCTGCCCCGAACCTGTCACCTGCCGTTCTTCACGCTCGTGACCATGCGGGGCGAGTGGGGCGAGTTCAATCCGTGGCAGGTGCCCATGGGTCAGAGTACCACCGCGGTCCTCGAGGCGAGCGGCGTCACCGTCTTCCGCGCCGACACCGCCGCCGAGGTGGGGCCGACGGTCGAAGGCGCGCTGCAACTCGCCTTCCAGAGTCGCCGCCGGGTGGCGGTGCTCCTGTCGCAGCGCCTGCTCGGCGCCAAGCGTTTCGGAGAGGCGGTCCGATGACGGCCCTCGACCGCCGCGCCGCGGTGCGCCGCCTCCTCGCCGACCGGGGCGGCCTCGTCGTGGTCACCGGCCTTGGCGCCTCGGCCTACGATGTCGCGGCCTGCGGCGATTCGCCGCTCGACTTTCCGCTCTGGGGCGCCATGGGCGGCGCGGCAATGGTCGGGCTGGGCGTGGCGATCGCCCAACCGTCGCGGACCGTGCTCGTGGTGACGGGTGACGGCGAGATGCTGATGGGACTCGGCAGCCTCGCGACGATCGCCGTCGAGCGGCCCCCGAACCTCAGGGTCGTGGTGCTCGACAACGAGCGATTCGGTGAAACCGGCAATCAGGCCACGCACACCGCATCGGGAACCGACCTCGCCCAGGTGGCCCGGGCCTGCGGCATCGCCGACGTTCGGACGATCACCACGCTCGACGACATTGACCGGCTCCGGGCCGATCTCCATTTAGCGGACGGGCCGCTGTTTGCCGTCATCAAGATCTCGGCCGACGAACAGCCCAAAGTCCTGCCCCCGCGCGACGGCCCGACCCTGGCAAACCGGACCCGGGCCGCGCTCGTGGGTGCCACCGCCGCGCTCGACGATTGACGAGCATCGACCTGCCACTCTCGGGCCTCACGGTCGTCGCGCTCGAACAAGCGGTGACGGGGCCGTTCTGCTCCCGCCAGCTCGCCGACCTCGGCGCCCGGGTCATCAAGATCGAGCGCCCCGACGGCGGCGACTTCGCCCGGAGCTATGACGACGCCCTCCACGGCGTCTCGGCGTACTTTGCCTGGCTCAATCGGGGCAAGGAAAGCGTCGTCCTCGATCTCAAGACCGAGCCCGGCCGCCAGGCGCTCCTGGGCCTCGTCCGCCGCGCCGACGTCTTCGTTCACAACCTGGCCCCCGGCGCCGTCGAGCGGCTTGGGCTCGGCTACAACACCCTTGTCACCCTCGCTCCTCAGCTGATCTGGGTTGGGATCTCGGGCTATGGACCGGATGGCCCATACCGCGACAAGAAGGCGTATGACATGCTGATCCAGGCCGAGGCCGGGGTGGTGAGCTTGACCGGGACGCCGGAGGAGCCGGCTAAGGTCGGGATCAGTGTCGCCGACATCGCGGCCGGGCTCTACGCGTATTCGAGCATTTTGGCCGCGCTTCGCAACCGGGACCGGACCGGGCGCGGGGACCGGATCGACATCTCGATGCTCGAGTGCCTGGTCGAGTGGATGACGCCGCAGCTGTACGTCCAGCTCGGGACCGGCGTGGCACCTTCGCGCGCCGGCCTCCGGCATAACATGATCGTGCCCTACGGCGCCTACCGGTGTGCCGACGGCAAGGTGATGTTCGCGATTCAAAATGACCGCGAGTGGCGGCGGTTCTGCGGGCTGGTATTGGACCGGGAGGCCCTCGCGGACGAGCCACGGTTCGCCCGAAACCCCGATCGGCTGGCCAACCGCGCCCAACTCGAGGCGCTGATCGAGACCACGTTCGGCCCGCTGACCGTCGGAGCGGTCATCGAACGACTCGAACGAGCCGAGATTGCCAATGCGGTTGTCAATGATGTGGCGGCAGTCGCGGCTCACCCCCAGCTGGCCGCACGAGGCCGGTGGACCGAGCTCGACTCGTTCGTCGGAACCATCCCCGCGCTCCTGCCGCCCCACAATCTCGCCGGCGCCCCGCCCCGAATGGCGCGGGTCCCGGCACTTGGCGAGCACACGGCCGCGGTGCTCGCCGAGTTCCGATGACGTCGTCGATCGGAGCCCGAATCACCTTTGTCGCCCTGGCCCTCGGCACGATCGCGCTCGGTCTCGTCGTGCACCGTCATGGCCAGGCGGCCTCGGCCGGCCTCAAACGCGGGCTCCGCCGCCGCCCCGTCGGCGCGGCATAGTCCTGCCGTGCGGATCGTCTTGATCAGCGACACCCACGGACTCCATCGGCAAATGCCGCCCGTTCCCGACGGCGACATGATCCTCCATGCCGGCGACTGCACCCGGCGGGGCGCGGTGGCCGAGACGGCCGAGTTTCTCAGCTGGTTCGGCGGCCTGCCCCATCCGCATAAGGTGTTGATCGCCGGGAACCACGACTTCCTGTTCGAGCGCGACGCGGCGCTGGCCGAGTCACTGGTGCCGGCCGGCGTGACCTACCTTCGAGATTCGGGAGTCGTCGTAGGGGGTCTGACGGTATGGGGCTCGCCCTGGCAGCCGTGGTTCCACGACTGGGCGTTCAACCTCGAACGGGGCGAGGAGCTGGCCGCCAAATGGCGGCTGATCCCGGGCGACACCGATGTGCTGGTAACCCATGGCCCGCCCCACGGGATTCTCGATCAGACGATCGACCACCCGCCGCAACGGGTCGGGTGTGAGGAGTTGACGAAGAGGCTCGCCGAACTGCCGAGAGTCAGACTCCACCTCTTCGGCCACATCCACGAGGCCTATGGACGGCAGCGGCAGGATGGCCGGGAGTATGTCAACGCGTCGATTTGTGACGTTCGGTATCGGCCGGTGAATACGCCGGTGGTCGTCGATCTCTGAGCCCGGGGCCAGCGCTGGCCATCGGTAACGCCTCGGCGGCGATGAAGTCTCGCCGATTCATGCCGGACCGTCTGGTGCGATTGGTCATCGGTAGAGGCCCTTCCCCGGGCGAGTCTTCGCTGCCCTTCCGCCGGAATCTTCCGGAGCTGCTTCTCGGCGGTTCGACCGATCTCCAGGCTAAATCGACCCATGGAGCTTTAATTCAGCAAGCACCTCCGACAGCGGTCGCGTCGGCTCGAGCCGAAGAGCCTTGAGCTTCTCGATATCCTCGAGATCCTCAAGGCGATCGTGCAATGCTTCCTGGATGAAGTGATTCATGATGATGCCCCGAGAACGGCACACTTCGTCCAGCGCTTTCTTGAGCCGCGCGTCAATCCGGGCACTGATCTGAACCGTCGTCGTATCATCTCATAGCATATGGTAGTGAAAACCATATAAAACTATCTCAAACTTGCAGGGACAATCTTCCGCAGCGAGGTGAGGCACGACGGTTATCAGAACGGCGTGTACTCCGGCGGCGTCACCCCGTTCAGCCGGAGATACGGCACCGTCTGGCCGAGCGTCCAGGGGAAATGATCCAGCAACTCCATCAAGGCGCGGTAGCGCGGCAGCTTCTTCCCAAACTGGACGATCTCCTCCGTCATCGCGGCATCGCTCACCC
>JAYTTT010000462.1:0-3817 GCA_043744895.1 Gemmatimonadota bacterium | reverse complement strand
CTACAGCAGTTTCTTCGCGCCGTGGACGATGGGCGCGACGGTCGTGGTGTTCGACCAGCCCCGGGCCGAACCCAAAGCGGTGCTCGAGACCTTGGTCCGGGCCGGCGTCACCACGTTCTGCGCCCCACCGACGCTTTGGCGCATGCTCATCAACGAGGACCTCACGGCCTATCCGGTGGTCCTTCGCGAGCTCTTGAGCGCCGGCGAGCCCCTCAACCCGGAAGTGATCGAACGGGTGCAGGCCACCTGGGGTCAGACCATCCGGGAGGGATATGGCCAGACCGAGACCACCTTGTTGGTCGGCAACTTCCCGGGCCAGACGGTCAAGCCCGGGTCGATGGGCCGGCCGGCGCCGGGGTACCGGATCGTCCTCCGCCCGGTCGCCAGCGGCGATCGCGAAGGCGACGATGGCGAGATCAGCGTGGCGCTCGAGGGCGCCCCGGTCGGGCTGATGGACGACTACCTCGACGATCCCACCAAGATGGTCTCCGCCCGGCAGGAAGGGTTCTATCGGACCGGCGATGTGGCCAGCCAGGACCAAGACGGCTTCATCACGTACGTCGGCCGATCGGACGATGTGTTCAAGAGCTCGGACTACCGGATCAGCCCCTTCGAGTTGGAGAGCGTGCTGATCGAGCATCCGGCGGTGGCTGAGGCGGCCGTCGTCGAAAGTCCGGACGCCGTTAGGCTCGTGGTCCCGAAAGCGTTCGTGGCGTTGCGACCCGGGTTCGTGGCGTCGGCCGGTTTGGCGAAGGACATTCTCGCCTTCGTTCGGGCCAAGGTGCCTCCCTACAAACGGATCCGGCGGCTCGAGTTTGCCGAGTTGCCCAAGACCATCTCGGGCAAGATCCGCCGGGTCGAGCTGCGGCATCGAGAGCGCCAGACCGCCGCCGACCCCCGGGGCCCGGCCTGCTTCTGGGACGAGGACCTGGGCTCCGCCTAACCGCCCTCGGGCTGGTTATCTTTCCCGGTCTCATGCGAATCGGACCCCTTTTCGTTGCCGTCACCCTGACGGTTGCCCTCGGCGCGCCGGCCGCCGCCCAGCGGCGGGAACTGGCCGTGCCCAAGACGACCCACCGGCCGGTCATCGACGGGGTGCTCGACGATGCCGCGTGGGCCACCGCGGCCACCCTGGCCGATTGGGTCCAGACCACCCCGGCCGACAACGGCCGCCCGCACGGTCCGACCACCGCCTACTTGACCTACGACCACGACGCCCTCTACATCGCCATTCGGGCCCGGGACGAGCCCGGCAAGATCCGGTATCGGCTCCACGAACGCGACAACGTCGTGAACCAGAGCCAGGACTACATCTCGATCCAGATCGACCCGACCAATGTGCGGCAACGGGCGTTTACGCTGGCCGTCAATCCGATCGGGATTCAGGGCGACGGACTGGCCGTCGAAGGATCCGGGTTCGAGGAGTGGAACGCGATCTACGATGCGGCGGGCAAAACCTCGGCGGACGAGTATGTCATTGAGGTCGCGATCCCGTTCAAGTCCCTTCGGTACCCGAATCGCAGGAACCAGCTCTGGGGTTTCAGTCTGACGAGAGTGTACGGCCGGGACGGCGCCAAGGATTCGCCGTGGCCGCAGAATCGTGACCTGGGCTGCGAGCTCTGTCAGATGATCACGCTGACCGGGATCGACGAGATCGGCGGTGCGACCAGCTTTGAATTCAATCCGTCGATGGTCGGCCGCTCCAGTACGGCTCGGCCGGATCTGGGTCTGCCGTTCGATTCGAGACGGACCAGCGGCGAGTTCGGGGCCAACGTCAAGTACGGCATCACGCCCAACCTCACGCTCGACGGAACCTGGAATCCAGATTTTTCCCAGATCGAGTCTGATGCCGGCCAGATCGAGGTCAATAACCGGTTTGCGCTGTTCTTTCCAGAGAAACGACCCTTTTTCCTCGAAGGCAACGACATTTTCTTGACCCGGTTCCCGATGCCGGGGCAGGATCCCGGCTTCTTCACCCCGCCGGTCAACATCTTCTACTCCCGGCGGATCGTGGACCCGGACGCGGGCGTCAAATTGACCGGCAAGGCCGGGAGGGTTACGCTCGGGCTGCTCGGGTCGCTCGACGCGGCGCGCGACTACGCCCTCGATCGCGGCATCGGCGGGCTCTCGCCGCGGAGTCTCGATCCGTTCCCAAACGGGGACGCGCGGGCCGGCGTGGCCCGCGTCAAGGTCGACGTCCTGAAGGACGGCTACATCGGCGCGGCGGTCACCGGCCGCCGGTTCGGCGACGGCTATGGTCTGGTGGGTGCGTTCGACTCCCGGCTCCGATTCGGCGCCAACACGACGTTTCGGTTCGCGGCCGCTCGGAGCCGCACCGAGGAGCCCGACGTGTATGGCCGGATTCGCCGGACCCTGGGCCGCACGCTGACCGACCCGGCCGCCCTCGGCCGCGCGCTCGACAGCCTGCCGGACGAGGCGCGGAGCCTCGACCATCAGAGCCGGGTTGGCACCTCGATCCAAACCTCGGTCGAATTCGACACCCGCCATTGGAACGCCGGATTTGGCGTGGTCGACATCACCCCGGAGTTCGAGACCCACTTGGGATTCACGCCCCGAACCGACTACGCTCTGCTGTCGGGGTATGCCTCATACCTCTGGCAAGGCACCGGGTTCATCCGGCAATTCACCCCCAAGGTCCGGTTCGAACAGGGCTACGGCCATGACGCCTCCGGGCGGATCGGTGCCCTCGGCCGCCGAACGGACCAGCTGCTGTCGTCCTATATCGACTTCATCCTTCCGGCTGCCACCAGCTTCAGCGTCGGCTACACGAGGGCGTTTTTCCGAATCGACGGCATCGAGTTCGACCCTCTCGGTCGCTGGTTTCTCTACGCCGGGTCCGAAGGCCTGCGGCAGTTCGGGTGGACCATTTTCCTCCGGGGCGGGGAGGAGGCCATTTTCAACGACGTGGTTGACAACGGACCGCCCTCGCCGAGTTCGTTCCTGACCGGATCGCTCAACACGGCGTTGCGACCCTTTCCGGCTCTCCGAATCAACTTCGACCTGAGCGGGGTCCGGGTCTGGCGACGGTCCGCCACGAATGCCCGCGCCAGCCTCTACGCCGAGTCGGCGATTCCCCGGGTCAAGGGGCAGTTCCAGCTCTCCCAGCGCCTTGGCCTCCGGGTCATCGGCCAATACCGGTTCGAGCGCTTCTACCGCCAGAGCGGGGCCCGCGACCAGAAACGGGATGTCTTCTCGACCGATGCCCTGGTCACCTACTTGATCCATCCGGGTCAGAGCATCCAGGTCGGCTGGACGACGGTGGCCAACGGCGATCTCGACCTGCCGCTTCGGACGGTTGCCCGGGGAGGAGTCGCCAAGGTGACCTATCTCTGGCGTTTCTGAGTTGGGCTAATGCATCGTCCGACTCGGGCTGACTTCCGATCCCTGCTCGACCTCGCCGTCCCGCTCGCCGCCGTTCAGGTCGGGCTGATGCTGATGGGGGTGGTTGACGCGGCCATGCTGGGCCGGGTCTCGGCCGACGCCCTCGCGGCCGCTTCGGTGGCGGGCGTGTGGTTCTTTGCGGCCAGCACCATCGGCATGGGGTGCCTCACCGCTCTCGACCCGGTCATTTCCCAGGCGTTCGGGGCCAAAGACGAGGTCGGGGTGGCCCGCGGGGTCCAGCGGGGGATCCTGATCGCGGTCATCGTCACCGTCCCGACCATGCTCGCGATGCTCCCGATCGAGGCGGTGCTCCGGTTCACCCGGCAACCCGCCGCGGTGGTGCCGTTGGCGGGCACCTACCTCCGGGTCATCCTGCCCAGCATCTTGCCGTACTTTGCCTTCATGATGATTCGCG
>JAYTTT010000461.1:0-3818 GCA_043744895.1 Gemmatimonadota bacterium | reverse complement strand
CAGGGCGGTCTTGCCGGCACCGGTCCCGCCGACCACGCCTAACGATTGCCCGGCCGGAATCTCGATCGTCACGTCCTGGAGCGCCCAATCTCGGTCGGGGGCCGCGGGGTAGCGAAACCAGACCTGCTCGAACCGGATGGCCCGGGCGGTTCGGCCCGGAGGCAACGACTCGGCCCGGTCGGGGTCGGCGATCGTCACCGGGGCCCGGAACACCTCATTGATCCGGGACATCGCGGCCGATCCCCGGAACCCGAGATTGATGGCCCAGCCGAGGAAGACGAGCGGCCAGATCAGCAAGGCCAGATAGACGAAAAAGCCGACGAACGCACCGGTCGAGATCGTCCCCGCCATGACCAGCCGGCCGCCGACCAGAAGGACGATGGCTGAACTGAGCCCCCCCATGAGGGCCAAGAGCGGGTCGAGGGCGGCTTGGACCCGGGCCAAGGCCAGGTTCTTCTCGGCATACTCCACGTTGAGCCGTGCGAAGGTGGCCGCCTCCGGCGTCTCCTGATTGTACGCCCGAACAATCCGAACTCCGGTCAGGTGCTGGCGGACGAACTCGCTGACGGTTCCGAAATGATCCTGGATGGCCAACGACCGCTGGTGGATCCGCCGCCCGAGCCAGCCCTCGACCGCGGGGAGGCCCAGCAGCGGAATCAAGGCCAAGCCGGCCAGGGTGGCATTGACGGCAAACATCGCCGGGAGCAAGATCACGGCCCGGGTAATGGTATCGATCACGTACATCAGCGCCGGGCCGGCGACCATCCTGGCGGCCAAAAGGTCATTGGTCGACCGGGCAATCAGGTCGCCCATCGGGGTCCGATCGTAGTACCCCGCTGGCAGCGCCATCAGCTTGGTGAAGAGGTCGTTCCGAAGATCGTACTCGACCCGCCGGCTGACGCTGTTGAGCAATTGGCGCATCCCGTAGCGGAGCAACCCCCCAAGGATGGCAGCGCCGACCAGCCAGAGGGCGGCCTGGCGCGCGCCCTGCACGGGGTTCGGGCCGCCCAGGGCATCGATGCCCTGGCCCAGGAACTTGGGGGCCAGGGTGTTGAGCAGGTTGGAGCCGATGACACAGGCCAACCCGAGGGCGTAGGTGCCCGTGTATTTTGTGAGGTAGGGGCCGAGGGGCTTCAGTTCACGCATCTAATGAGGAGTTGAGGCATGAGATCGAAATCGTTGCTGGTCGTCGTCGCCGCGGTATTGCTTACCGCCTGCGGCAAGAAAGACGGGGCAGGGGCTGCGGTGCAAGACTCGGCCGGTCGCGACCTTTCGCTCGCCCCGGTGGACACGGGGGCGGTCTTGAACGACGTTCCAGTCGCGTCGGCTGAAAGCGCCGCGGTTGCTCCGGCTCCAGTTCCGCCGCCGCCCGCGCCAGTGCCGCCCCCGCCTCCACCCCCGCCCCCACGAACCCGGCCGCCGGCGAAGCCGCCAGCTGCCAAGCCGACGGCGTCCCACCCGACGGCGTCCAACCCGGCCCCGGCGTCGGCTCCGGCTCCGGCCCCCGCTCCGGCTCCCCCGCCGGCCGCCAAGTCGGTCGCGGCCGGCACGACCGTGGCAATGAAGGCCGCGGTCGAGTTCTCGACCAAGACCCACAAGGTCGGTCAGACCGTTGCGGCCATCGTATCGGCCGATGTCACCGACGCCAACGGCAAGGTGGTCATCCCGGCCGGCGCCACCGTCACCCTGGTCATCGCGGCCCTGGCCGTCTCGGAAAACAAGGATGACCAGGGCAAGGTGGTCCTCAGGGCGACCGGGGTGTCCTTTGGTGGGGCGAGCTATGGTCTCGACGGCGGCACGACGGAGGTCGAACACAGCCTCAAGGGGCGGGGAGTCCGGGCCGGCGATGCCGCCAAGGTCGGAGCTGGAGCGGCGGCCGGCGCAATCCTCGGCCGGGTCCTCGGCGGCAACAAAAAAGGTACGGTTGTCGGCGGCGTCATCGGGGCCGCTGCCGGTACGGCGGTGGCCGTCAATTCGGCCGACCGAGACGTGATCGTCTCGACCGGGGCGAGGATCGTGCTCAAGCTGGGATCGTTGTTCGAAATCAAAGGCTAGGGCGGCCGCTAATTGCTTCCCGCCCCTCCGCCTCCGCGCCGCGGATCGCTGGCCCCGAGCCAGCCGTCCGCGGTCCGGATGATCGCCTCCACGTCGCCCATGTAGCCCCGAAGAACCACCTGGTGCCCCATCGACTCCAGGGCCCGGATGGCGTCGGGCAGAAATCCGTCGCGCTCCAGGCTGATATGATCGGGCGTTGACTGATGGTGGAGCCGGGGCATCGCGAGTGCCTGGGGCAGCGACATATGGTGGTCGATCAGGTTGGAAATGACATGGTAGACCTGGGTGATGATGGTCGGCCCGCCCGGGGTGCCCACCACCAGGAGCAGCTTCCCGTCCGGGTCCAACACAATGGTCGGCGTCATCGCCGACAGCATCCGCTTGCCGGGCTGGATCGCGTTCGCTTGGCCTTGGACCAAGCCATAGTTGTTGGGTTTGCCCGGTGCGGTCGTGAAGTCGTCCATCTCGTCGTTGAGCAGGAAGCCCCCCCCTCGGACCGTCACGGCGCTGCCGTAGCTGTTGTTGAGCGTCGTGGTGACGCTGACCGCCGCCCCGTCCGGATCGACGACCGAGTAGTGGGTGGTCGAGGGACCGTCCTTGAGGATCCGAACCGCGCCGGTCCGGGTGGCGTGGGCCGGGTCGATTTCCGCCCTCCGCCGGTCGGCGTGGGCCTGGCTCGTCATCCGGGCGACTGGGTTCTTCACGAAGGCCGGGTCGCCTAACGATGAGTTCCGTTCCATGAACGCCCGTCGCATCGCCTCGGCTTCACGGTGGAGCAGGGCTGGCGAACCAAAGGGCGGCAACGGGTCGAACCCTTCCATGATGTTCATGATCAGCGCCAGGGTTACTCCGCCCGACGACGACGGGGGCATCGAATAGATGGTATGGCCCCGATAGCTGAACGTGAGCGGCGTGCGCCAGATGGCCCGGTATCGCGCCAGGTCCCGTTTGGTGAGGATCCCGCCTCCGTGCCGCATTTCCGCCACGATCAAGTCGGCCACCCGGCCCGCGTAGAAGCCCCGAGCCCCAGAGTCCCGGACCGTCGCCAGCGTCCCGGCCAGGTCGGTTTGAGTCCACGTCGTCCCGAGCAGGGGCACCCGCCCGCCGGGAAGGAACTGGGCCGCCGAGCCGGGAAACCGCGCCAACCGGGCCGAATCACCGCCGATCGATCGATGGCGGTATTCGTCAACCACGAAGCCGTCCCGGGCCAACCGGACCGCCGGCTCGACGACGGCCGCCCACGGCAGTTTCCCGAATCGCCGATGCGCTTCGGCCAGTCCCGCCACGGCCCCTGGAACGCCGACCGCGAGGTGACCGGTCCAACTCTGCGCGGTCGGGTTGCCGTCGGGGCCGACATACATCAGACGAGTGGCCTTGGCCGGGGCCGTTTCGCGGTAGTCGAGCGAGTAGACCGAGCCGTCAGCCTTCCGGATCATCATAAATCCGCCGCCACCGATGTTCCCCGCCTCGGGGTGAACGACCGCCAAGGCGAAGCCGACCGCCACGGCGGCGTCGACCGCGTTGCCGCCCTGCTCGATGATGTCGCGGCCCACTTGGCTGGCGAGCGGGGATCCGGAGACCACCATGGCCCGGGTGCCGGTTACCGTTCGGATCGAATCGCGGAGGGGCCAGCCGGGGTTGGCCCCCTCCTGGGCGGTCAGGACGCCGGGACGAACGAGCCCGAAACCGAGCAGAACAACAAGGTGCCGCATCGCGGGAAGCCTCGCGGGAGTTGCCAACGCCGACAGGAACCAGTCTAAATT
>JAYTTT010000460.1:0-3820 GCA_043744895.1 Gemmatimonadota bacterium | reverse complement strand
ACGGGGCCTGCTCGGCCCTCGCAACCTCCTCGTGTTGGTGATTGCGGTGGTTTGTCTCGTCGCGGGTTACATGGTATTGTCGGCAGGAAAGGCGAGCTTCGCCGCCGTCTTGCTCGTAATCGGGTACTGCGTCCTGTTCCCTTTGGCTATCGCGCTATAGCGGCGGGGTGCCGCACCGCCGTGCATGGTTGGCGCGAAATCGCGTCTCCAGTCGTGGATCTTCAGGTGGAGTCCACGGGGCTCGCCCGGGCGAATAGCTCAGTTGGTTCAGAGCGCCTGCCTTACACGCAGGATGTCGGGGGTTCGAATCCCTCTTCGCCCATGTTCCGACGCCACTTCCGGCGCCGGATCGCCACCCGGACCAGGGTGACTTCGTAGGGAGGTTGTCAAGAATGCGTTTCCGCGCCGCTCCGCTTGTTCTTGGTCTTCTCACAGTCGTCGCGGTCGCGCCGGCCCGGGCGCAACTTCGGGCCAGCCGGCCGCCGACCGCTCCTCGAAATCTGCCGCGTCTCCTGATCGCGAATCCGCACTCGTTCCAGGCCGCCGACTCAGCCGCCGCGGTCCGAGTCGGAACCGGGATGCGGGAAAAGATCGAGACCGTTGCCGACAAGTGGTACAACACGATTCAGCGGACGACGATGAACGACGCGCTGATTCAGTATGGGTACCCGCCGGATGCGGTGTTGCCGCCCCTGGTAGCCCGTCAGCTCGGAACCCAGCTGCAGGCTCGGGCGATCGTGGTTGGCACCCTCACGCGCGGTGAAGGGGGCCGGGTCACGATAGAGGTCCGACTGCTGGCCGGAAACGACCAGACGGGACAGATGGTGACGATGACCCAGGGGGTCGGGCAGAGTTTCGAGGATTTGGGCGGCAAACTCGGAGACGCCCTTCGGGGATCGTTCAACGCGCTGCCGGAATCCAAGAATTGCGACAATCTGGCCACGACTCAAGCGGACAAGGCCATTGAAGCAGCGAACAAGGCACTCAAGATCCAGCCGAATCATGGACCGGCCGAGCTGTGCCTGGCCCAGATCGGGATTGCGAAGAAAGCCCCCGCCGACCAAATCATCGGGCATCTGAAGAATGCGGCCGTCGGCGATCGGCTGAGTGTCGAGGTGCTCGGTGGTTTGCTCGGGCAGTACCAGGGCAAGCGCGACACCGCCAACGTCGTTGAGTCGTATCGGCAGCTGATCCTGGTTGCCCCGAACAACCAAAAGGTGGTCGAGGAAGCCATCCGGTATTTTATCGCAGCCGGAAAGCCGGACCTCGGCGAGCAGATCGCTCAGGATGCCATCGGGCGCGATCCGTCGAACCCCGACATGCACAACCTGCTGGCGACGGCCTGTTTGGTTCAAGACAAGCCGGTAAAGAATCTGTGCGCCATCAAGGCCATGGAGATGGTGTTTACTCTCGACACGGCTAAGGCCGATACCTTCAACCTTGCCAAGGTGCTGTACATCGCGTCGCGCGACTCGTCGAATGGTGCCGTGTACGTGAAGTGGGGGCAGGTTGCCGCCAGGAAATTTCCGACCAACGCATCGCTGCTCAATGAGCTAGTGAAGGCTTATGAACTGACCGGTCCGGTCGACAGTGCCGTGGCGGTTACTCGGCGGCTGGTCGAGGTCGACAAAGTCGACATGAGTCCGGTGATCCGTTCGGTCCGGGCGCTGTTCAAGGAAAAGCGGTTCAAAGAGGGCGTTGAGCTTGGAGCCGTGATCGAGACGAACGGACAGGACAATGACAAGGCGAACCTCGGGACCGTCCTGGCCCAGGAGGCCGGCCTCCCGATTCTCCAAACCCAGCCGGTCGATTTCCCGCTCGCGGCTGAAATAGGGAAGAAGGCCGCCGGGCTACTCCGCCCGGGCGGCCGGGCCCATCAACTCGCGAGCTATGTCCTTGGTTTTGGCCTGCTCGGGCAGGTCACGACAAAGGACACCGATGTCATTAACGCGAAGAGTTGTGACGCCGTGAACGTCCTCGACGCCTGGATCACCGACACCAAGGCCGCCTTGACCGCCGGCCAGCAGATTCAGCCTGACGTTGTCGGACAGCGTATTCAGCAGTTGGATACGAGCTACGGGCCCCGGATTGCTCAGATGAAGAAAGCCTATTGTAAGGGCAACTGACCATCTCTATATTCCGCGGCTGTAAGGACTTTGGGGCTGTAGCTCAGCTTGGTTAGAGCGCCGCACTGTCACTGCGGAGGTCGCGGGTTCGAGCCCCGTCAGCCCCGTTTCCCGGGTTCCGATCACCCCGTCTCTCCCGAGGCGGGGTGATTGCTTTGAGGCCTCCGTGACCACTCCGTCGTTCCATCACCCCGTTCTGGGCGCTGAGTTGGTGGCCCTGGTGGGCAGTGCCAAACGAGTCGTCGACGGAACCCTCGGTGACGGCGGCCATGCCGAGTTGTTCCGGACCGGCGGCGCCACCGTCCTCGGCATTGACCGGGATCCCGGGGCGCTGGCTCGGGCTCGGGAACGGTTGGGGCCTCTGCGAATGCACTATCACCTGGGCAGTGCTTTCGACCCGGACACGCTGGCCCAGATCCGCCAGTTCCACCCCAACTTGATTCTGCTCGATCTCGGCGTTTCTTCGCGCCAACTCGACGACGACAGCCTCGGCTTTACGTTCCGGCCTGGTGCTCCCCTGGACATGCGGATGAGCCGTTCCGGGCCGACCGCCGCCGACCTGCTGGCCGAGGCCTCGCTCACGGATCTGACGGAGTGGCTGGCGGACTACGGCGACGAGCCCCGGGCCCGCCGATTGGCCACGGAACTGGTCCGGCGGCGGGCTACCCGGCCCTTGCTGGTGAGCGACGACTTGGTCAACGCCATTCGGGCGGCGTTAGGTCCCCGGAGCGGGCCGGCCGACTTTGCCCGGATTTTCCAGGCGTTCCGGATCGTGGTGAACGATGAGCTGGCCGGCCTCCGCGGGGCGTTACCGGACCTCCGCGAGGCGTTGACGGGACGGGGGGCCTTGGCCGTTATTAGTTATCATTCGGGTGAAGACCGCCTCGTCAAGAACGCCTTCCGTGAATGGAGCCAAGCCTGCATTTGCCCTCCCATCCAACCGCTTTGCATCTGTCGAGGACGGCCGCTAGGACGGCTGCTGACCCGGCGACCGATCGGTGCCGGGGACGAGGAGATTCGCTCCAACCCCCGAGCCCGGAGCGCCAAGCTTCGGGTGTTCGAGCGGGCTGATGATGGCGCGGCGGGGTAAGGCTCGGGGTCGTTATTGGCTGGCGTTCTGGCTGGTGATTTTCTTCTTGGTCGCGGCCGTTGTGCTGCTGCGGCAAACGGCTTCGTACGATATCGCCGCGAGGCTTGGGAAGCTCAAGGAGGCGCATGGGGCTCTGGACGCGCTTCAGGCGCAGGCCGAACGACGGATTCGGGTGGCTTCGACCGCCCAGGCACTCCGGCCTAAGGTGACTCGTCTCGGCCTGGCGCCTCCGCTCGACTCAGCCACCACGCTCCTGATGCTGGACGACTCCACCAGCGCGCCGCGGGTCCGGTAGATGGCCAAGACCGAGGCCAGGATTCAAGCGATTCAGGCCGTGTTACTCATCGGTGGATTAGCGATGGTGGGCCGGGCGGGGTATCTCCAATTGATTCGCGGCGGGGACTACGCCAAGCGAGCGGCCCGACAACGCACCGAGCACAAGATTCTTGAGGCCCCACGCGGGGTGATCTATGATCGCGGCGGAACCCCCCTGGCCTCGTCGCTGGAAAGGTACCACGTCAACATTGCTCCCGAGCAAGTCAAAGATAAGAACGCCATGCTTCGGATCTACCGCACCGACGTGGGCGGGAAAGTTGATCGGTTG
>JAYTTT010000459.1:0-3833 GCA_043744895.1 Gemmatimonadota bacterium | reverse complement strand
CCCAAACCGGAGTGGTATTTCGTTCCGATCTACCAGCTCCTGAAGCTGTTTCCCGGATCAATGGAGAGCACCATCGCGGTTGGTGTCCCCAGTCTGTTTCTGATTGTGCTCTTTGCCTTGCCGTTTTACGACCGACGGAGCAGGCGGAACCTGCTGCATCGGCCGGCCGCGCTGGTGTCGCTGGCCGTGGTTTTGGGAGGGTCGGGATTGCTGCTCGGGGCGGCCCTTCGCGAGGCGGGCCCCTCGGTGCCGCCCGAGGTGGGCCGACCGTTGACGTCCACGGAACGGGCCGGCCGGGCGCTCTTCGGGGCGCAGCAATGCGGCAGTTGTCATCTGGTCGCTAAGGAGGGCGGCAAGGAAGGGCCGGAGCTTACGGAGATCGGAGTTCGCCACTCAGTGGCCTGGCTCCACAGCTTCCTCGAGGACCCCGCGAGGTTTCGCGGCGACACCACCAAGATGCCCGCGTTCGGGCCGCCGACGCTCACCCATCAGCAGGTGGAGGAGCTGGCCCAATACATGGCATCACTTCGAGGCAAGATCGCCGCGAGTAGCCAGCCGGAATATCAGGACACATTCCCGCGGGTGAAGCCGCGTTAGGGCCGATGTTATAACGTCAGGACAGGGCGGACTCTAGACAACAGGGGAGGGCATTATGCATTGGTTGAGTGTCGTGTTGGTCAGTGTAGCAGCAGTTCCGAAACCGGCGGCCGCACGCTCGGTCTCCGACCCCGCGGCGGTGCGGGCCTATATCGGCGCGTTCAGCCGTGGTGCCGCGGGCAGGGCTCACCTTGCTGTGATTCCTGCATGGGCCCGCAAATACAACATGAATTGCTCGAGCTGCCATTATCCCGCTGCGCCCCGGCTCAATGCCACCGGGATCGCGTTCAAATGGGCCGGCTACCGGATGCCCGAGGAAATCGGCGAAAAAGCGGACCTCGGTCCGATCGCGAACTACTTGGCGGTCCGCGGCAAGGTCGCCTATGAGGTGGACAAGGCTAGCGGCGAGCCCGCGTCACGGAGTCAGCTGACCCAACCTGATGTTACCGTCTTTTACTCTGGCTCCGTCGGCCGCAACTACTCGGCGAATGTCGAGTTTGCTCGCAACGCGGAGGAAGTCGAGGCCTCGATCCAACTCGGCACGATCTGGGGCAAGGATGGCTCCTTCGGTGGCGTTCGGGCCGGCAAAGGACATTGGCTGGCCAACGCCGGCGTGGCCGGGTTCGATCGTCCGAGCGGCATCCTGAGTCCGACGCCGGTCGGGGGTGTCACGACCGCCGCGGTTCCCTTCACCTTCGTTAGGGACCAGCTTGGCGTCGAGGCATACTACGTCCGCGGCCGGAATCGGATCGCCGTCCAGATGCTGAATGGTGTGCGGCCTGAAGGTGTCGATCCCGTCAACGACGACGCCAAACACGACGTGGCCGCGATTGAGCAACTTCTGCTTGACGGCCGGGGATCCTCGGTTACCGCCATCGGGTACGTCGGGAATATCGTCGGCCTCTCACCGACCGCACCTTCGGTGAACTCGCGCTTCTACCGGATGGCGGTCAGCGCCAACAAGATCTTCAGCGACGTCGAGCTGCTCGGCGGCTGGATCTATAGCAAAGATGATCGGCTTCCCATCGGCCAAGGAAGCCCCTTCACCCTGCCATCGGTAAAGGGCTCGGCTTGGTGGCTGTCGGGTCAGTACCACTTTCCCAAGAGTCCGGTGACCTGGTTCACTCGATTCGAGTTCGTCGACCCGGACCGTGCCAGCACCGATGACGCCCGGCGGCGATTCCTGCTCGGCGGGATCCTAAGCGCCAACACCCCGGAAAACCTCCGGCTGGGACTCGAATACGGGGTGGACACGCCTCAGGGTGTTGGGAGCGTCAAGCAGCACCTGCTTCGGCTCGAGCTGATGCTCAACTTCTAGGTCGACCTTCACGGCGTGGAGAAACAATGGCCCGATCGAGCGTTGGAACAACGGTAGTGGCACTGCTCCTCTTGGGGGGAACACATTCGGCTGCGGCGCAAGCCGACGGCGCTGCGGCCTACAAGCAGAACTGCCGCACCTGTCACGGCGTGATCGGCGTACCGCCCCAGCGGGCGTTGGAGCAGTACAAGAAGATCGCCACCTTTGCGGGCCCGGGATTTTTTGCCGGCCGCTCGGATGACTCGCTCGTGGCAGTCATCACGAAGGGCATCGGCAAGGATATGAAGCCGTTCAGGGCCAAGCTCAGCAACGATGAGATCGTTGCGGTCGCCAAGTACATCCGGGGCCTGGCCAAGCCCAAACAACCATAGCGCGGGGTGGCCCCCTGAGCAGGGTATGTCAAGCGTAGCGACATGGAGAAACAGATGGTCCGATTGATACGATCCCTGACCGGCCTTTGGGCGCTCTTCGCGCTCCTGGGTTGCGGCAGCGCAACGAAGGTGACCAAGGTCTGGGTCGATCCTGCGGCGGAGGCAGGGTCGCTGCGGAAGCTCATGGTTGTCGGAGTCGGAAAGACGCCTACGGCGCGCCGGGTATTCGAAGACCGCTTTTCGGCCGCGCTGAAGGCGATCGGGGTTGAGGCGGTGCCGAGCTATCCGTACGTTGGCGACGTCGGCCTCGACAGTGCGGCCGTCACCAGGCAAATGCATGAGGCGCACTGCGATGCCGTATTCGTCACCCGTCTGGTTGACCGGAAGACGGTCCGAGGCTATTCCTCGCCCGCGGTCCCACATTATGGCGGGTGGTACGACTATTACTCGCGCTCCTATGCCTATGCGGCGGCGCCAGGTTACACCGTCGAGAACCAGGTTGTCAATTTCGAAACCAACCTCTATCGCGTATCCGACGGCCGTCTCGTGTGGTCCGCTCTTTCTCGGGAGTGGCTTGAGCTCTCGGAGACGCCGGGCGATGACAGTGCCCCGTTCGTTCGGGCACTGGTTGCCGCTCTCGTGAAGTCCAATGCCGTGATCAGCGGGCAGCGGAATCCGCCTCAGTTACATTCACATCGATAGGGGGGCCAACACGAAATCGGGAATACCTCGTTGCGGAGGTGGCGGTGCAGGCTGAGGCGATCAGTAGTCTGATCCGTCGTTGGCGGGATGATGCCGGTGGTACCTACCGGACGTGGTTCCTTTGGGACCAGCGGCTGAAGAATTTCCGCTCCATCCGTCGCGGAATAGGGGAAGTGGTCGCTGAGATCGAAGCGGGGCGATTCGGGAGCCAGTATAAGGGTTCGTCCTTGGAAACGGTGGTCGGGTCCATCGCCGAGCAACGACAGCTGTTCAAGGGGGCCGATCATGCCTTCCTCTGGAAGCCAAAGCTCCGGATCCCGGACATCTACGAGCACCAGGGGACCAAGCGGCTTTCGGTCGGTTCCTTGATACATGCGCTTGTTACTCGGACGAGGACTCCGTCATCAGGGCTATTCAGCGCCTCGACGGAGGTAGCTTCAAAGGGTGTGTAGGCCGGAGTGAAAGCGGCGCTCGCTCGCTTCTGGACCATGATTGAAGATCCACCCTCGCAGTTCCCCCGAGTCATGCCCATGACGGCGACGGTGGCGCCGAGGTTCACCGCGAAGCATCCCCGCGCGGCAGTCATTTTCGATAACCTCCACATGATGCATGACATCATTTCCGACGTGTTAGCAGCCGATACGATCTCGAAAGGCCGGAAGCGAACCGTCATCTACGAGCAGCTGGCCGAGTTTCGCGATGGAACCCGGAACGTGATGTCGATGGATGAGTGGCGGAACATGGGTGAGATGATGGGCGGGGTGGCGGCGATGGGCGGGCCGGCAACCGGCTTGCTCGTTGGCCCCATCGCGGATAGCGGCATGGCCGGGATGCGCCATGGGCCA
>JAYTTT010000458.1:0-3840 GCA_043744895.1 Gemmatimonadota bacterium | reverse complement strand
GTTGGAACACTCGATCGGGCAATCCGCCTGATCGTCGGGGCCTTGGTGCTGGGACTCTTCGGCGCCCTGACCGGACCCTGGAAATACGTCACGCTGCTGGGGCTGATCCCGGTAGGCACGGCGCTGACCGGCAACTGCCCCCTGTACACGCTGTTCGGGTTCTCGACCTGTCCCGTTAGGAGGGCACCATGACACTCCGCTCCATCATGGTTTCGCTCGATGGTTCGCGGTTCGCCGAAGCCGCCTTGCCGGTGGCCGCCCGGTTGGCCCGAAGCGCCGGGGCCAGTCTCAACCTCGTCATGGTCCACGAGCCGGTGATGGCAATGGTGCCGGCCGCCGACATCCCGATCACCACCGGCCCCGATGACTTGGCGATGCAGGCTGACGAGAAGACCTATCTCGCGGCGACCGCGCAGGAATTCGGTCCGGTCGGGCCCGGTCCGGTGGGGTTCTCGCTGTTGGAAGGATTGGCCGGCCCGGCGCTGGTTGAACTGATTGAGCGGAAGCTGCCGGACTTGGTGGTGATGGCAACCCACGGTCGCGGTCCCCTGAGCCGCTTCTGGCTCGGCAGCGTGGCCGATCACGTCGTCCGCCACACCTCGACCCCGGTCCTGTTGCTTCATCCGCTCGATGGCGCCCCGGTGCCCGCCCCCGAGACGAAGCTCCAGACCTGCCTGGTGCCACTGGATCGATCGGCGGACGCCGAAAAGATCCTCGGTCCGTTGACCGATCTGGCCAAACTCACTCAAGCGCATCTGACGCTCCTCCACGTTATCGAGCCGATCCTTGGGGTCACCGGGGCAGTCCCGCCCTATCCCCTCCCGGTCCCGGCCGAGGCTATCGAGTCGCTCCGGACCGACGCCCAGAAGTACCTCGATGAAGTGGCCGATCGGTTGCGAGCGAGAGGGTTGGCGGTGGCCACGAAGGTGATCGTGGGCTTGGGTGTGGCCGGCACCGTGCTCGACCAGTTGGAGCAAGGGAAGATCGACTTCGTTGCGATGACGACCCACGGGGCCCGGGGGTTCCGCCGCCTCCTGCTCGGGAGCGTGGCCGACAAGATCGTTCGCGGCGCCGGCAAGCCGGTGCTGGTGTTCCGCCCGGCAAGCTAGACTCGTCGTCTCAGGGGCCCGGAGCGATTACCTTGGCGTGAGAGGCCGGGGCAAGGGCTTCGACCTTGGGCCGGAGATCATCCGATGGCGGGTAGGATTCGTGACGGTATGTTGGTCCTCCTCGTGGGGGTCGGTGGGGCTCGGGTTGTGCGGGGGCAGGCTCCAGTTGATACCTTGCCTGCCGGCGTCACCCCTGAGGCGATTGCCGCTGGTAAGCAGATCTTTCTTAGCGAGGGCCTCTGCTTGGCGTGTCACGGCGCCGACGCGAAAGGCTCGATTGGTCCGAACCTCACGGACCAAACCTGGCTCCACGGGGCCGGAACGTATCCGGAGATCGTCGCCCGGGTCCTATCCGGCGTGCCGTCCGAACAGAGCAAACTGGGCCAGATCATGCCCCCGCGAGGTGGTTCGGGCATCACCGACGAGCAGGTTCGGGCGGTGGCGGCCTACGTCTGGAGTATGAGCCACAAGCCGAGCGGGAAGTAACGCGGGTTGAGGTACCCTGACCTTGTGAAGGCGGTGGTGACGGTGGCCGCCGTGGCGGCTGGTGCGACCCTGGCCGAGGCACAATATCGGCCCGAGCTCTTCGCCGGCCCCACCATCGGCCGGATTCACTCCCCGGATGGCAATGCGACGGTGGCGGGTCTCAACCTCGGTTTCGGCATTGGGCTCGGCGGCCAGTCCGTGCTGGTGGGCCCCGAGGCGTTTCTGCTCGACGGGGGCGGTCACCGGGTCCGGGCGTTCGCCATCGCCGCCCGCCTTCGGCAACGCGTGGGTACGCTCCACCCCCATTTGCTGGTCAGCGTCGGCACCTACGCTTGGCAGACCAAGCGGGTCCTGACCCTGCCCGAATTCACCGTCCTCGGCGACAGTGAGTGGCGGGAGACCGACTACTTATCCGGATCGATTGGGGCCGGTTTGACCCTTGGTGGGTTAGGGGCCCCTGTTTCGGGTGCGGTTGAGGCTCGTTGGCATCGGAACCTTGTCCAGACCGAAGCGGCCGGGTCGCGATCGCTCCTGGCCCTGACGGCTGGGGTCCGGCTGATCTGGTAGACGATTGACCCTCCGGCAGGCTTCCCCGTAATCTTCGTGCCATGTCTGCCAACCCGATCGATTGGATCAGCGGCCTCTTGGGCGTCGAACGCGCCATCTTGTGGCAGAAACTGATGCAGCTTGGCGCGATTTGGCTCATCGGCTGGGTGGCGAACCGGCTGGTGAAGCTCATTGCCCGCCGGATCGAGCGGTCGGTCGATGACGGCGACGATGGCGTGCTGAGCGCCGCGGAAAAACGGGGACATACCATCGCCCAGTTGGTGCGCAGCGTTGGGCGCGCCACCCTCCTGATCGGTGTGGGCCTGCTGAGCCTCAATCTCCTCGTCGACATCAAGCCGCTGTTGGCCGGTGTCGGGATCCTGAGCCTCGCGATTTCGTTTGGGGCTCAGAGTTTGGTCAAGGACTTCATCGCCGGATTCTTCATCCTCTTCGAGAACCAATTCGTCGTCGGGGACGTCATCCAGATCGGCGACAAGTCGGGTACCGTGGAACGAATGACGCTCCGGATCGTGACCCTGCGGGACGTTCGGGGAGCCATCCACATCATTCCGAACGGCTCGATCCCGATGGTCAGTAATCTGACCCGCGGCTGGTCGCGGGCGGTGGTTGATGTCGCCGTCGGGTATGATAGTGACATCGACAAGGCGCTGGCCGTGGTCCGAGACGAACTGAGCCGGTTTCAGCGCGACCCGGCTTGGGCGGGGCGGTTGGAGGGAACTTCCGAGGTTCTGGGGGTCGAGAAACTAGGAGACACCGGCCTGACGATTCGGACGTTGGTTCGGACCGGGGCCGGTTTTCAGTGGGAGGCGGCCCGCGAGTTCCAGCGCCGGCTCAAGAACCGTCTGGGCGCCGAGGGGATCGAAATCCCGACCCTTTTCCAGCCCGGTGCTCGCCGCTCCAGTCCCCGAGACGCGGGACCGATCCCGGCCGACTGAATCGCGGGGAACCCCCGGGCACCGAGGTTCGTTTCCGACGGAACTCATTCGTGGAGCGGCTGGTGACTGGCAGGCAATTGGCTGGGATCGTCTTAACCATCGGCGGGCTGGGCGGGGGACTGGCGGAGCAATGCGGGGCCCAGGGCCGGACCGACATCGTGGCCGGCAGCGGGGCGGTGGCGGCGATGGTGCGGCTCGGCGTCGCCGCGAAGCCTGGGTTCGAGGTCCGTCCCTTTGGCGTGGTCTATCCCCCGGCAGCCGCGAGCAGTGGCCACCGCGCGATTGCCGGGGCGGTGGTCGGCGGGATCGTCGGTCTTGTGGCTGGGGCGGTGCTTGGCAACCAGATCCGCACTAGCTGCGAGGCCAATTGCGCCGGAGTCTCGATCGGGTCGGCGCGGTCGTCGGTGGCGGCGTCGGCGCCTTGATCGGCTGGGCCATCCCCAAACGCTGACCCCTCGACCCAGGTCTTAGCTCCCGCCTACCTTACCGGCCCGCTACTGGCCGGAGCCGCTGTGCCGCTGTCACTCTATAACACCCTCACTCGCCGGGTCGAACCGTTCGAGCCGATTTCGCCGCCGCGGGTCACTCTCTATTCGTGTGGCCCCACGGTCTATAACTACGCCCACATCGGTAACTTCCGGACGTTCTTGTTTGTCGACCTGCTCCGGCGATGGCTCGAGGCCAGCGGGTATGACGTCTTCCACATCATGAACCTGACCGACGTCGACGACAAGATCATCAAG
>JAYTTT010000457.1:0-3843 GCA_043744895.1 Gemmatimonadota bacterium | reverse complement strand
GACCAGGGACCCCTTGAACCGATAGCCGACCTGGAACGTGGCGGCCACGACATGATCCTGGTCCGGCGACGGCGGCGCCAGCACCGCCACCGCCTCGGCCACCGCCGGGTCGAACTTCTGGCCCACCGGATCGACCCGCTCCAACCCGGCGGCTTCGAGCTCCTTGCGAAGCTTCTTGTCCACCATCTCGACGCCCTGGCGAACAACCACCGCGGGGCCGCTTAAGTCCGACGCCGCCAGCCGATCGAGATCGTCGAGGACATCGAGGAGCTTGATCACGAAGCCGGCCTGCGCTCGATCATGCAACTCGATCCGTTCCTTGGCCGCCCGCCTCCGAAAATTATCGAAATCGGCCGCCAGCCGAAGGTAGCGGTCGTTCGATTCACTGAGCTGGTCCGAGAGCCGCCGGACCGCGCTGTCGGCCGGCTCCGCCAGCGACCCCGTCCCAGCGCCCCCGGGCGACTCCGGTTCGAATCCGGCGTCGGTCAGCGGAGCATCCTCTTCAAATGGACGTTCGTGGTTCACGGGGCGTTCTTCTCGGTTCCAGGGACAGGAAACTTCTCAAGACCGGCCGCCCGCCGCCAGAGGCCGTGGAGCGCAAATTGACTGGCCCGGCCCCGGATGTCCGCCCGGGTCCCGGGAAATCCCACCCGCTGGGTGTCGACCTGGCCCCGAACCGCGAAGCCGAACCAGACCGTTCCAACCGGTTTGGCGTCGGAACCACCCCCCGGCCCAGCCACGCCGGTCACGGCCACGGCCAGATCGGCCCCCGTGGCGCTCGCCGCCCCGGCCGCCATGGCCCCCACCACCGACTCGCTGACCGCTCCCTCGCGTTCCAGTTCGGCCGGATCAACCCCAAGGAGGCCCCGCTTGACCTCGTTGGCATAGGCGATGATCCCGCCCAGGAACACATCCGAGCTCCCGGGCACCTCGGTAATCCGGGCGCCGATCATCCCGCCGGTGCATGACTCGGCCACGGCCATCGTTAGGTGCCCGGCCCGGAGCCGGTCAAGCAGCACGGCGGCCAAATCGGCCTCGCCGGTTCCATAGCCATGATCTTTGACGATGGCCTGAATGGCCGCCCCGGCCCGATCGAGCAACGGCTGGGCCTCCATGGCGGTCATATCCCACGCGGTCAACCGAAGATCAACCCCCTCGAGGCCCGGCAAGTACGCCAGCGTCAGCGGCCCAAGCCCGTCCTCCACCGCCTCGAGGCGCTCCGCCAGGCTCGACTCGGGAATCCCGGTGGTCCGGAGCACGAGCGAGGTAATCGCCCGGCCGCCGGCCCGCTCGGCCAGCCGAGGAATCACTTCCTCGACCAGCAGCCCCTTCATCTCGGAGGGGACGCCCGGCAACATCACCACGTCGCCCGGCGCCCCCGAAAGCCAGAGCCCGGGCGCCGTGCCTCGCCGGTTGGTCAACACCGTCGCGCCCCGGGGCACTTCCGCTTGGCACCGGTTGGTCGGCGAGATCGTTCGCCCAAACTTGGCCCACTTGGCCACCAGTTGATCCCAGATCCAATCCTGGAACTCGAGCGGCGCACCGAACAACTCCGCCACGACCTTCTTGGTCATGTCATCCCGGGTCGGTCCGAGCCCACCCGTCGTGATGACGAATCGCGACCGATCGAGCGCCTCGGCGACCGCGGCCCGAATTTCCTCGGGCGTATCCCGAACCGACGTCCGTCGGGCAATCCGAACGCCGGCCTCGCCCAACCTCCGGCCGATGAACGCACTGTTGGTGTCGATGGTGAAGCCGAGGAGCAACTCGGTCCCGATGGTGATGAGTTCAATATCCATGAGGGGGCGGGCTTCAGGCCCAGACCTATCTGAGGAGTTGCCGATACCGGTAGAGGTAGATCACGAAGGAATACACGGTCAAAATCGTCGCGATCGCCAGGCTGACCGAGACGAAGGCCCCATGGAAGGTCTTCCAGAATTGCCAGAAGGCGCTCTTGTGAAGTCCGAGCGGGTGCCAGGCATCCCGAAAGGCAAACCAGAGAATGGTCCCGCCGATGAAGATGTTCTGCATCGTCGCCTTGAGCTTGCCGGGCCCCTGCGCGGCGATGACGACGCCCCGCCGGCCCGCCCACCACCGAAAGGCCGTCATCAGAAACTCGCGGCCCAGCATCACCAGGCAAACCCAAAGCGGAATGCTCCGCCACACCGGAATGTCGTAGAGATCATGGCGGGTTTGCGCGATCACGTAGATCGGCACCACGGTGGCCAGCAGCAGCAACTTGTCGGCGAGGGGATCGAGAGTTTTGCCGAGGTCGGTGACTTCATTGCGGGACCGGGCCAGCCGGCCGTCGATGATATCGGTAATGGCGGCCGTGAGGAAGACCACGAAGAGCAACAGTTTGGGACCGTACCCCGCCATGAACGGCAGGTAGGCAATGACCGGCGTGATCGCGATCCGACCCAGCGTGATCAGGTTCGGCAGGGTCCACATGATCGGACGGGTCCTTCGCCTACCCGAGCGTCTTGAGCACGAGCTTACTGATCGAGCGGAGGGTGTCGAACACCCCGTCGCCCTTGACCGCCATCGCCTCGAAATACGGGGCCCGCTCGACCCAGGCGCCATCCACCTGTTCGACCAAGAGATCGCCCGGCCGGTCCGGATTGGTCAGCGGTTTCTGCTTCGACGGCTCCTCGACGGGCCAGCCCGGGTTGAGGTTTTCTTGGAGCTCGTCGAGCGGCGCCGCATTGGGGAGGTCACGCTTATTGTATTGGATCGCGAACGGGATCTTGGTCAGGTCATAGCCATGCTGGAGCAGGTTGTCGTAGAGGTTCTGCATCGACTCGACGTTGGCCTCCATCCGCTCGATTTGACTGTCGGCGACGAAGACCACGCCATCGACGCCTTTCAGAATCAGCTTCCGGGAGGCGTTATAGTAAACCTGGCCCGGCACGGTGTAGAGATGAAACCGGGTCTTGAACCCCCGAATGACACCGAGGTCAACCGGCAGGAAATCGAAGAAGAGGGTCCGCTCGGTTTCCGTCGCCAGGGAAATCATCTTTCCCTTCGACGAGGGCGAGACCTTTTCGTAGATGTACTCCAAGTTGGTCGTCTTCCCGCCGAGCCCGGGGCCGTAGAAGACCAACTTGCAGTTGATTTCGCGCGACGCGTAGTTAATGAGAGACATCGCCTGCCCTTACGACCCGAAGAGTTTGTCGATCTCGTCTTCCGCTTCGCCGAGGAATCCGGCCTCGACTTTCGGAGGCCCCTGATCCCGGCGTTCGAACATGTCCGTGAACAACGTCGTCAGCCGCTCGACGACGGAACGAACCCGCAATTTCACCAGCCCAAGCGTGGTCCGGTTGTCGAACAACACCACCAAAATCACTCGCCGCGCCACATCGGCCAGATAGAGCGACTCTTTTTCTCCCTGGTGAAACAAGACCCCGAACTCCGGCTCGCCGAGCATCTTGGCCAGCTGATCGTTGGCACTGAAGTCGGCCGCCGTCAGCGACGCGAAGGCCACCGGATCGAACGCCGGGACCTCGCCGGCGGTGGCCAGCATCTGCCCGGTCCGATCGACCAGAATCGCGGTCCGGGCGTTGGCTTCGGCCAAGAGGTGATCGAGCACGGCTCGGATCTTCGCCGCATCTTCCTCACGAAACGACCAGCTTGCGGCTCGACTCACCAGCGGCGCCCTCCCCTTTCCCTCACGACACCTCCTGGCGGGCGTCCATCGCGTGGCTCAAGGTCATCCCGTCGATGTATTCGAGGTCCCCACCGACCGGCAAACCACGGGCCAAACGGCTGACCCGGACCCCGGTGCCGGCCAACAGCTGGTGGATAAATGTAGCGGTGGCCTCACCCTCGAGCGACGGGTTGGTG
>JAYTTT010000456.1:0-3844 GCA_043744895.1 Gemmatimonadota bacterium | reverse complement strand
GCTGCATGATGTCGGGAAGGCCCGGGTGCCGATCGCCATCACCAACAAGGCCGGGAGTCTCGAAGATGCCGAATGGCGTGAGATGCAAGCACATCCGTGGCGCGGTGCCATGACGTTGTTCAGTCTTCGCGGCTACGACGAAATTCCATACCGGCCGATCTTGGTGGCGCACGAGCATCACATGAAGACGGATCTGACCGGGTATCCGCGGCACATCCGGCCCCGGACGCTGGGGTTGTTCTCCCGGATCGTGGCGGTGGCGGACGGGTTCGATGCCGCCACGACCCGCCGCGCCTACCAGACCACCCCGATCGAGCCCGATCAGGTTCTGAAAGAGATGTGGAGCAACGCCCGGCGGGGCTACGACCCAATGATCGTGAAAGCGTTGATCAATCTGATCGGGGTCTACCCGATTGGGACCTGCGTCATTCTCGACACCTTCGAGGTGGCCCTGGTGGCTTCCACGGCCAACGATCGCGAGCATCTCAACCGGCCGTTGGTCCGGATCGCGATCGACGCGAACGGCGGGGTGGTGCCACCGCCGGGCATTGCGGTCGACTTGCAGGAGCGCTCGCCCGAAGGCCCCTTCCTCCGGTCCATCGTCAAGGTCACGAATCCGGAACGGTATGCCCTCGTTCCCGGCGATTTCTTCGTGTGACCGCCGATCGCATGACCAATGATTCGGAGCAACTCGTCCGCCGGTATGCGGCTCTCCTGGCGGTAGGGGGGTTCGTGGTCACCGTGGTTGGCGCGATGCTCGACCCGCGCTGGATCCTGAATCTCTGGGTCCCGCTGGCGCTGGCCGTGAGCGTGGTGGTACTCCGATCGGCACCGGTGCGGCTCAGCAAGTTCTCCTACCTGACCCAAACCGGCGTCGCCGCGCTGGTCGGGGCCGTGGCCGCTCCGGCGGCCAGCGTCGGACTGGGGCTCTGGATCGGGTCGGCGGTGACCGATTGGGCCATCCTCCGGAAGACACCCTGGGCTGCGGCGGTGAACGCGGGGCGCGAGGTCTTGGGATTTGCGATCGCCTACGGGTTCTACGCCGCGACCATTCAATGGATCGGTATCGCGGCCCTGCACATTGAGTTTCTCCCCGCGGCGGCCGTCTTTGCGGGAACCTACTTCTTCGGGACCCGGGCGCTGTTCTACTTCTCGCTGCTGGTCCGGGGCAAGCTGACCGCCGACGATCGGGGGTTCCTGCTCCGCTGGGAGGTGGTGGCGTTCCTGGTCTCGGTCCTGGCGGCCGCGATCGTGGTCTGGGCCCTGACCTCGCTGGCACCGGCCGGGTGGTTTCCGGTGACGATCGCGTTAGGCGTGCTCGGGTATTTGACCCGGATGCTTCTGGAAGAGGCGATCGCGGCTGAGGACCTGAACAAAGTCCACATGATGCAGTCGACCATTACCAGCAACGTCAGCCTTCGGCTCTCGTTCGAGCAACTGGAAGAGCTGGCCTACCGATTGCTCGATTGGGGCGATTTCCGGGTCTACCGGGGCTCGGACACGCCGACGTTGGCGTATCGGGCTTCGAGCGGCCGGCCGGGGCGAGGTGATCCCGACCGGGGGTTCGAGCCGCTCCGACGGCAAGCGATCGAGCGGGGTGAACTCGTGGTCGTCGAAGACACCCGACAGCGGCCGGGACTCGATGGCGACGCCGCCGTGCGCACCATCGTGATGCAGCCGCTTCGGTTCGCCGACCAAGCGCTCGGGACGCTCGAGCTGGAATACCACAAGCGCTATCACTACCGGGCTCGCGATCTGGCCGCCATTGCCGCGATCGGAACCCAGCTCTCGACGGCGATTCACATCGCGGAGTTGCGCCGGCCGTTGTTCGAGACGGTCGAGAAGATCGGGGCCCAGTCGCACGCGTTGGCCCGGGCCACCAATTCGTTGCGATCGTCGGCGACCGCCCTCGCGTCGGCGTCGGAGAACATGCGACGGGAGGCGAGCACCCAAGAGACATTCGCTCGTCACGGCCTCGACACGACCACCCAGCTGTCGGCGCGGGCCGAACGGGCGGCCACGGCTGGGGCCCGGGCGGCGCGGGTCAGCCAGCGGGCCGCGACCGATGCCGCCAAGCACCGGATCGGGATCGGCGAGGCGATCGAACGCCTGGTCCGCGTTCAGGCATTCGTCGGCGACAGCTCGCGGCAAGTCACGGCGTTAGGCGCGACGACGAGCCGGATCAGGGGGTTTCTGAGTTCGATCCAGGAATTGGCTGAACTCACCAACCTGATCGCCCTCAACGCCTCGATCGAAGCGACCCGGGCCGGCGACGCCGGGCGGGGGTTTGGCGTCGTGGCCCAGGAAATCCAGCAACTCGCGATTCAAAGCGCCAAGGCCAGCGAGGAGGCCGCCCGGCTCGCGGCCGATATCTCGCAGGAGACGACCGCCATCGCCGAGCAGATGGCCCGGGGGGAAGAGCTGGTGGCGGGCGTCGGACAGGTCAGCAACGAAGCGGCCCGGGCGCTCGACGCGATCGTCCAAGCCACCGAAGAAGCCGGCGAGCACGCCCGCACGATCGCCGAGTCGGAGGCGGAGCAGGAGCGGGGAAGCCGACGCCTGGCCGACCAGATTCGGCAGCTGGCCGAGACCTCGGTGCGGATGCGGGGCGAGACCGAGTCGCTCGCGGGGCATGCGTCGGAAGCGAGCCGTGGGCAAGCGGAGCTCGACGCCGCAATCGCCGAACTCCAGCGGGTGGCCGGCGATCTCAAGAGTCTGGCCCGCCATTTCGCCGTCGAGGGGTGACCGGTGGATGTCGTCACCACCAGGGCCTCGTTGGGCGCGGTCGTCGCGGGGTGGCGCCGGGCCGGACTGCGAGTTGGCCTGGTGCCCACGATGGGCTCGCTCCACCAAGGCCACCTGACATTGGTCGACCACGCGAAACAGGTGGCCGACCGGGTGGTCGCCACGGTGTTCGTCAATCCGTTGCAGTTCGGGCCGGAGGAGGACCTGGCCCGCTACCCCCGGGATCTCGATCATGATCGTGACCTCCTGGCCGGTCGGGGCGCCGAGCTCTTGTATGCCCCCGAGGGCGGCGAGATGTATCCGGTTCCGCCGATGATCCGGCTCGACCCGGGGCCACTCGCCGGCCGGCTCGAGGGCGCCGTCCGGCCGGGCCACTTTGCCGGCGTGCTGACGGTGGTCGCCAAGCTGTTCCATCAGGTGGGGCCCGATGTGGCCTGTTTCGGACAGAAGGACATTCAGCAGGCCACCCTGATTCGCCGGATGGTCGCCGACCTCGACTGGCCGATCGAGGTCGTGGTGGTGCCAACGGTTCGCGATCCGGCGGGATTGGCCCTGAGCAGTCGGAACGGATTTCTCTCGCCTCTGGAACGACGGCAGGCGCTGGTGCTGTCTCGAACCCTCCGGGCCGTCGATCAGGCCTGGCGTTCCGGCCAGCTCAGTGGACCGCGGCTACTCGACCACGCCCGCGAGGTCCTGGCCTCGGAGCCGGCGGTTCGACCCGACTACACCGAGATCGTCGATCCCGACCGACTCGAGCCGATGGAGACGGTCGGCGTCGGGGCGATTGTAGCGGTGGCGGCCCGGGTGGGGACGACCCGGTTGATCGACAACACCATTCTCGGTCAGCCGGCGCCGTGACCGACACCGAGGTCCGAGCCGCCGTGCCGGCGTGGGCCCGGATCGGCCCCGAGCGGTTGGCCCATGTGCAGCGAGTGGCCGCGCTGGTCGATCAGTGGGCCCGGGCGATGGCGACCCCCGAGCCGGAGCGCCTGCGCTGGCTCGCTATGGTCTAACCTTACCTAACTTAAGTGTTGCGCCAAATGATTCTGAGGCGCACTACCACGCTTGCATGCAAGCATTGGCTTTAATTTAGTATGGC
>JAYTTT010000455.1:0-46493 GCA_043744895.1 Gemmatimonadota bacterium | reverse complement strand
TCGACCCGGCTGGGCCCCAATTCGAGCAAGGCCGGGACACACTGGGAGAGCCGGCGGACATCCCGGAGGGCCGCCCGCAATCCAAGTCGGTGGACCGGGATCGGCTCGAGCCGCCACCGAACCTCGGTGACGATTCCGAGGGTACCCTCGGATCCGACGATGAGGTCGAGGAGGTCGCCGGACTCAAGGAAGGCATCGAGGGCGTAGCCGGCGGTGTTCTTCCGAACTTTCGGGAAGCTCGACGCCACTCGCCAGCGGGCCAGCCGGAGGGTGTCGGCCAGGGCCTGGTCGATCCGCCGGGCAACGGCGGAGTCGGCCGGCTTGACGCCCCGATCGAGCCGGATGACTTCAGCATCGGCGGTCACCATCGTCAGGCCATCGACCCAGCGGCGCACCGGTCCGTACTTGACGGTGCGAGTGCCGGCAGCGTTGGTGGCGACGACGCCCCCCGCCGTGGCCCATCGGGCGCTCGACGGATCGACCGGCATCCGAATACCCAAGCGGTCGGTCACTTCGGCCAAAGTGCCTAACGATACGGCGGCCCCGGTCGTGGCGATCATGGCGACCGGATCGACCCGGATCGGCGCCCCGTCGAGCGCGGTCAAGTCGACGATCACGCCATCACCGACGTTGCCCCCCGGCATTCCGCTGCCGGCGCCCCGAGGGATCAGGGGAACCCGATTCGTGGCGGCCCAGCGGACCAGGTCGAGCAAGCCATCGGTCGTCGAGGGCACCGCCACGGCCCGGGGAACGATCCGGTAGATCCCCGCCCCTTCAGCGTAGGCCGCTCGGGCTCGCGGATCCTCGCGCCAGATCCCTCGGAAGGCGGGGGGCTGCATGGCTTATCGCGGCGGGGTCGGGTCGGGTTTCGGGGGCTTGATGACCGGCACGACCGGTTTGGGCTTCGCGGCCGTATCGACCGGCGCGACCCGGATCGGCGGCCCACCGGGCGCCGGTTTGACCAGGGCTTTTTCCTTCTCCTCGTCGGGGGCTCCGTATTTGTCGTTGAGGCGTTTCAAGGCCCCCGCCACGCGGCGGTTCACCGGATGGATGGGCGGCACCGATACCTCGGTGTCCCGGTCTCGAAGGGACGGATCGGCTGCCGGCACGTACACGGTCTCGATTTCGACGTGGGCAAAGCCCGGCTTGCTGGCATCGACCCACGCCCGGACTCGGACCACATCCAAGCCGAGGGGCCGCGCGTTGGTGGGCCGCAATGACTTGGCATCGAACCACGGCGTTTCGAGGTAGCCGTCCACCCGATAGACCCGACTGACCGGAATGCTGTCGGCCTTGAGATAGGCGACCACCGAATCGGTGATCCGGGCCACACTGCTGTCCTTGACGAGGAGCCCAAACCCGACTTCGGCGTGCTCGGCCTCGGGCAGGGGCACGAACGACGGCCGTTTGGTCGTCGCCCGGCACCCGGACAGGAGCAGCAGCGCCGCGATCCCCCGCCGCATGGTCATCGGGGTCATGGTCTCAGGGCTTTGCGGACTTCGTTCGCCAACAGATCGATGAGACCGGGGCCACGGCCGGGCAGCTCGTGGCCCGGCTTGACCCCGCCTCGTTCGAGAAAGTCGAGCGCCCGTTCGAGACCAAGCTGGACTCGTTCGCTGATCGGCCGAAACTGGCGCAACCAAACGGCCGACACGAGCGCGGCGACCCCGACCGGAGCCACCGCGACCACTGCGGAGATCCCAAGGCCTGTCATGACGGCAGCGCCGGCGACGCCAAAGGTGCCCCAAACCGTTGCGCCGACCAGATGTTCGCGCCGGGTACCCCGCAACGTCCCGACCAATGTCACGTGACTGAACCCGCTCTCGAGGGGCGTGACCGTCGCGACCACCAGCTCAGAGCGTGACAGCATGAATTTGGGTTTCGAGGTGTCGAGGGCGGCCGTGCCACGCCGAATCGCCGCCTGCATCCCCCGGAGCGGTTCCCAGCTAACCCAGCCCGCCTGCCGCCGCTGGACCACCATCAACTCGTTCTGGTCGATCCAGCCCATCAGCGCGCGGACCACATCCTCCGCCGCCCCCTGCACCACCCGTTGCGCCCGGACCTCGGCCGGACCGACCAGCCGGCCGATCACGGTTCGTTCCGGCCCGGCAGCCGCCGTCGTCTGATGCTCCAGCATGGCCTGTTGGAGATAGCGGCCGGGGATGCCGACATCTTTGCCGAGGGCCAGCACTTCTTCGGGCGTCAAGTTATCACCGACCTCCCGTTCGCCGGTCTGGAGCTCCGTCGCTCGCTGAATAATCCGATCGAGGGCAGCCCGATCGATCCGGGGGCCTTCAGGCGCCGTCATTCGCGCCCCGCAAGCGCACCGCAACCGGCGCAGTGGCGCCAGCCGAGTTCGATGGCCGCACCGCACCGGGCGCAATGCAACGGGCTGACCCGGTTGCCGCAGTGGGGGCAGTAGGAGGGTTCTCGGCACTCGGCGCTCGGCACTCGGCGCTCGGCGAGGGGCTCGGCGTTCGGCTCGGGGGTGGGCTCGACGGCCAGTGCTACGACGGGCTCGGGAATCGGCGGATCCAGCTGGTCGGGGGCCGAGTGCCGAGTGCCGAGTGCCGAGTCCTGAGTGCCGAGCTGGATCGTCGTGTCATTCAGGTCCTCGACGATTTCCAGGTCGGGGTTTGGGGCGCTTACCACTTCGCGGCACCGGATCGCGGACTCGGGGGGGTTGGTTTGGGCAAAGCCGCCCTCCTCGGCCACCAAGCGAAGGATCAGGAGCTCGTAGTCCTCGTGGCTCGAAAGGCCCAGCGCGGCGCGATTCATCCGATAGGGCATGATCGTCGTCCGCAGCTCCGCGATGTTGACGGGGCGATGGCGGCCGGTGGGGTCGCGGGCTTGGAGTCGCTCAACGAGGCGTCGGGCAAATCGTTCCAGGTCCGTCATCGTCGCTTCTCTTCCAGTGCCAGTGGCAGGGTCTCGCCGCCGGCCACCCGGGCTTCGAGCGCGGCGAAGGTGGCGTCGGGGTCGTCGTCCTGATAGCGGCCCTTGGCGCGCTCTGCCTCGAGCCAGGGGTCGAACGTGGCGGCGATGATGCCGTCCGAGGTGATTTGCTCTTTGGCGGCCCGAACGGCCAGGTCGTTGGCGAATTCGTTCTTCACTTGACCGGCGTGGCCGCGAACCCAGACGAGTTGGGTGGCGTGGCGGGCCAGCGAGGCGTGGAGGGCCTGCCACAATTCGAGATTTTCGATGGCTCCGCTCTTTCGCTTCCAGCCCCGGCTGATCCAGCCGGGCAACCATTCGCGAGCGCCGCGAACCAAGTATTCCGAGTCGGAGACGATCAGGACCCGAAGCCGTTTGCCTTTGGCCGACAGCAGCTGAAGCAGCGCAATCGCCCCGGCGAGCGCCATCCGGTTGTTCGTCGTGGCCGGCGCGTGCTGGTAGAACTCGCGCCGTTCGATACCCTTCCCGGTGCGGATCTCGATCAGACCGCCGGTGCCCCCGGGGTTGTCTCCCTCGCGACCGTTGCCCAGGCAGCTTTCATCGAGATGAGTCACGACGATCATCCCAGGACCTCAAACGATTCGATGTGGCGGAGGTCGAAGATGATTTCCCGGCCGGTCATTGAGAGGAATCCGACGAATCGCTCGCCCTTACCGGACAGTTCGAGCCGGCGCGCCACCACCACGAACTCGGTGCCCCGGCGAGACAACGCAACGCGCCGGCCCTCACGAGCGGCGCGTTCGAGTTGATCCATCCGGGCAGGCGACCAATGAAACGTCACGGATGGGAAGATAAGCTCGGCACTCGGCGCTCGGCACTCGGCGCTCGGCCACTGCCTCCGAGTGCCGAGTGCCGAGTGCCGAGCGCCGAGTTAGCCGACCTTGATGACGCCGGGGCGGGGGGTGATGTGGCCGATGACGCGGTGGGTCGGGGTGCGGGCGGCGCGGAGGGCGTCCATCAGGCCTCGGATTCGGTCCTCGGGGATGGTGATCAGGAGGCCGCCGGACGTTTGGGCGTCGGCCATCAGGAGCTGTTCCACGGGGGATACGTTGTCGCCCCACTCCACCGCGACGGCTTCGAGGTTGCGGCGGGTGCCGCTGGGCACTGAGCCCTGGGCGGCGAGGTCGACGGCGCCGGGCAGGATGGGCAGACGGGCGACGTCGAGTTGGGCGCCGACTTGGCTGGCCTCGAGAATATTTCGGAGGTGACCAAGCAAGCCGAAGCCGGTGACGTCGGTGGCGGCGGTGGCCCCATGGGCAACGGCCGCCCGCGCGGCGCCGTCATTCAGGGTGGTCATGACGCCAATGGCCTCGGCGAGTTCGGATTCTTCGACCAGGCCTTTTTTGAGCGCCGTGGTGAGGATTCCGGTGCCGAGGGGCTTAGTCAGCACAATCAGGTCTCCTGGTTTGGCTCCGGCGTTGGTGAGCATCCGGTCGGGATGGACGTCGCCGACGACGACCATCCCGAATTTGGGTTCGGGGTCGTCGATCGAGTGGCCACCGAGGATGAGGCAACCCGCCTGCTTGGCGATTCGGGCGGCCCCGTCGAGGACTTCACCCAGCATGCTGAACGGGACTGTGTCGCGGGGCCATCCGACTA
Source organism: Gemmatimonadota bacterium (assembly GCA_043744895.1). Lineage (GTDB taxonomy): Bacteria > Gemmatimonadota > Gemmatimonadetes > Gemmatimonadales > GWC2-71-9 > SHZU01. Next base: position 41,939 of record JAYTTT010000455.1, on the reverse strand, counting down.
GATTGAGGGCGAAAATCGGGGTGGCGCCCATCGCATAGATATCGCTCAGGGCGTTGGCGGCCGCGATCGCCCCCCAGGTGGCCGGGTCGTCGACAATGGGCGTGAAGAAATCGACCGTTACCACGAGGGCGCGATCGTCGGCAATCCGATAGACCGCGGCGTCGTCCTTGGAGGCGGCGTCGACCAATACGTTGGGATCGGCGATCCCGGGGACGTGGCGCAGCACCTGCGCCAGCTCGGACGGTCCGAGTTTACACGCTCAACCCGCCCCGTGCGATAACGACGTGAGTCGGATCCGCGGGCGCTGATCTCGGGATGCGTCACTCATGGTAGACCTCCTTCCCGTGGCTACGGCCTTCGTCTTTGGTCTGGCCCACGCGGTCGATGCCGACCACGCCATGGCGGTGTCCACCTTCGTCAGTGGTCGGCCGGCCTGGCCCCTCGCGGTCCGGTTCGGACTCCGCTGGGGCGTTGGCCATTCGGTCTCGGTCCTGGCCGTCGGTACCGTGCTCCTGGTGTCGGGCCTCAAGATCCCAGCCGGCTTCGATCAGTGGGCCGAGCGGCTGGTCGGCCTGATGCTGATCGGCATCGGCGGTTGGGCGCTGTGGAGCCGCCGCAACTTACACGTACATCCGCCGGGATCCCACGGCGACCATGCGCATCTCCACCTCCACCCCAAAGCGCCGCCCGCGCACGAACACGCCCACGATCGGCCGGTGTCGGGACCTCATCGCCACGGTCCGCGGGGTGTGACCCTCGTCGGCCTCCTCCATGGGCTGGCGGGCACCAGCGGCGCATTGGCCTTGATTCCGGTTACCCTGATGAGCGACTGGCGGGTGGGGGTCGCCTACCTGATCGCCTTCTGTGCCGGCGTGATGGTCGGGATGGCGAGCTTCGCGCTGATCCTCGCGGTGGCGATCACCAAGGCCGCCGGGCAATCGGTGTCATGGGGCCGACGGATCGCCTCGGGCATCGCGTTCGGATCGGTGGCTACTGGGGTGTTTTGGCTGGTCCGGGCGCGGGGCTAACGACGCGCTCCAACACCCGGAGGCCGGCGAGGGCCCGTTCGTCGGCCGCCACGTTGCCGAAGGAACCGTCGTCCCGTTGGCGTTGAAGCAATCCGGGCAGGGCCTGTTCGAGGATCGGTCCAATCAGTGGGTGATTGACCCGACAGATCCCGTCGAGCGCGTTGAAGAAGTCGACTCGGGGCCAAGTTCCGTCGGGGAGTTGCCGGTTCCCAACCAAGCGCACCAGGCCTTCGAGCGTGGGACGCCAGCGTTCGGGGGCCGCCGCGAGGGCTGCGATGGCGCTGAACGCCAAGTCGGGCACCAGGAACTCGCCCCAGGTTTCCCATTCGAGCTGCAGGTTGGTGAAGCTATCGAGGTGACGTTGCACGGCCGGTTCGTGGGCCCGCCCCCCACGAAGCACCCCGGCTAGCGCCAAACAGCTGACCGCGAACCGGGCCTGTGACTCGACCCGATAGACCTTGCCGTTGGGCATCGGCGCCGGCGCCGCCCGCTGCGCGGGGAGTGCCGGACTGAAGAACCCGGAGACGAAGTGTTCGCAGACCCGATGGGCGTGACGGGCGGCGGTACACCCTTCACCAAACGCACCGGGGCGGTTGGCCTGGGCGATCAGCCAATCGAGGGAGGATTGGAGCCGGGGCGCGGGCGCGTCGAGGTCGATCAAGTCGAGGACCGCGAGGGCGGTACTCGGAAAATCCGCCGCCCTCCCGTCCGGCCGGATCGGGGCCGCGACCGACCCGATCAATTGCTCGCGGAGGACCGCATCGGATCCGAAAGCGCGGCCAAACGAGCGGCGAGCCACGAGGGCGTGACGAGAGTTTCGCCGGCTGAAGTACTCGACAGTCCGGGCGAGGGCAGTGTTCGGATCCAGAATCTACCGCTTCTTGCCGCCCTTTTTGGCCTTCTTAGCCTTCTTGGCCTTGGTGACCTTCTTGGCTTTCTTCGCGGCTTTCTTGGCGACTTTTTTTGCCGCCTTCTTGGCTAGGACCTTTTTCGGCTTGGCTTTCTTCGCCGGCTTGGCCTTCTTGGCGGCCTTGGCCTTTTTGGCGGGTTTGGCCTTCGTGGCCGCTTTCTTGGCGGGCTTGGCCTTCTTCGCCGCCTTCGGGGCCGGTTTGGCTTTCTTGGCGGGGCGCTTGGCCGCGGTCTTGACCGGGGCCGCGACCGCCCGCTCGGCGCGAGGCGCGGCAGGAGCAGGCACCGGGGCGACCGGCGCGGCGGCAGGGACAACCGGCGGCGCGGGCGGCGCCTGCGGGGGTGACGACGGCATCGGCTCCATCCAACCCGAACCCGTCCAACCCATCTCCATGTCACGGAAAACCATGCGAATCCTCCCTAACGACGGATGCAATGTTGGTTTGTCTCGTGCGGCAACCGGGTCGCCGCAGCACGGTGGCGCCATATATCTTGCACAACTTTCCAACTTGTGCAAGCTATGAGAGCCCTGACGCTGGTAGAACACGGGACCATGGACCGCTTGGCGGTCCAGGAAGTCCCCACCCCTGCGGTCGATCGTCCCGATCAAGTCCGAATTGCCGTTAAGGCCGCCGCCCTTAACCGATTGGATCTATTCATCTTAGGCGGCCTACCCGGGATAACTCTCGGGTTCCCGCACGTGGTCGGGACCGATGCCGCCGGGGTCATCGACCAGGTCGGGTCGGGCGTCTCCGGCCTGGCCGTGGGCGACCGGGTGGTGGTCAACCCGGGAATTTCCTGCGGGAATTGCCCCATGTGCCAGGCGGGGCAAGACCCCTTTTGCCGGAGTTTCGGGATCCTCGGCGAACACTTCCCCGGAACGGTGGCCGAATACCTGGTGGTGCCGGCGCGGAACGTCGAGCGGGTCAGCGACCGCCTCGATTGGGTTCACGCGGCGGCCCTTCCGTTGGCCGCGGTGACGGCGTGGCGGATGGTGGTGTCGCGGGCCCGAGTTGAGGCCGGCGAAACCGTCTTGATCTGGGGCATCGGGGGCGGGGTGTCGATCGCGGCACTCCAGATCGCCAAGCACCGGGGTGCCCGGGTGGTGGTCACGAGTTCATCGGACGGGAAGCTCGCGGCGGCCCGAGCGTTAGGCGCCGACCTGACCCTCAATCACACCACCCAGGACGTGGCCAAAGACGTTCGCGCCTTCACCAAAGTCGGCGCCGACGTGGTCGTCGATTCGGTCGGCGAAAAGACCTGGGACAAGTCGCTCAAGGCCCTGCGCCCGGGGGGCCGGCTGGTGACCTGCGGCGCCACCACCGGCCCCCATGTCCAGCTCGACATCCGGAAGCTGTTCTGGTTCCAGTGGACGATCATGGGCTCGACGATGGGATCGGTGCCGGAGTTTGCCGCGATGATGGCGGTCGCCAACAGCGGGAACATCGTCCCGGTGGTCGACTTGGTGGTTCCAATCGACGAGGGTATCAAGGCCTATCAACGGATGGCCAGCGGAGAACAGATGGGCAAAGTCGTCATTGAGGTGGCTCGATGAATGCGATCGTTGAACGGCTCCGGGCCGGGCTCGACCAGCTCGGGGCTATCCTGCCCGCCTTTTTCGGGGCGCTGCTGATCCTGGTGGCGGGGTATCTGATAGCCAAGCTGATCGAGCGGTGGACCGACGGATTGCTCAAGCGACTCAACTTCAACAAAATGGCCGACGCCGGCGGAATTTCCGAAGCGGTCGGCCGGACCGGCACCCGGCTCGACCCCATCCATGTCGTCGGCAAGCTGTTGTTCTGGCTCATGATGCTGGTGGTGATTCTGCTGGCGAGCGCGGCGTTAGGCCTGAGCAGCATCAACCAGATGTTCGGGACCATGCTGTCGTATATCCCAACCCTCTTTGCCGCCGTGATCATCGTGATCCTGGGGATGATCCTGGGCGAGTTCGTCCAGGCCATCGTGCTCGCCTCGGCCGGCGGGGTGGAAGGGGTTCCCACGCTGGCCAAGCTCGCCAAGGCGGCGGTCGTGCTGATCGCGGTGTTCATGGCGATGCAACAGATGGGCGTGGCGGCCGAGATCATCACGGCGGCCTTTACCCTGATCCTCGGCGCCATCGCGCTCGCGGCCGGGTTGGCCTTCGGCCTCGGCAATACGGGGTTGGCCGGCGAAGTCACTCGGCGGTGGTATGAGGCACGGCGGGAGGAGCGCCACGAGCAAAAACGGCGAACCGCCGACATCGAGGCTCGCGAGGCGGCCGAGGAGGAAAAGCCCTGACATGAAAGCCCCATTTCTAGACATTCGGGGCCGAATGTAGGGGCGGGCTCCGGCCCGCCCCCCATTCGTTTGCAGCGCTAGACGGCGAGCGGAACTTTGCGGGTCGGCTTGCCGGTCAGGGCAAACAAGGCGTTGGCCACCGCCGGACCTATCGGCGGGGTGCCGGGTTCGCCGACACCGGTTGGGGCTTCGGTCGACGCGACTATATGGACCTCGACCACGGGCATTTCTCGCTGACGCAAGACCCGGTACTTGTCGAAGTTGGTCGACACCACCCGCCCCTTGTCGATCGCAATTTGGCCATAGAGCGCGGCACTCAAACCGTAAGCAATGCCCCCCTCCATCTGAGATCGGACCACGTCCGGATTGACCACAATCCCGCAGTCGACCGCGCACACCACTCGATGCACTCGCGCCTTGCCACCCTCGAGCGACACTTCGGCCACCTCGGCCACATAGGTGTTGAATGACTTGTGGACCGCGATGCCCCGGGCCCGGCCGACCGGAAGCGGGCTTCCCCAGCCGGCCTTATCGGCCGCCAGGTTGAGCACCGCCAGCCGGCGCGGATCCTTGGTCAAGAGCGCCCGCCGGAACTCGACCGGATCCTTGCCGGCGGCCTTCGCCAACTCGTCGATGAACATCTCGACGGCAAAGGCGGTGTGGGTGTGGCCAACCGACCGCCACCACTGAACTGGGATGCCGACCTTGGCGAAGTGGGTATCGACAAACACATTGGCCACGGTATAAGGATGATCCGCGGCACCCTCGAACGAGGACGGATCCTTGCCATCAGGCGGCATGAATGGGGTGCCTTCCATCAGCGCTTGCCCGACGATCCGATGCCACCACGCCACGGGATTGCCGGCGGCGTCGAGTCCGCCTTGGATCCGATGGAGGAACGCCGGCCGGAAATAGCCCGCTCCAGTATCATCCTCCCGGGTCCAGACCATCTTGACCGGGGCCCGCCCTTCGATCGCCTTGGCAATCGTGGCAGCCTCGACGACGTAGTCGGATTTGGCGTTGGCGCGACGGCCAAAGCTGCCGCCGGCATAGAGGGTGTTGATCTTGACCTGTTCCGGCTTCATCCCGAAGACGGCGGCCACCGCGCCTTGATCGGCGGTTTGGAATTGGTCGCCGTTCCAGACTTCCGCGCCGTCTTTTCGGAGATGGACGACGCAGTTGAGCGGCTCCATCGGGGCGTGGGCCAGGAACGGAAACTCGTAGGTGGCCTCGACCTTCTTGGCCGCCGTGCCGAACGCAGCCAGGGCATCGCCGTCCTTGCGGAGCTCGATCCCGGGTTTGCCGGCCAGTTCCCGAAACTGGGCCATCACCTCGGCGCTGCCCAACTTGTTGGCGGCCGAGGTATCCCACTCGACGGTCAGCGCCGCCCGGCCCTGGCGAGCGGCCCAGAAATGCTCGCCCAGGACGGCAACACCAGTCGGAATCTGGACCACGTCGACGACGCCCGGGACCGCCTTAGCCTTGGCGGCATCAAATGATTTGACCGTCGCCCCGAACAGCGGCGGGTGGGCGACCACCGCCGTCAACAGGCCCGGCAGCTTGACGTCTTGGGTGTAGGTGGCCGTGCCGGTGCTCTTTGGTTTGGCATCGACCCGCGGAGAGCCTTTATCCTTCCCGATGTAACGGAAATCTTTGGGATCCTTGAGGGTGACGGTTGCCGGTACCGGCAGCTTAGCTGCTGCCGCCGCCAAGGTTCCGTATTCGGCCCGCCGATTGCTCTTGGCGTGAACCACCACACCCGGCTCGGTGGTGAGTTCGGTCGCCGCGACACCCCACTGCTTGGCGGCTGCGGCCATCAGCACCGCCCGGGCGGTTGCTCCGGCTTTCCGATGCTGGTCCCATGAGGTGGCGATCGCGCTCGACCCGCCGGTGCCCTGCATCTTGAAGGCTGCGTTGGCGTATTTCTTCGCATCCGCGGGGGCGGCCTCGACCCGGATCCGGCTCCAATCGGCGTCCATCTCGTCGGCAACGATCGTCGCGAGGCCGGTGTAGGAGCCCTGCCCCATTTCAAGATGTTTGGAGAGAATGAGGACGTTGCCCTTGCCGTCGAGCTGCACGAAGGCGTTGGGCTCGAAGAGGCCCTCGCCACCGCCGGCCACTGGGGCCGCCGCGTCCTTCGGCCCACAGCCGGCGCCGTACACTGTCACCAACAAGCCACCGCCAACCGCCACCCCGACGCGGACGAAATCCCGCCGGCTTACCGCCGTCGACTTGGGAGTCATGTCAGGCCCCCTTCATGTCAGCGGCGCGGTGAATCGCGGCCCGAATTCGCTGGTAGGTTCCGCAACGGCAGATATTTCCGTTCATGGCTTGATCGATGTCGGCGTCGGTCGGGTGGGGTTTCGACTCGAGCAACGCAACCGCCGACATGATCTGCCCGCTCTGGCAGTAGCCGCACTGGGGCACCTGCAACTCGATCCACGCCTGCTGGACCGGATGAGTGCCGTCCGGCGACAACCCTTCGATCGTGGTGATCTTCTTGGTGCCGACCGCCGAGAGCGGGACCGAGCAGGAGCGAACCGGCACGCCGTCCAGGTGGACAGTGCAGGCACCACACTGGGAAATGCCGCACCCATACTTGGTTCCGGTCATGCCGAGCACGTCCCGGATGACCCACAACAGGGGGGTCGTGGGATCGGCGGCAACGTCTTTGGCTTGGCCGTTGACGGTAATGGTGGCCATCGAATTCTCCGTGGGGGATACCGGAGATTACTCGGACAGCGGGCTTTCCGGAAGCGCTAGCGGCCCCGAAGGTACCGGTCGAAGAACCGGATGGCCCGTTTGGACTGGTCGAGCCGGCTCGCCTCGGTCTGGACGGTATGGGGTTCCGACGGGTAGTACATCACGTCGAAGTCCTTCCGGAGCTCGATCAGCCGCTGGACCAGCCGGGCCGCATCTTGAAAATGGACGTTGTCGTCGACGAGCCCGTGTTCGATCAGCAGATGATCCTGGAGGCCCTCGGCATAGTAGATCGGGCTCGACCGCCGGTAGGCAGCGGTGTCACGTTGCGGCAAACCCAGAATCCGGCTGGTCCATTCGTCGCTGTAGTGGGCATAGTCGGTGACCGGAGCCCTGGCGATCCCGGCCGCGAAGATCCCCGGATACCGGAACTGGCTCATCAGAGTCATGAAGCCGCCGTACGAAACCCCATAAATCCCAATCCGGGCGGAGTCGACGCCCTGGGTCTTGACCAGGTATTTGGCCGCCGCCACCGCGCCGTCGGCGTCCTTGATGCCCATGGCACCGGTCACATCGGTCCGATACTGCTTCCCGAAGCCGGCCCCGCCCCGATAATCAAAGTCGAGGACCACGTAGCCTTGCTCGAGGAGGTAGTGGAGGAAGCCGACGTGGCCAGCCCAGCCGTACACCGACCAGCCCCGGTGGGCGAACTGCCGGTAGCCTCCGCCATGGACGTGGATCGCGGCCGCGCGCTCCCGATTGGGTTTGGCCGGCCGATACAGGGCGGCCCACACCGGCTTACCGTCGGGATGCGGGAACGACACGATCTCGGGATCGACCAGCCGGACGCGGGCAAAGTGCTCGGTGCCGCTCACGGTAACCCGGCGGCCGGGCCCGGTCTCACCGGGGCCGCGGAGGAACAGATCGGGCAGCTGCGACGTGGTGGAATTGGTAACGGCGATCCGGGTGCCGTCGGGAGACAAGGCCCCGCCGTTCCGCCCGTGCCCCTGAGTCAGATACTCGAGCGGTCCGCCCGCGGCCGGCATCAGCGCCAGGTGGTCGTCCGAGGGATGCGCCTGACTGGTTTGAAGCAGCCATCGGGTTCGATCGCGGGAGAGCGAGGCGTCCCGCACCTCCCATTCGCCCGCGGTCAGGGGACGAACCGCCCCGTTTGCTTCCGCGAGATAGAGGTGGCTCCAGCCGCTGCGCTCGGATGCGAACACGAATCGATCGCCGGGCAGCCATTCCAATAGGGCCGGCTGCAGGTAATTGGACTGAACCGGTGGCCCGCCCAGCCACCCGTCATCGTGGTCATGGGTCACGACCCGGGGTTTGGCCGACCCCGGATCGAGTTCGGCGATCCAGAGATCGTGATCGTTTTCGCCGAGGAACTGAACCACCGCCCGGGTCCCTTCGAGGTTCCAGTACGGTCCGTGCGGAACGGTCCGTTCGTCCCCGGCTTCGGGCAGGGTAACCCACCGCACCGTGACACTATCGGGCGGCACCGACTGATCGGCGGCCACGATACCGAGCCGGACCAGATCGCGGGGTTCGCCGACCTTCGACCGGGCCTCGAGAACTTTGCTGTAGCCGGTCTCGTTGGCGTAGTCGACGTATTTGGTCGGCGGCCGGCGAGGATCGGGCGTGGTGGCCCGGAAGGTCAGGAACCGTCCGTCCGGCGTCAGCTGGACCAGATCGATCCGGGTGCCGGTCGGGACTGGAATGGCGAACGGGCGATCGGTGCGGCTCCGGGCCAACGCCGCCTGAGCGTCGCGACGACGATCGGATTGCCGAACGCTCGGAAACAGCTCCCGCTGCTGATCGGCCAGACGCTTTGCGGCGTCGGTTCTTGAGGCCGGATCGATCGTCACCCGGATCGCCACCGGCCCGAGCACTCCGTCGCGGAGTCCATAGCGATAGAGGGCCTCCCCGGCTTCGAACTCGATCGCCGCGTCGGAGGCCACGAACCGCGGACGCGCGAGCGGGCCCACAAGCGTGGCCACCCGGCGGGTAGCCGACCCGTCGAAGAGGTAGAGCGAGGGGCCAACGGTCCAGGTTGCCTGGCGGCCGGAACGGCTCCAGACCGGCGACGCGCCCGGCACCAGCGCCGCCTCGCCAGCGGGGACGCGCTCGACCCATTGGCCCGCCGGATCGGTCCGAAACCAGGGGTCAGCCTCCGGCAGATCGTCGGAGGTTGGACTGGTATTCCACCGGAAGTAGACCCGCGACCCGTCCGGCGCCCACCGGGTGTCGCGCACGCCGAGGCCGAGCCACCGGTCGTTGCGGGAGGCATCCTCGATCGTGAGGGGAGCCCGCGCCGGTGCGGCGCCGGATGACTGACGAATCGGGGCCGGGACCCGGCCCGGTTGCTGCCAGGCCACCAAGGCCAGGGCCAGGATCCAAGGGCCGGTCATCGCGGCGCCAGCCAGCCGTCCGGGTCGTGTACCGGACGGCCTCCCACCAGCGTCAGGAGGCTGACCGTCTTGGGAAGTTCCGGGGGCGCCACGGTGAAGATGTCCTGCGACAGCACCGCCAGATCGGCCAGCATGCCCGGGATGAGGCGCCCCTTGTCCCGGTCCCGCCGCTCGGCGTAGGCCGAGCCGAAGGTGTAGGCCCGTACCGCCTGTTCCATGGTCAGCGCCTCCGCTGGATTGTTCGGATGCAACACCGCCAGCATCAGATTGAGAAACGGGTTGACCGGTCCGTCCGAGCCTAACGCGAGCATGATTCCGTTGCTGAGCAGGCTCTTGGCCGGCTGGAGGGTCCGAAGGCGGTCGGGGCCGTACCGGGCCACCGCCATCGGGCCCAAGGCAAAGTGGGAGGGGTTCTGGACAATGACGACGCCCAGTCGCTTGGCCGCTGGATACTGGTCGGGCACCAGACCATCACCGTGTTCGATCCGGGGCCGCAGCGCACGCCACACCGAATCGGGCGCCAAACTCGCCATGGTGGACAGGACCAGCCCGACGGCGCTGTCGCCGACGGCATGGATCATCGGCTGGATCTTGGCAGCGAGCGCTTCGGCGAGAATCGCTTTCAGGGTATCGGGCGGAAAATTGAGTCGGCCGGACCAGCCCGGCCGATCGCTATACGGTTTCCGGAACGCGGCCAGGCGCTCGATCGGGGTGCCATCGAGGATCCACTTGATGCCATCGGCTTTGAGGACCTGCCACGGCGCCACGACCCGGCCGGTGGAGGTCGTCAACGGAACCGGAATGATCCGCAGTCGGATCGGAAGCTCGAGCGAATCGAGGACCCTCGCCACCGTGGCGGGATCGAGCCCGGTCGCCATCGATTGGATGCTGGTGATGCCCCACCGGACGGCTTCGGCGGCCCGGGCTTCGAACCCGGCCCGCACCGCGCTGTCGGTGCCGGGCGTGAGCACCGTATAGAGCGCGTAGTTCGCGTACTCGGTGGCAAGCCCGGTGAGCCGGCCTTGGCTCCGTTCGAGCCAGCCGCCGAGCGGATCCGGCGTGGAGTCGCCGAAGCCGGCCAAAGCCAGCGCGGCTGAATTGAGAATCAGCCCGTGACCCGACCAGCCCTGCAACGCGACCGGGTGGTTCGGGGTCATCCGATCGAGAGCCGCCCGCCGGGCGCCCGGATCGGTCAAGATCCGCTCGCCGACGGAGGTTCGGAGCCAGGTACCGGCCGGGGCTCGCGCCGCCACTGCCTTGAGGCTCTCGGCCACCTGAGCGAAGGTCGGATCGGGAGTCGGGCTTGGGCCGGTAAGGAACTCGATGCCGGGCCGGGCCGGATTGATATGATCGTGGGCGTCGTTGAAGCCCGGGACCACCACCCGGCCGCCGAGGTCGACCGAGCGAGTCGTGCCGGTGGCGGCCGAGCGAAGTTCGCTGGTGGATCCGACCCGAATGATCCGGTCGCCCTGGATCAGCATCGCTTCGGCCCACGGAGGCTGGTCCAGTGCGGCGGTGAAGATCTTCCCGTTATAGAGGAGGATTTCGGGGGGCGAAGTCGGAGGAGCGCCGCAGCCACTTCCGACTCCGATGACCGCCAGAAGGCGGGCGGTCGTCGGCAGCAATCGCATGGATGAGCCTAACGTTATTTCGTGACCGGAGGCGGAGCGGCCGGCAAGCGAAGCTCCATCAAGCGAATGCCCCCCCGAAACTGTTCCGCGAGCAGGACCGTTTCCCGGCCTGCGGCAATGATGACTCCGTTCCCGACGGTCGTGAACACTCGGCTCAATGACCCCGTGGTATCGACGACGTGATACCGGCGAACCGAATCGACGGCCATCTTGGACTTCCGGAGCCAGACCAGGCCCTCGGCCCCAGGCAGCCCTCGCTCGAAGGGAGGGCGGAGCGGCGCGAACGGGAGTTTCTCCGCCATGCTCCGGAGTTCGTCCGGAAATCGCTGGATGTATTGTTCCCGGTCGGGGCGCTTGACCTCGAGCACCGGGTCGGGGAGCCGCTCGCCCCGCCGCTCCTTGGTGCCCTGGAACACCGACACCTCGTTCCGGCGAACCCGGGCAATCCAGAGCCGGCCGTCGGGGCGCACACCCCACCAGTCGTTGCCGCTGAACACCATCCGCTCGTACCGCTTGCCCCGCTGCTCGGACACCTCGGCGATGTCGAGGGGCGCGAGCCGCGCGATGGTATCGAAGGCGGTGAGGGTCGCATTGCCCCGGACCACGGCGGCCGAGTCCTTGAGGCCGGTACCGTCGGGACCGGCGATCGGCGGAACCTCGAAGTAATACTGGCCGGCGGCGTCCCGGGCCTTGGGCTGATTGCCCCGGGTGGCCGTCGGGGCCGCGATCGAGCCCACCAAGGTTCCATCGCTGGTCCACAGCGTTGTCCGCTGCTGGCCCCAGTCGGCAATGAAGGCGGTGTCACCGACGGCAAAGACGGCGAACGGCTTGGCCAGTTCGGTCGGTTTGGCGCCCCCGACCGGGGCGGCGTTCCGGGTCGTGAAATCGACGATCGAGGCCGCGTCGTGATCGGCACCGACTACGACCCAATGACGGCCGCCAAGCCACGCCGCCTCGGGGATATTGGTCCACGGAACGACCACGGTGTCCGCCGCGATCGGGAGCGGTTCGACCGGCACCGTTTCCGCGCGGCGGGACGAGCCGGGGGTATCGCAGCCGAGGAGGCCCACCATCAGACCCAGGGCCATGCCGCGGATCATTGGGGCAGGTCCGGCCCGGGCAGTTCCTCAGTGCTCGGGATCACCTTGTCGAGCCCGAGCCGACCCAGTTCCGCGTTCACGGCATCGAGCCCGGCACCCAGCAGCGCCGTGAGCTTGCCGAGTTCGGCATCGAGTGCCGCGGCAAGGATCTTGTAGACCTCGAACGACTGGGCGGTCGGTTTGGCTTCAGTACTGGCCACGACCCCGGACAATGCCGCGATCTGATTGTTGAGCTTGATCGGGTAGTTGAGCGGATCCTGGCCGCTCTTGTTCTTGACCTGATAGATCTCCGCTTCGACGGCGCTGAGCTGTTCGGTCAGCGCCGTGACACTGCGCTGCAGCACCGCCGCCCGACCCGCCGGTGCAGCCTTGACGCGAGCGGCCAACTGGGCCTTCGCGCTCCGAATCGTTCGCACCGCGTTGTTCGCTTCGGTGGTCTTATCGCGAATCTGGATCAAGAACCGGAACTGGGCATCGAGATCCGCCTGGGTGGCGCCGGACCGCGGATCGATCAGCAATTTGAAGGTTTGGGTCTCGGTTTTGTCGCCGACCGAGAGCTTGACCTTATAGCTGCCCGAGGGCGCTTGAGGGCCGAAGATCCCGGCGGCCCACATGATCAGACCCTTGAACGTGGCCGGCTCGGCGTATCGCATATTCCAGGAAAAGCTGTTGGCACCCGCTCCGTTGGGCGCCCGGTTCGAGCCCCCGAACCCGAACCGGCCCCGCCGGCCCCCGCGGGCGTCGGCACCGGGGGCCGTCGCGCTCGCCGGCATCACGCCTAACGCGGCCAGGCTGTCGAGCCGGGCCCGTTCGACTTTCTCGGTCGCGGCCTCGGCGGAGTCCGGGTCGCTGGTGAACTTCTTGATCGACTGGCCCCGGGCGTCGAGAAACTCGAGCGTGACCTTCTGGCCGCCCTTCTTGAGCCAGTATTGAATCGTCGCGCCACCGAAGGTCCGATAGGCGTCCTTGGGCTGGAACAGATGGACGTCCTTGGCCATGACCTCGGCCGAGAGCTGCCGGAGCGACGCGATATCGTCCATGATCCAGAACGCCCGGCCATGGGTGGCCAGGACGACGTCAGCATCCTTGATCGCGATGTCGTGGACCGGCACCGGCGGCAAGTTCCGGCGTAAGGTCTGCCAATTGGCCCCGTCGTCGAGCGAGACCCAGACGCCGCGCTCCGTCCCGGCAAAGAGGAGACCCTTCCGGACCGGATCCTCCCGAATCACCCGGGCAAACTCGGAGCCGGTGATGCCCTTGGTGATCTTAGTCCAGGTCTTCCCGTAGTCCGTCGTCTTATAGAGGTAGGGCGCGAAATCGTTGAGCTGAAACCGGTTGGCCGCGAAGTAGGCGGTGCCTTTGGTATGCGGCGAGGCTTCGATGATCGAAACCCTGGCCCATTCAGGGAGGTCGGGCGGCGTCACCCGGTCCCAACTCTGGCCCCCGTTCCGGGTCACCGCGATGACCCCATCATCCGATCCGGTCCAAATGACCCCTTTTTCAACCGGCGACTCGGCGATGGTAAACACGGTCGCGTAGTACTCAACGGAGGTCTGGTCCTTAGTGAGCGGACCCCCGGACGGGCCTAACGTCTTGGGATCGTTCCGGGTCAGATCGGGGCTGATCGGCGTGAAACTGCTGCCTTCGTCGGTCGACTTGAACACCACACTCGACCCGACATACATGGTGTTCGGATCGTGGGGCGAAATCACGATCGGGAAGGTCCACTGCATCCGGTATTTGGAGTCGATGGCAGAATGCCCCATCGGATTGAGCGGCCATGGGTTGATATCGCGCTCGAACCCGGATTTGATGTCCTTCCGAGTCAAATACCCGCCGTAGCTGCCGGCAAAGATGATGTCGGGGTTGTCGGGCCGAGATACGATGTAGCCCGACTCACCGCCGCCGACATCGTAAAACTCGGCGTACTGGGTACCCCTGGCCCCCTGGCTCGAGCCGCAGAGCGTGCTATTGTCTTGCTGGGCGCCGCAGACCCGATAGGGAAAATGATTGGTGGTGGCGACGTGGTAGAACTGAGCCGTCGGATAGTCGACGTCGGTCCAGCTCCGGCCGCCGTTGAAGGAAACCTCGGCCCCGCCGTCGTTCGCCAAAATCATCCGGCTGGGATCGTTCGGCGCGATCCAGAGATCGTGATTGTCGCCGTGGTGGGTGTCGAACGACCGGGGAAACGTGGCGCCCCCGTCGGTGGACCGGAACCATTCGACGTTGAGCACGTAAACCGCGTTTTCGTCTTTGGGATCGGCGAAGACCCTGGAGTAGTACCAAGCCCGTTGCCGCAACTTCCGCTCGTCGTTGGTGCGAGCCCAGGTCTCGCCGGCGTCATCGGAACGAAACACGCCGCCCGAATCCGCTTCGATGACGGCCCAGACTCGTTTCGGATTGGCGGGCGAGACCGTGATCCCAATGTTCCCGATCGTCCCCTTCGGAAGGCCCGGATTCCGGGTCAATTCCTTCCAGTTGGCTCCCCCGTCGGTGGTCTTGAACATCCCGCTGCCGGGACCGCCGCTGTTGAGCATCCACGGTTTCCGGTACGCCTCCCACAACCCGGCGTAGAGTACTTCCGGATTGCTCGGGTCCATGACCAACTCGACGACGCCGGTCGAATCGTTGCCCGGCCGGTTCAGGATCTTCTTCCAGGTCTTGCCGCCGTCGATCGACTTATAAACGCCACGGTTCTGATTGGAGGTGCTGAACACCGGACCAAGCGCGCCGACGTAGACGATGTCAGGGTTTTTGGGGTGAACCCTGATCTTGGCGATATGGCGGGTTTCCACCAGGCCGAGGTACGTCCAGGTCCGACCGCCATCGGTGGTCTTATAGACCCCATCGCCGTGAGACACGTTGCCGCGGATCGGGAACTCGCCCCCGCCCACGTAGACGATGTCCGGATTCGACTCGGCCACCGCAATCGCCCCGATGGTGCCGCCGAAGTAGCGATCGGACATCGGAACCCAGGTGTCGCCCCCGTCGGTGGTCTTGAACACGCCGCCACCGGTCGTGCCCATCCAGTATTCCTGGGGCCGCGAGGCCGAACCGGCCACCGCCACCGACCGACCGCCGCGCTGGGGGCCCAGGTTCCGCCACGAGAGCGCGCCGAAGGCACTCGTGTCGACCGTTGATTGCGCCGCGAGCGTCGCCGGCAAGGCGGTGGCCAGAGCCACGACTGCCAAACCCAGAGTCCGAGCCATATCAATACCCTGTTTCAGGAGAAAGCTTGGGGGAGACCAGCAATAGATGTTGCCCCGTTCCCGCCCGGATGGCAAGGTCAAGGATTGCCGATCGTCAGAATGGTGCCCATTGCCTCGAACGAAGGCGGCGTAAACGATAGTTGATCGGGGTCCTCGAAGAGGCCGGCAAAGTCGCCCGGCCGGAGGGCCCGCGCGAGCCGGACGGCAAAGGACTCCCGGAGCACCCGGAGGTAATGCTCGACGTCGTAGTCACGCCGATCGGGCTGATCGGTTTCACTGACCACTCCGCCGGACCCGGCCTTGTTCCGGTAGATCCGGACTCGCTCGCCGGCGTTCCACTCGGTCCGGCCGCCGGCCAGCATCGCTTCGTAGGGCAGTTCTCGCCGCCGCGCCCGGGTCTCGAGATATTTGGCCGGCGTTTTGGTCAGCCGAACCCGGGAAGACACCTGGTGGGTCGAGAGCTCGCGCCGGCGGAGGGCCCGAACGGTATCGAGGTAGGCGTCGCGAACCCCGGCCACGTCGCCGATCAGCAGGCGGCCAATCGCGCGGCGAAGGAACGCCTCGCCGAACGGCTCGGCTCGGCTCGACCGAAACGCGACCCCCCGCAACACCAGGGTGCCATCGTACTTGAGGAGGACGTAATTCTTCGGTTCGTGGGAGAGCATTGCCTGATAGCGACCCTCGAACTCGAGTTGCACCAGCGGCGGTAGCAACGCGGCCACCTCCGCCACCAGCCGGCGCTCGTCCGGCTCGGTCCAGTGATCGGGCACGGCGAAGTAGACGCCATCGGTGTCGGCCTCGAGCAGGGTCACGCCGCGGGCGGCCAGTTCCCGGCACATCAGGTCGAGCAGCTCGCGACCTCGGCGGGTCACCTCGTTGGCGGCCTCGACGTCGGCAAACCGGGTCAGTCCGCCGCCCGCCGCCAGGTACCCGTAGGCCGAGTTGACGACGAGCTTCATCGCGGCCGAGGTGGCTTCGTGGGTGTAGCGCTCGGCCGAGCCGGCCGGAGCGGCCTTGGCGCTGGCCTTGGCCTGAAGCCGCTGCTCGACCAACCGATCGACCATCGAGAGCAATGCGCCGAGACTGTCTCGCGCGGGCCCGATCCGATAGGCCCGCATCAACGAGGGGTAGAGACTCGCGACATCGGCCTTCACCACCCGCCTCGCCACACCCGACGCGAACAAATGCAAGGCGGCGCCGCTGTGCTCGAGGTCGCGACCGGGCTGGTGCGCGGGAAGGGCCTGCCCCGCTCGGAGGTACGCTCGCACCAGCAGCGGATCGATCACGCCGGTGGCCGCACCGGCATCGGCCAGCCGCTCGTAGCGCCGCGGCGCCATCCGGGCCAGGGCAAAGGCGGCCCCGCCCAGCATCCGGGCCAAGCCCGCGACTTCTTCGACATCGGCGGTCGCGTACCGCCGGACCCGGTCGGGATCGGTCCGATAGACCTCGGCAATCTGATCGCCGCGGATCAACTCCCGGTCCTCTTTGGCGAGCCCGAGATGCCGGGCCACCGCTTTGAGCCCGTGGCCGGGCAGCTCCCGAGTAGCAAAGTCGTAGCGCTGGACCGCGTCCAAGGTGTCGATCAACTCGCGACCGGGCACCACCATCCGGACTCGGCGGCGGGGGTCGGCGTCGTTGGCGACCCCGCGGCGGGCCGCGCGCTGCCGCATGCCCGGCCCGATCCGCCCCAACGACAACGGGACCCGGAGGATCCGGGCCCGGCGATCGAGAAACGGCAGATCGAAGCCGTGAAGATTGTGGTTCTCGATGACGTCGGGATCGGCGGCGCGAACCACCGAGGCCAGCCGGGCAATCAGCTCGGCCTCAGCGGCGTCGCCTTGGCCGCGGGCTTCGAGCACCTCGGTGGTGCCGTCCGGGTGCCCGACGGCGACCATGAAGATTCGATGGCGGCGGGCGTCGAGTCCCTCGGTCTCCAGATCGAATTGGAGCCGGCGGAGCTGGTCGAACGCCAGATCCCGAAAGTAGGTCCGGCCGGTCGCGACCAGATACTGCTCCTCCGGCGGCAACACCAGCACGCTCTCCTGCCCCAAGTCGCGCAGGTGGGTCACCGCCCGGCCCAGTCGGCGCGAGGCGCCCTCGAGGACGGTTGCGGCCAGGCTTCGGGAATCGGCGGCGCTCACCAAGTAGCGGAGGCTCCCGTCGCCCTCGAGTACCCGGACGGTCACGCCCAGCATTGATCGGACCACGTCATCGAGCCGGTCGAGCAGGAGCCAGGGCTCGAACCGGTCCTCCTCGCGAATCAGCTCGCCGGTGGCCGGGCTTCGGCGCCAGACCACGACACGGCCGTCGGCCTCGGCCCAGACCGAGACGATCCCGGGCGTCTGGTCCCAGCCCCAGAGCCATTGATCTTGACTAGTCTGACTAGTTTTTGTATCGTGCGCCATGCCCAAGACCTATTCCTTGTACGAAACCAAGGCCCGCCTGTCCGCCATCATCCGACAGGTGCGTGGCGGGCAGCGAGTCACGGTTACCGTCCATGGCAAGCCGGTCGCCGAGATTCGGCCGCTTCCCAGCGACCGCACCGGCATCGCGGCGCGCCTCGCCGGGCTCGCCGATCGGGGCGTGGTGGTTCGGCCCAGTCCCGACCGCAAGCCCCCCCGGGCCGTGGCCCGGCGACCGGGCGCTCTGGACCGCTTCCTAGCCGAGCGCGACCAATGAAGGTCGGGTACGTCGACACCTCGTGCCTCGTGGCCATCGCGTTCGGCGAAAAAGGCGGCCGCGCAATCGGCCGGCGACTCGTCGAATTCGATGAACTGGTGTCAGCCAATCTACTTGAGGCTGAATGGCGAGCGGCGTTTCGCCGAGAGAACGTCGCCGGGTTCGAGGCCCTCCCGGCTCCGGTGTCTTGGATTGTTCCCGACCGGCCGTTGTCGGCCGAGATCGTCCGGGTTCTGGCCACCGGCTATGTCCGAGGAGCCGACTGCTGGCATTTGGCCACGGCGCTCTATCTCGCCGAAGATCCGGCCGAGATTGCATTCCTCACCCTCGACGCCCGGCAGAAAGAGGTGGCCCGGGCCCTCGGGTTCGAAACCTGACGGGACGGCGAAGCGAAACCAATCGGCAGGGGCTACCTTCTGAATTCTCCCTTCTTCATCAGGATCCGGTCATGACGCTCCCTTCCCGTTTCACGCGGTGCCTCTGGCTCGTCGCGCTCGCCGCCGTCCCCGCGGTCTCCGCCCAGACCACCGCCCAGCACGGCAAGCGGGTTCCCCGGCTCCTGATCAAGAACGCCCTGGTCATCGACGGCACCGGGATCCCGGCCTCGGGGCCCTACGACATCGTGATCGAGAACAACCGAATCACCAAAATGGTCCCGATTGCCGATGCGGTGGCGTCGGTCATCGGCAGCCTGGGGGCTCGCCCGACGGGGGACGTGGTGATCGACGCCCAGGGCAAGTACGTCCTCCCCGGCTTCATCAATGCCCACGCCCACGTCCAGGACGAGCGCGGCGGGATCCCGATGCCGCAAGACTACGAGCTCAAGATCTGGCTGGCGAGCGGGATTACCAGCGTCCGCGACGTCGGGAGCGACACCAAGAAGACGATTCCGCTCCGGGAAAAGATCGCCGCCGGCGAAGTGGCCGGCCCCCGGATCTTTCACTACCCGTTCTTCCTGGCCGGCACCGCGCCGCCGAACACCCCGGCCGAGGCGCGCGAACGGGTCCAGGAAATGAAGCGAGCCGGTGTTGACGGCATCAAGATCACGCCGATCAAGCGCGACATCATGGACGCGATGATGGACGAGGCGCGTAAAGTCGGGCTTCGAGTCGCTCATCATGCCGGGGTCGAGGAGACCAACGCCTGGGACGACATTCGGCTCGGCACGACCACGATCGAGCACTGGTACGGGATTCCCGACGCGGCGTTGCCCGACGGCGTTCAGCCGTTTCCGGTGGATTTCAACATCACCGATGAAACCCACCGGTTTCGGTACGCCGGGCGGCTTTGGCGCGAGGCCGATCCGGTCAAGCTGAAGGAGGTCCTGGCCGGCATGGTCAAGGCCAACGTGGCATGGGTTCCCACGCTTGACATCTACGAAGCGAGCCGGGATCTCCAGCGGGCCGAGGGCCAGCCATGGTTCAAGGACTACCTCCATCCCGCGCTCGAAGAATTTTTCAAACCCAACCCGAAGAACCACGGTTCGTACTTTATCGGCTGGACCTCCATCGACGAAGCCTACTGGAAGGAGAACTACCAGATCTGGTTTCGGGCACTCCGCGATTTCGAGCGAATGGGCGGGACGATCGCCTCGGGAGACGACGCCGGGTTCATCTATCAGTTGTACGGTTTCGGCCTGATCCGGGAGCTCGAACTGGAGCAGGAGGCCGGCTTTCCCGCGCTCAAGATCATCCAGCATGCGACCAGCAACGGCGCCAAGGTGTTAGGCCGAGAAGGCGATCTCGGCCGGGTCCGGGTCGGTTGGCTGGCCGATCTGATCGTGGTGAACGGGAATCCGCTGGAGAACCTCAAGGTGCTCTACCCCACCGGCACCGACGCGGTCCGGGACGGGAAGATCGTCCACACCGGCGGGGTGGAGTGGACGATCAAGGACGGGATTCCCTACCACGGTCCGACGCTGCTCAGCGAGGTGAGGGAGATCGTGGCCAAGGCGCGCGCCAAGCATTAATGGTCTCGCCTGCGGCGAACGGCATCACGAAGTACACCGAACCGGCGGTCTCGCCGGAATCGAGCAAGGGAAGAATGTGAGGGTGCTGGAGCTGCGCGGCGATCGCCACCTCGCGGAGGAATCGCTCGCCGGCGAGGGTCGCGGTCAGGTCGGGCCGAAGGACTTTGATCGCGACCTGGCGATCGTGCTTGTCGTCGTGCGCCAAATAGACCGTCGCGGTCGCGCCGCGACCCAGCTCCGGACGATTCGGTAGCGATCGGCGAGCGCCTCCCCGATCCGGACCCCCCGGTCGATCATCGGGGGTCAGGGCATCGATTTGAAACGCACGACGTGATTCTCCAACGGCAACTCTCGGTGTTTCGGGGTTGCCGGCCCGCTCGGGGTCCAGGCCACGAGGAGTTTCGCGACGATGCCCATGTCCCAGTACTCGTCGACAACGAACGGCACCCCCTCGGTGCCGAGCGGCGAGGGCGCGTCGCTCATGTGAAAGTGGAGATGGGGCGCGGTCGAGTTGCCGGAGTTGCCGAGCCGGCCGATAACTTGGCCGGCCGACACCTTGTCGCCCAGTTTCACGGTCAGCGAACCGGGGATCATGTGGGCGTAGAAGGCGTAGTTGCCGTTCCCCAAATCGAGAATGACGTGGTTGCCCCCGACCGTCTCGAGGGTGATCGGGACCGCCATCTTGGGTGAGAACGGCACGTTCTCGATGATGCCGTCCTTGGTTTCCACCACCTTCCCGCCGGCCACGGCGTGGAGCGGCACCCCGTAGCCGTACCAATTCTCGTTCTTGGTCGAGTCACCTTTCCACCCGCTGCCGTCGGCGCCAAGCTTGATCCAGTCGGTCGCGAAACGCTGGGCCACCCGGCCCACGCCCTCGAGCGGAATGACGGTACGCCGGTGGCCGGATTTATTGCCCGGGCCGTTGCCCGCAACCCAGGGCCCATCGCTGAGCGGCGACCGAATCACCGGCGGGGTGCGGGAGTCGACCGTGACTCGGTAGTTGCTCAGGGTATCGGTGGCCGGGCCATCGAGCGAATCAGCGGCCGTGATCAAGAACCGATGGTTGAGCCTCTTGGGTGCGGCCCCCGGAGGAACCGACACCAGCAAATAGAGGAGGGCCTGTTTGCCCGGCCCGATCACCCGCCCGTCGCCGCCTTCACCCATCCGGAGCGCGATGTTCTTGAGGGAGTCGCCCTCCCAGCCGGCGAGGACCGCGCCATCGGCTGAGACCTCGACTCGCTGGATGGCCAGGCCCCGCCGGCCGACGTTGGTGACGCGGAGTTCGTAGACCAGCCGATCGTGACCATCGGCCAGCACCGGGATCGGGTTCTTGGCTACTCGGATGTCGAACGGCACCATGCCCTTGAGCTGGGCCACCGCCGTGCTTGGGGTCACGAGCAGGGCCAGGGCAAGGACGAATCGCGGCATGGGGCAAGATTCCTGGAGTGATGGACGAGACTAAGTTACTCGCGCTCCGGCCCTTCGTTGACCTCGGCGGTCACCGGAAGGGTAGATTCGACCCTCATCTTGGGATAACGAGAGAAGCTTTGAATGTCTGACGCCCCGACCCTTGCCCCTGGGTGGCCCGGCATCGAGCCGCGGTGGACCAGCAGTACCAAGAGCGCCGTTGGGACCGCCATGGGCGAGGCCTCCCGGGTCTGGTTCACCGCCAGCCACGGGATTTTGAACGAGATCTATTTCCCCGAAGTGGATACGGCCTGCACCCGGGATGCCGGGTTCATCGTCACCGCGCCGGATTTCCTGAGCGAAGAAAAGCGCCACTGCCGTCATGCCGTGGAGTGGCTGGCGCCTGGAGTCCCGGCCTTCCGGTTCCGCAATACCTGCACCCTCGGACGGTACCTGATCGAGAAGCGAATTTGTACCTCGCCCGAGTATGACGTCGTCCTGCAGCAGGTCCGGTTCACGCCGTTGGTCGGGACCCTGGCAGACTACCGGCTCACGCTCCTGCTGAGCCCGCATCTTGGCAATCACGGGGCCGGGAATACCGGATGGGTCGGTCAGCAGAAAGGCGACGGCATTCTCTACGCCCAGCGCGAGCGCTATGCACTGGCGGTGGCGTCCTCGGTGGATTGGGCTCGGCGAACCGCCGGTTTTGCGGGCCCTGACGACGCCTGGCACGATCTCCAGCGGCATGGCCGCCTCACGCGGCTCTTCGACCGGGCCGAGAACGGCAACGTGGCGCTGGCGGGCGAAATCGACCTCGTGGGGTGCGGCGGGGAATTCGTCCTGGCGATCGGGTTCGGCGGCGACCCCGACACGGCCGCGCTCCACGCGAGGGCCTCGCTGGCCGAGCTGTATGACGACGTGGAGCGCCGGTATGAAGCGCCCTGGCAGCGGTGGCAGAAGAGCCTGGTGCCGCTCGACGAGCCGGTCGGTGCCGTCGGACCGAACCTGTACCGCGCCAGTGCCGCCGTAATGAAATCTCACATGTCGATGAACTGCGACGGCGGCGCGATTGCCAGCCTCTCGATCCCGTGGGGCGCCTCGGTGGGCGACGGGAACCTGGGCGGCTATCACCTGGTCTGGCCCCGGGACATGGTGGAAACCGCCGGCGGCCTGCTGGCGACCGGAGCGCACGAGGACATGCGAGCGATGCTGCGGTTTCTGTCGGTGACCCAGGAGCAGGACGGTCACTGGCCCCAGAACATGTGGCTCAACGGCACCTCCTATTGGAGTGGCCTTCAACTCGACGAAACCGCGTTTCCGATCCTCCTCGTCGATCTCGCGTTGCGCGAGAACGCTGCCGGCACCGGCGGCCCCGGGGCATGGTGGGATATGGTGCATCGCGCGGCCGAGTATGTCGTCATGCACGGGCCCGCGACCGACCAGGACCGGTGGGAAGAGGATGCGGGCTATTCCCCCTTCACGCTCGCCGTGGCGATTGCCGGGCTGCTGGCCGCGGCCGACCTGGCGGATCAAGCCGGCGAGGCGGCCCTCGGCGTCTGGTTCCGGGACACGGCCGACGACTGGAACGCCTCGATCGAGGAATGGACCTATGCGGCCGGCACGCCGCTCGCCGATCGGTGCGGGGTGGCCGGATACTACGTCCGGATCGGAAGCCGGGATCCGGCCGAATCGCCGCCGCTCGGTGTCGTGGGCCTCAAGAACCGGGGCGCCGATCTCACCCGGATTCCGGCCTCCGAGATGGTCAGCGGTGACGCGCTGGCCCTGGTCCGGTTCGGACTCCGCGACGCGCTCGATCCGAAGATGGTCGACACGGTCCGAGTCATCGACGCGATGCTCTTGACCGAAACCCGGAACGGCCCGACCTGGCGGCGCTACAACGAGGACGGCTACGGCGAACACGAGGACGGCAGCCCCTTCGACGGGACCGGCATCGGGCGCGGATGGCCGCTCCTCGCCGGCGAGCGGGCGCACTACGAACTGGCGGCCGGACGAATCGCCGAGGCCGAACGCCTGGCGGCCACGATGCGGCGTCAGGCCGGTTCCGAGGGTTTCCTTCCCGAGCAGGTCTGGGACGCGCCCGATATTCCGGACCTCGAGCTCTACAACGGACGTCCGGCGGGGTCGGCCATGCCGCTCGTCTGGGCCCACGCGGAATACGTGAAGCTGCTCCGCTCACTCCGTGATGGCCGAGTCTTCGACCGGCCGCCCCAACCGGCGGCCCGGTATCTGGATCGGGTCAATGTCCCGCGGGTTTCGGCGTGGAGTTTCGCCCACTCGCGGCCGACCATGGCGGCGGGACGGCGCCTCCGCATCGACGTCCCCCGGCCGGCCATCATCCGCTGGACCACGGACGCCTGGACGACCTGGACCGATACGCCCACCTCACCGATGGCGCCCGGGGCCGCCTCGGCGGAACTTGAGACTACGTCTCTCGGAGCCGGCCGCGCCGTCGACTTCACCTTCAACTGGACCGAAACCGGGACCTGGGAAGGGCGGAACTTCACCATCATGGCCGCCGGCTGAGCCGGCCCGAGCCGAATCACTTCGGCAGGCTGGCCATCAACTTCTCGTACGACACCATCAGGTCAGCGATCCGATCCTTCTTCTTGAACGGCGTCTTCAAAAACCGTTCTACGGTGCCGTTGAACAACTCGGGGTCGTCGTACGGCACCATATGGGTGCTGTTCGGAAAAATCGCCAGCTGGGCATTCGGCAGGTGATTGTAGATCTGGACCGTATGCTCGGTTCGAATCAGGTCGTGATCGCCGGCGAGGACCAGGGTCGGAGCCGTGATCTGCGAAAGGATCTTGGGATCGATGTGCGGCTCCTTCTGCATCGTGCCCGTCACCTTCCGCTCCCGCTTGCCCTGCGGCGTATTCCGGACGCTATCCGGCATGGCGGCGAGCATCGTGGTGACCAACTCGTCCGTCTCACGATAGATGGCCTCTGCGCTCGGGTTCAGGTTGGCGGCCATCGCCACGAGCTTCTTCACCTTGGCCGGATGCCGGACGCCCAGCAGCAGGGCCTCGATGCCACCGTCGCTCCAGCCGACCACATCGACCGGGCCGACCTTGAGATGATCGAGCAGCGCGGCGAGGTCGTCGGTCATCTTCTCGTAAGTCAGGGCACCCTCGCTGTCCCCGGAGCGCCCCTGGTCGCGACTGTCCATCGCGATGACCTGATAGCGCGACTTGAAGAACTCGATCTGCGCCGCCATGCTCCCGATGCTGGCCCCGTTTCCGTGGACGAGCAGCAGGGGCTCGCCCGCGCCGTAGGTTTCGTAATAGAGCGTGACGCCGTCGTGGATGAACGTCCCGCCGGCGGCCGGATTCGCCCCATACTTGATCGCCGCAACGGGCGCGGCGACAGCCGCTGAGTCGGCGGGCTTGGGAACCGGGTTGCCGCACCCGGCGCCAAGGGACAGCAGGAGGGCAAACGAGGCCCTGGGGAAAAGTTGCGTCATGAGAGGATCCGGGTGGCGGGTGGACGTGAGGCCGCGGGTATCGGGCGAATATCCGGCCCGGGCTACCCGGCGTCAACCTGCCCGCTTCACCGTTTCCTGCTCAGCGTCATCTCGAAGAACGGCATCCATGTCGTTCCCCCGTCCCGCGATATCACGCCTTTCTCGACCCAGCGCCCGTCGGCGAGCGCCGGCGCCGACAACCGCTCGGCATAGCGGAAGGTCGTGGGTGCGGTCATCGAACTGACAAGGTAACGCGGTCGCGGACCACCGCCAGCGGGGCGCCGGCGGCTATCGCGGACGGCGGAGCGGAGGCATCTTGGCCGGGCAGGGAGAGTGCAACAATCATAGTGGAGGAACTGATGCGATTCCGATTCTATTGCGCGGTGGCACTGATGGCGGTCTCCGAGACCCAAGCGCAGACACCCCTGACGGCCGAGATCCGCACCACCTCGTTCGGCGTTCCCCACGTCGTGGCGAAGGACATCGCGGGCGCCGGATTCGGTCTCGGCTACGCCTTCGCTAAGGCCGATCTCTGCACCGTCGCCGGCCGGTGGGTGACGATCCGAGGCGAGCGGTCCAAGTTCTTCGGCGCCGAGGGGGTGCGGGATGCCCGGCAGACCGTTACCAACCTCCAAAGCGATTTCTACTGGAAGCGAATTCTCGACCTCGGCCTGATTGCCCGGGAGTTGCAGCAGCCGGCGCCGGTCGGACCGACCCCCGAGGTGCGGGAGTTGATCCGGGGCTACACCGCCGGTTACAACCGATATCTGGCGGAGGTCGGCGTCGCGGGCATTCCCGACCGGCGATGCCGCGGCAAGGCCTGGGTCCGGCCGATCACCGAGGAGGATGTCTACCTCCGAGCGCTCCACTGGAACATCCTGACCAGCAGCCGGTGGATCGGACCAATGACGGACGCCGTCGCGCCGGCCGACACCGACCCGCGCCAGCCGGCACCGAGCCAAGGGGAGGAGCCGGGGCTCCGGACGACGATGAGCAACTTGATTGCGCTCGGCCGGGACGCGACCGCGAACGGCCGCGGGATGCTGTTCGCCAACCCGCACTGGCGGTGGCATGAGCCGGAGCGGTGGTTTGAAGCCCAACTGACCGTGCCGGGCAAGCTGAACGTTTACGGCGCCGTCCTCGAAGGCCTGCCGGTGATCCTGTTCGGGTTCAACCAGAACGTGGCCTGGACCCATACCGCGAGCGTGCCTAAGCGGGAGACGATCTATCAACTCAGGCTCGCCCTGGGAACCGCCCCATCGTATGAGTTCGAGGGCCAGGTCCGGCCGATGTCCCGCCGGACGGTGACCGTTCTGGTCAAGGAGGACAACGGCCAACTCGCCCCGCAAAGCCACACCTTCTGGGAAACGCAATTCGGCCCGGTTATCACCGACCAGAACCTGGTCTGGACCAGCACCACGGCCTACGCGGTCCGGAGCGTGACCATGAGCTTCCGCTGGCTTAACCAGCAGCTCGGGATGATGCAGTCCCGATCGGTCGGCGAGCTCGACGAGGCCGGCAAACGGTACCTGGCCCTGGGCTGGCTCAACACCGCGGCCGCCGACGACTCGGGCCGGGTGGTCTATGCCGACCGATCGGCGGTGCCGAACGTCAGCGACGCGATGATGAAACGGTGCGTGACCTCGGAACTGGGCCAGCGCCTCCTGGCCCAGCAGCAGCTGGCGGTGCTCGACGGCTGGCGGGCCGATTGCGAGTGGCCCACCGACCCCGCAACCCCGGTCCCGGGCATCATGGGCCCCGGGAGTCTGCCCTCGCTCGCCCGGACCGACTACGTCATGAACTCGAACGACAGTCACTGGGCCAACAATCCGGCCCAGCCGCTCGAAGGATTCGCCGGCATCATCGGCGACGAGCGGACCCCGCGAAGCCTCCGGACCCGGAACGGGTTGCTCAAGATCGGCCGGCGGCTCGACGGCACCGACGGCTATCCTGGCCGGCGGTTTACCCTCGACCTGCTCGAGCGGATCACGATGGACAACAAGGTCATCTCCGGGGAGCTCTGGCGGGACTCGCTGGTGGCGCATTGCCGGCGGCTGCCGATCCAGAAGGGCATTCCCGAGGCCTGCGACGTCCTCGGCCGATGGGATCTGACCGACAACCTCGACAGTCAGGGCGCCGTGCTCTGGCGGCGGTTCATGGAAAACGTCACCAGCGCCGCCACGCCCGACGCCGACGTGTTCATCCTCCCTTTCGACCCGCAGAACCCGGCCACCACGCCACGCGGGCTCAACACCGCCCACCCCCGGGTGACCGGGGCGCTCACCGCCGCGATCTCCGACCTCCGCAATTCCGGGATGCCGTTAGGCGGAACCCTTCGGACCTACCAGATCGAGGAGCGGTCGGGACAGCGGATTCCGATTCCCGGCGGGCCGGTCCAGACCGGGCAATACAACATGATCAACCAGACCGAGTCGGGCTGGGTTCCGGGCAAGGGCTGGCGCAATCCGACCCACGGGTCGAGCTACATCCTCTGGGTCGAGTTCACCGACCGGGGGCCGGTGGGTCGGTCGGTACTGGCACCCTCGCAATCGGACAATCCGGATTCCCCGCACCACGCGGATCAGACGGTGCTGTTCTCCAAGGGGAAATCGAAGCCGGTGCTGTTCGAGGAGGCCGCGATCCGGGCCGATCCGAAACTCGTGGTGATGAAGATCAGTTCGGCCCCGAAAGGCGGGGCCTAGAACGATCGGACGACGAAGATCACCGCGATGGCCAATCCAAACCCGGTCTTGGCCACGGTCGCGGCGGTCTTCCCCACCAACGATCCCCAGGCCGCCCGCCCGGCCTGGCCGTGATCGCGGGTCACGGAATACTCGGCAACCAACGCGCCCAAGAACGACCCCGCGAATGCCCCGACCACGGAGCCGATAATCGGAACCGGCACCCCCAGGAACGCGCCGGCCAGTCCGCCCAGCAGCGCCCCCCAGCCGGCCCGTTTCGATCCGCCGTATTGCCTGGTGTACCGAGCGGTCAGCGTAAATTCGAGCACTTCGGCGATCGCCGCGAATCCGGCCGCGATCCCAATCGCGACCCAGCCAATCGGCGGCGGAACGACCAGCAGCTGGTGGGCCAGGCCAGCCGCCAGCATCAGCCACAATCCCGGCAGGCCGAGCGGAATCATCAGGAGCCCGGCCAGCTCGGCCCCGATCAACAGCGCTATTGCCACTCTACTTGACGAACACCATGTCGCCGGTGGTGGGCTCGAGGTAGAACTTCTCACCACGGGTGTTCTGCTGCACGACGTGTCCGGCCTCGTCGACACCAACCAGGGTCACCTGGCCGCCAAACTTGTCGGCCCGCCACTTCTCCATCCGGAGGGGACTCCGCAGGCGCGAGGTCGTGCCGCCCTCGCGGAACTTCATGAACACCTCCGGGGCGACAAACCGCATGTCTCCCGTGGCTGGATCGAGGGAGAAGTACTCCTTCCTTGCGTTCTGGTAGATCGGGTTTCCATTGTCGATGCCGACAACGGTGACCCCCTGTTTCACCATTCGGTCCGCAAACTTGCAGCACGGGAAAGACGCCTTGACCAACCCGTCGCTGCTGACCGCCCGTTCTCGCTGCGCCTGCAGCGCCGGCACTCGGGCCAGCGGCAAGGCCGCCATGGCCGTGACCAAAGCCACCTTGGATGCGGATCGCTTCTTCATAGCATATCTCCCTTAAGGTGACGACGTTGGACCAGCTTGCGCTTCGGCGCGATGAGGCTCCCCCGACAATTCGGCGCGCCGCACCGGCAAAGATAGTCCGCTGGGTCGTAGCGAACAGGTTCGGCTCGATTGGCCGGCCCGAGCTTGTAGTCGAAGGTCAGTTCCTCGCCGCGCACAATATCCCGGATCGCGTAGATGTAGACGTGGCCGTCGAAGACGTACGGCTCACAATTGGGGTCACAGCTGTGGTTGAAGAACCGGGCGTCGTTGCCGTTGCGGCTTCCGTCGATCGAGGTGGTTTCATCCAGGGCAAAGGTGTAGACGCGGGGTCGGCCTTGCTCCACCACCCGATACAACTGATCGACCGGAATGTGCTCGCCCGTGTATTCAATGATCCGGGTTCCGCGGGGGATCTTGCGCTTGGCAAAGACCCCGGTTCCTTCAATCCGCGATCTGCCCACCCGGATGAAGTCTCGGTTTTGCGTCATCGGTAGCGCTCGAACAGGGCCCGAAACGCCGGCGGCCACGGTTCCGGCTTCCGCGACTCGTTGCCGACCAGCACTTCCACGAATTCCGCGATCGCGACGCACCGCCCGCTCGCGAACACGGCCTGGCCGATGACCACCGACGTGCCGCCGATCCGCTGGACCCGGGTCCCGACCTTCACCTCATCGCCCCATCGGGTTTCGTCGAGATACTGGATGTGGGCATCGACCAGCACGATCACCGGGCCCCGGTAGTCGGCCGTCAACGGCTGGATCGGCAACTCGAGCGCCACGCGGCCATCCTCGAGCCAGCCGGCCAGGTTGACGTTGTTGACGTGGCTCAGGAGATCGAGATCCCGGAACCGGATCAGGACCGGCGTCCAGTGCCGAAAGGACGCCGGGTCTTTGAGGGTCGGGTCGAGGCGGTCGGCCATCAGTCGCCGTGGGTGTTATTGACCGCGTCCGTCATGGATGGTGCCTGGTGAAGGTGGATGACAGACAACTTATCGAGGTATCTTTCGAAATGCGCCGGGCCTGGATCCGCCGGACCCCTTCAGCCAACCCGCCGACGAATTGAGACGCCATGGATTTCTCGCTTTCGCCCGCTGAGGTCGATTTCCGAGACGATCTCCGGGCCTGGCTCAAGGCCAACGTCCCTGGAGACTACGGGACCCCGGCCTGGCCCACCCCCGCCGATCCGGCCGAGCACGCGGCCACCGCGCGGCGGTGGGCCCGAACCCTCCACGACGGCGGCTGGGCCGCGGTCACCTGGCCCCGGAAGTACGGCGGGCGGGACGCCTCTCCAATGGAACAGTTCCTCTTCAACGAGGAAATGACGTGGCACCGAACGCCCCTGGCGCCGACCGTGATCGGGATCGCGATGGCCGGTCCGGTCATCATGAACTTCGGGACCCCGGCCCAACAGGACCGGTTCGTCCCGAAGATCGCGACCGGCGAAGAGATCTGGTGCCAGGGGTTCTCGGAGCCTAACGCCGGGAGCGACGTCGCCAACGCGCAGACGAGCGCCGTCTCCGACGGCGACCACTTCATCGTCAACGGGCAGAAGATCTGGACCACCTTCGGGCCGCTCGCCGATTGGTGTCTGCTCCTGGTCCGGACCGATCCGACGGTCGCCAAGCACAAGGGACTGAGCTACCTGCTGGTCGATATGAAATCGCCGGGCGTACTGGTGCGGCCGATCCGGCAGATCACCGGCGAATCCGAGTTCAGCGAGCTGTTCTTCACCGACGTCCGGGTCCCGAAGGCGAACCTCCTGAGCCGTGAGGGCGACGGGTGGCGGGTGGCAATCACGACGTTGATGCACGAGCGAACCAACATCGCGGCGCTGGTCTACGCCAACTTCAAACGGGAACTCCGCGACGTCGTGACGCTCACCAAGCGATTGGTGCGCCACGGGCGGCCGCTCTGCGAAGATCCGGTTGTCCGCTCGAAGCTGGTCCAGTTCTACGCCGTGGCCGAAACGATGCGGCTCAACAACATCCGGATGCGAATCGGCAAGAACGCCGCCGACGACCCCGGGCCGATCGGCTCGGTGTTCAAGCTGATCTGGGCCACCTCCAACCAAGCTATGCAGGGGATGGCCGTGGACGTGCTCGGGCCCGACGCCGAACTGCTGACCGGCCGGGACGCCGAGCGGGGCGAGCACGGGCTTTGGCACCGGCGGTATCTCCGGTCGCTCGGCAACTCGATCGAAGGCGGAACCTCGGAAATCCTTCGGAACATCATCGCCGAACGGGTCCTGGGCCTTGGCCGAACCCTCTCGACCAAGGAGAAGAACGGATGAGTACCCCGGTGTCCGATGAAGCCAGAATGCTCCGCGACAGCGCAATCGCACTGTGCGCCGCCGAGTTTCCGACGGAACGGGTTCGTCAAATGGCCGACGAACCGGAGGGAATCGCGCCGGCCGCGGCCGCAGCGCTCGCAGCGCAGGGGTGGCTCGGCATCCTGGTGCCCGAGGCACTCGGCGGGCTCGGGTTGGGGATCCGGGAGCTCGGGCTCGTGCTGGAGGAACTCGGGCGGGCCCTAGTGCCAGGACCGTTCTGGAGCGCCGCCACCCTCGGGGTCCCGGCGATCGCCGCCAGCCCGGACCCAAGCCTCCGCGAAGAGTGGCTCGAGGCGGTGACCACCGGAACCCGGCGGGTGACGCTGGCGCTCCAGGAAGACGGCGGCCTTCCGGCGTCGGACCGCCTAACGGTGGCCGCGGAGCCGGCCGGACCGGGGCGGTACCGGCTCCGGGGCACCAAACGCCTGGTCCCGGATCTCGGGGGCGCCGATGGCGTGGCGGTGGTGGCCCGAGGCCCGACCGGCCCGCTGGTGTTCCTGGTCGAGGCCGCCGCCCAAGGCGTCCGGATCGAGGAGAACCGGACGGTCGATTCCCTGAGTCGCTCTGGAACGCTCGACCTCGACCAAGTCGAGGTCACCGATCGGGAGTGCCTCGGCGACTGGGGCCTGGTGACCCGGTTGCTCCACTACGGCAACGTCGGGATCGCGGCCATGAGCGCCGGCGGAGCCCAAGCGGTCTTCGATCAGGCGATCGGATATGCCCGGCAGCGGACCCAATTCGGGGTCCCGATCGGGACTTTCCAGGCGGTGCAACACCCGTTGGCGGATCTGTTTGGGGAGCTCGAGAGCGCCCGGTCGGCCTATCTCTACGCGGCCTGGGCGGTGGACGTCGGGGCGGCCGACGCGTCCGAGGCGGTGGCCTTGGCGCGGGTCCTGGGTCCGGCGACCTACCGGAAGGCCAATACCACGAGCCTCCAAACCCACGGGGGCATCGCCTTCACCTGGGAGTACGACCTCCATTTCCACCTAAAGCGGGCCCTCCACCTCCAGTGGCTGCTTGGGGGCGGTGGGGACTACGAAGAAACGATTGCCAAGCGGGCGCTCGGGATCTGACGGAGCCCGAAGTCGCAAGTGGCTGCCAGAAAATCAGTTAGACCATCGCTTTGGGGAGATGATAGCCAAATGAGAGCAGCGTGATCGCCGGGCGTATCTTGCCATCGTCCCCATTGGCCACCTCTTACATGGAGTCTCCCGATGCGTCCGTCCCGACTGGTCGTCCTTGCCTTGGTTGTCGCGGTGCCGGTGCAGGCCCAAACCCGGATCAGTTTTGCCCCCCAAATCGGTTTCTATATTCCGACCGAACGGCTCCAAAGCGCCCTGACGACCGGCGGGGTCCCGGACTCGCTCGAAGCAGGGATCTCGTACGGCGCCCGACTTGGGGCCACGTTCGGGAAGCATCTCGGGCTCCTGTTCAGCGGTAACTACGTGCCGACGACCTACCAGATCGGAACCGGAAGCAACTTCCAGAAGCAGGATGCGAAGCTCTTTACCGGCGCCGGCCAACTGATGGTCTTCCTCCTTCCGATCACCAGCCCGTTCACCGTATTCCTGAACGGCGGGCTGGGGGTCATTAGCCGTGGCGGCGTGGCCTTTACCCGTGCGGCAAAGACCAGCTACATCACCGGGGTGTTTGGAGCCGGTGCGGGGCTTCGGCTCGGCGGGATCGGTCTCAGCGTCGGCGCCGACCTCTACAGCTACAACGCGGACTACCTCGGCGCTACCCAGACGAGCAGCAAGCTGAAGCAGAAGGATGTTCACCTCAAGTTCGGGTTTGGCGTACCGTTTGGGACCGGGCGCTGAGCCGATTAATGGTCCATCGAGAATTCCATCGAACCCAGCATATCGGCTGGCTTCGGGCCGCGGTCCTCGGCGCCAATGACGGCCTCATCAGCACCAGCAGTTTGGTGGTGGGTGTGGCCGCGGCCCAGCCGAGTCGGGAGGCCATCCTGCTGACCGCGGTCGCGGGACTGGTGGCCGGGGCGCTGTCGATGGCGGCGGGTGAGTACGTCTCGGTCAGCTCGCAAGCCGATACCGAGAGGTCCGATCTAAACCGGGAAAAGCGAGAGCTGGCCGACTCGCCCGCGCTCGAGCACGCCGAGCTGACGGGGATCTACCGCGACCGAGGCCTGAGCCCGGCGTTGGCGGCGCAGGTGGCCGAGCAGTTGATGGCTCATGACGCCCTCGGGGCGCACGCCCGCGACGAACTGGGTCTCTCGGAGGGCACCCGGGCCCGTCCGATCCAGGCCGGCTTGGCCTCGGCGGCGGCCTTTGCCGCGGGCGCGTCGCCACCGTTGATCCTGGCGGCCTTGATGGCTCCGGATCGCCTAACGACGTTCCTGGTCGGCACCACCCTGATACTCCTCGCGGGCCTCGGCGCCGCCGCCGCCCGACTCGGCGGAGCCCCGGTGTGGGCGGGCACGGTCCGGGTCGCGTTTTGGGGCGCGGTCGCGATGGGCTGCACCGCCCTGGTTGGCCGGCTTTTCGGGACCGTGGTTGGCTGATGAAGACGATCGGCCGCGGTCTTGGTATCCTGGTGGTCCTCGTCGTGGCGTTCCTGCTGCTCAAGCCGGTGCCCATCGACCCGGCGCCGTGGATCCCGACGCCTAACGCTGGATTTGCCGGCCCGTTCGCCCCCAACTCGCTCCTCACCACGGCCGACACGATCTTGATGCCGGGGCCCGGCCCTGAAGACTTGACGGTGGGACCGGACGGCGCGATCTACGCCGGGCTCGCGGATGGGCGGCTGGTCCGGATCGACCGAACCACCGGCGCCGTCGACTCGATCGCGACCACCGGCGGCCGGCCCCTCGGCCTTAGGTTCGACCACGCCGGATCGCTGATCGTGGCCGACGCCAAACGCGGGCTGCTGGCCGTGTCACCCGCCGGGGCGGTTCGAGTCCTGACCGACAGCGGTGGCGGAAAGCGACTCAACTTCACCGATGCCCTCGACATCGCGCCGGACGGCACCATCTGGTTCTCGGACGCCTCGCAGCGGTGGGGGGTCGCGACGGGCGGGCTGCTGGATTTCTGGGAGAGCCGGCCGACCGGCCGCCTGCTTAAGTACGATCCAGCGTCCGGCGCCACGACTGTAGCCCTCGACTCGGTCGATTTCGCCAACGGGGTCGCCATTGGTCCCGAAGGCGCCTGGCTCCTCCTCAACGAGACGATGGCGGGCCGGATCCGGCGGTATTGGCTGGCCGGGCCGCGCGCCGGCCAGTCGGAAATTTTCGTCGAGGAGCTTCCCGGAGTGCCCGACAACATCGGCTACGATGGGCAGGGGATTTTCTGGGTCGGGCTCTTCGCGCCCCGCACACCGGAGACCACCAAGATCCGGGCCCTGTCGCCGTTCTTGCGGAAGGTCCTCTATCGGATTCCGGAACGGCTCCGGATCCGGGAACCGGCGGCCTACGGTATGGTGATTGGGATCGACACCCTAGGCCGGGTCCGCTACAACCTCCAGGATCCGACCGGCCGGTTCCGCGCCACGACCGGTGGGGTGGTCGCGGGCGACACGCTCTACGTCAGCACGTTGACCCGAAACGTCGTGGCGCGGGTGCGGCTACCAACGCTCCGATAGGACCAGGATCCAGCGTTTGGTCACGTCCACCCTGGGACGCGGCCTCGGGGTGTCATTCGCCCGGGTTCACGGCTTGGGCCGCCCCCACCGCTGGTACAACTCGACTAGGTCCTTCGCGACCGCGACCGTGTATTGGTTGGCCGCGCCAAAGCCATCCAACATGGATTGGTGGGCGTCAACCAACAGCGACTCGGCGGCCACGAATCGATCGAGCTTCATGAGGCATTGCCCGAGGAATCTCTTGGCACGGATCACCTCCACATGGGTCCCCGGCCAACCGGCCACGGCCACGGCCACCGCCCGGCGAAGGACCGGCTCGGTCGGGGCAGTACGCCTGGGGATGGAACGACAACGGTCAGCTCGGCCTCGGGCCCAGTGTCACCAGCGGGTTGGTCCCGACCCCGACCAAGGTCTTGAACATCGCGGTCGTCTATCCATAGTCCTCACCGCAACCTTGCTCACGGGACCCGCTCGATCCAGAGGTGGAGCATGTAGTCACCCCACAGAAAGAGTTCGTTGCCCTCTCGGAATTCGATCGAGAGTTTGATCCCCTTGGCCCCGTTGGTCGCGATGAATGGCGTCGCCAACCGCGGCTCGATCTCCTCGCGCCGGAGCTGAAACACCCGCGGCTGAAACTGAAAGTTGAAGGTGGCCGGTCCGAGGAGACGGAGCGTGGGTTTGCCCATGAGGCTGCCGATCGGGCGATCCAACCGGACCTTGTCCTGCCAAGAGCTCGCTGGAAACACATCCTGCGCGCTATACCAAAGATCTCCCGTCGCGAGGTGGACGGGGAACAGACTCCCTGGTACCGGGTCAGGCGCCACGGTAGTGCTCCGCCGCATATTGGGCACATTGGCGAGCCAATCATTGAACAACGTGCCGTTGCCATGGTCAACTTCCCACACGGACGGAAAGATCAGGAGGTCTTGGCGTCCGTCAGCGAGGATACCGTCGAACACGAGTAGCGGAATCGCCCCAGACGTTGCCGCTCCAACGGGCACCGTCGGATCGCCGGCGGGAAGTTTGTCACCCGACAGCAGCCCACCGTGACTACTCGCACTCCCGGCCTGGAGCCGAGGCGGGTTGTTGATGTCGCCGTAGGTCCACGACTTGGTCGCCTGGGTGCCCAGCACAGCCCCGGTTTGCCGGTCGAGGACGACCGCCTGCGCGGCGACGAAGACCTCGTCATCGATGCCATCATAATGCAGAGGATCGTCGGCGGTTTTCCGAACGACTGACAGCCCGGTGATCAGGACGCGATACCGAGCCGACGCCGCCACGACGCTCAACGACGCGGATGGCCACTGGACCGCCCCAGTCTCGATCGCCCCCGGGTCGAAGCTGGCACCCACCTGCCAACCGTAGTACCCGGCCGGAACGTTCTGATAGGTGGAGCTGGTCCCGGGTGGGGCCACTTCCCGGTACCCTTGGGCCGGCGGCCCTCCGGTGATTTTGTAGCGAGTCGCGCCGAGCACCGGTGCCCACGAGACGATCACGTTCGAACCCTGTTGGACGGCTGTTACCCAAGTTGGATTGGCCGGCGGGGGCGGCTGAAACTGGAGATCGGCGTTCCCGAAGGAGCCATCCGCGAACAGCGAGACGACCCGGTAGATGTAGACTTGACCGAACTGGAACCCGGACCCATCGGTGAACGTGGTGCCCGCAATCGGAGCGAGTGTGAGCTTGGTCCAGTTGCCGCCCGGCGCGAACGCTCGGTACACATCGAAGCCCGCGACACCGGCAGGCGCCTGCCAGGCGAGTACCGCGGTCGAGGGCGTCCCGCTGGCGCTCAGTCCGACAGGCGGGGCCCCAATGGCGGCCGGCCTCCTCCCGCTGGGGCGGGCGGACCGAGGGAGTGGCTGCTGGGCCGCCAAATCGAGCGCGACCAGGGCGCTGATCAGGGTAACGCAGGCAACGAGGCGCATGGACTCAATCTCCTTCTCTTCTCTCAGGGTCTGGCCGCGCCGGCCGAGAGCTTGGTGATCGTGATCACCGTCGACTCGGTGATCTCCTGCGTCGCCCCCTTGCCGTCGGGGACCGTCACCTTCCGGTTGACCGTGCAACCAGTGAGCAACGGCCCGCTCTGAACGCAGTCGCCCGGCAGCTTGAAGGTGAAATTGTTGCGAGCCGCCTCGACCATCGCGCCCGCGTTCGGCACCAGCTGGTTGACCATCTTCATCATGTCGGCCGGCGACGGGTTCTTCCCCAACTGAGCCGCCATCGCCTGGAGCTTCGCGGGGTCCATCATCGGCGAGCCTTGGTGCTTGTCGGCCAGCGCCTTCATCGCCGCCGGGTCCATTGCCCCGGATGGCATGGTCGGTGGCTGACCCGTAAGGCCGCCCGCCCCACCCTGTCCGTGGAGAAAGATCCAGGCCGGCGTGAAGATCGATTCCTTCTCGCCCGGCGGGCCGTCGACCCACCCGCTCAGAGGACGGGGCTTGGGGCAGCGGGTGGCGATGTTGTGGAGCTCGCCGCCGGCGCCGCTGACCTGCACCGAGACGCTCGGGTCGGGCCCTGACCGGACGCCGAGCCAGAAGGAAAACGGCGTGTAAGGCAGCGGCACGGTGGTGACGATGCAGCCGTTGCCCCGGGTAATTTCGGCGTCCGACCAGTAGACCGGGGCAGTCAACTCGCTTGGGCCTGAGGTGAAATCAAAGTCCGGCTCGCTCACATCCGGCGCGAGGCCAAAGGTGATGGCGCCCTTACCGCTGATCTTGGCCGTGCCGCCGCCCGGTCCCTTGAACACCATTTGCAGGGAGGACTGGAACGCGACCGTATAGGAGGGACAGTCCTGCACCTGGATCTGGGTCTCGTGCACCGGCGTCGTATCACCCTTTGCCATGGACTGGCGCAGCGCGGCCGAATTCTTAGCGAGGTCAGGCCGGAGACAGCCGTAGACGCTTTGGGGAGGGCCGATCGGGACTTGCGCAGCCAGGCCGCCGACAAGGCAGGTAGTCAGCATGCCCGCTTGAATGCACTTGGTGCTCATGGTAACACTCCGTTCTGGCTATTCGCCCGAGTTGATCCGGTAAGCGACCAGCACCCGTTGAAAAAGTCGGCCTCGAGGGTGCCGTCCTGCCATTTGTATTTATGGGTCGTCAGCTCGCCGTTGGTCTTGGTCTCGATCGGCTTCCCCGCGATCGCCTCGACGTCTTCGGGGCTCATCCCTTTCCTGACGGTTGCCCCGGCAGCCGCTCCCGCCGCCCGCTTTCGGACGTCGACCGCGACCTCGTTGACGTAGTCGACTTCGAACCCCGGGTACGAGCGGGCCTCGACTGGGCCATTCTTGGCCGAGGAGCGGGCGGCGCCGAGCAGCTTCCCAACTTCGTCGGTCGCCATCCCCTTGCGCGGCTCTTTCGACTCGGGCGCCGCCGTTGGAGCATCGTCTTGCTTCGGAGTAACCGGGCCGGCTTTGGCGAGCATCGCCGGGGGGAACGTGGCTTGCCGTTCGGTTCGCTCGTTGCTCCGCTTGAGCTGCTGGGCCGCACCGCTGTCCGCGCCCTCGTTGGTCAGTGCCGAGCCGAAGAGGTCGCCGAAGGTCCCGTCGCCCCCGCCACCGGGATGGATCTCGCGG
The DNA here is from genome assembly GCA_043744895.1 of Gemmatimonadota bacterium. Lineage (GTDB taxonomy): Bacteria > Gemmatimonadota > Gemmatimonadetes > Gemmatimonadales > GWC2-71-9 > SHZU01. The sequence continues at coordinate 3,965 of JAYTTT010000455.1, read as the reverse complement.
ACGTTGTCCTTGACCCGGACCTTGGTGATGATGCCTTTCTTTTTCTTGACCCGGGCGAGTACTTCTGGAAGTGGTGGTAGGCGCCACGGCTCGGGCCTCGCTCGGCTTATAATTCTCAGCCCCTGCCGGAGCCGATCGCTGCGCAACCGGTCGATTCTGATCACGAGCGTGCAGTCCCAGTCACGGTGGTCTCCGGATAGCCCGGAACCGCGCAGCGGGTGTATCATGGCACCCGCTCCACCTGCACGTAGAGGATGTAGTGGCCGTTACCCACGATTCCCTGAGCGCCCTGATCAGCGAGCGGGACCTGGACAATCCCAGTGCTGCCGCCGCCAAGGGCGGCCTCAATGGATTCGCGGGTGAGAACGATGGCTCGGCGGGGGAGGCGCTTCCCGGCGCCTCCGGCGACAACCGGACTTACCTGGTCGAAGATGGCGCCGATCGGATGATCGAGCCGAGCCGTGGGGTGGACCGCGGGGAAGTACGTCCACCCCGGCGGTGTCGTCAGCGCGATGGCCTTGCTCTGCAGCGCCTGCTGCACCATCGGGTCGGCCCAGACCCGAGGCAACTCGGCAACCTCGGCAAGAAACCAGTTGGTGTAGCTGGTAGCGGGGTCGGTCCTTGTCACTGCAAGTGCAAGGGACAAAGCCGTCGCCGGGTCGGACTCCCACAATGTGGGCAGAACAATCACCGCATCGGTTGCGTTGGTGAGCGTCCCGTCCCAGATCAGGAACGGGAAGGTCAGACTTGTGGGGGCCTGGCCGTAGCGCTGTGACGGATCCAACACCGGCGGAAACACGTCGCTGTTCTGCAGTCCTCCCTGCAAGCTCGCGGTCCCGGCCTTCACCCGATTCGGGACCTTCCCTGCATCGCCGTGCACCAGCGTTTGCCGAAGATCCTGGTCCAGCAGCAGCCCGCTCGGCCGCGCGACGTGGAACATCGCGAACCCCCCATACACCTCGTCCCCTTCACCGTCGCCCGTCAGCACGTTGGTCAGGTCGTTGGTGTGATTCACAACGCGGAAGCCGTTGGCGACCACGCGATAGCGGCCGGAGGAACTGAGCGTGATGCTCACGCTCGGACCGGGGCCATGCACACCGCCGTAGTCCGCCGATAGGCTCCACGTATGGGTCCCGTCCGGTAGCTTTGCCAACGAGGTCTGTGTGCCATTAATCAGCGTACCGGTCGCCGGCTGCCCGCTCCCGAAGAGCCGGAACGAGGCGAACTGGAGAGGTTGCCAGGAGAGAGTCACCGCGCCAGGCCCGGCCGGTTGCACCGTGAACCCGGTCGGCACTTGCGGCTGCGGCGGATTTGTGTAGATGAAGTCGGTGTCGCCTTGGCGACCGTCTGGGTACGCCGCCGTCACGCGATAGGTGGTCCCGGGCTGCACGAGCGCCGCGTCGCTCCAGGTCTCCGCCATGAGGACCTGCTGGGTGAGGGCGTACCACTGGTCCTTGATCAGCTTGAAGACGCGATACCCGGCCACGCCAGGCAGACGGTCCCACTCCAGGACGTGAAGCACCGGGCTTCCCGGCCGCACCCGAACGTTCTGCGGCGCCGGTCCTGGAGGAAACGCCAGCGTCTTGACTCCGCGGGATGGAGCGGCGATCGGGGTTCGCTGGGCACTGAGCCGGTTTACCGTGGCGCCAACGAGCGCGGCCGAGGTCGCCAGCACTGAGATGAATCGAATCAAGCCTGCTTGAATGGCGTTGGTCAACGCATTGTTCGTCTTGCCCATGGTATGCTCCGTTGAAAAGGGGCCCGAGTCATTTGAACTACTGGAAATCGCGCATTCCGGTCCACGAGACCGTCACCGCGCCGTTGGCAATGGCCACGGTGAGGTTGGCCGGTGCGGTGCGTTGCGCGCCGGCGGAGGTCGGTGCCAGCCCGACGATGGCCACCACGGCGGTAACCACTCTGGCTGCTCGAAGGCCGGTCATTTGCATTGAATGTCCTCAGATTGAGCGGTCAGATCTTGACCAGTTCGACTCGACGATTGTTCTGCCGGCCCTCGGCGGTGGTATTGGGCGCCACCGGTTTGGTGCTGCCGAGACCCTTGGGCTGGAGACGCGATCCGTCAACGCCATGGTCCCGAACCAGGGCGGCTTTCACGGCCGCCGCTCTGGCCTCGCTCAGCTTCAGGTTCTCAGCCGCATTGCCGACGTCGTCGGTGTGACCCTCGATCCCGAGCTTGAGCTCTGGATGGGCCGCCAGCATCGCCCCGATTTCCTTCAAGGTCGGCGCCGATTCCGGTTTGATCCGGTCGCTCCCGGTGTCGAAAAGGATGCCCTGGGTAGCGGCCCGGCCCTTGGCCGCGATCTCGTCATAGATGGTCTTGTCGCTCGCGGCCACCCGAATCCGTCCGATGTAGAGCGGATTGTCCTCGCCCCGGGCGTCGAGATCGATGGTGAGGCTCTGGGTTCTGGCAAAATTGGCGTTAGGCACATTGACGAAGCGCTTCTCGTCGTAGTAGGCCTTGACGTACCCGCCGTCGGCCATGACCCGAAGCTGGGCCGGCTTGCCGCGATAGCGCGCCCGGGTCGCCTCGTCGTATCCGTAGGGTGTTTCCCCGCCCCCGCCGCCGGTCAGCGCGGCGCCCCCGGCGCCCCAACTGATGGTCGAGGTCTTGCCGTCTTTGGACTGGAGCAGGGTGCCCTGGAGTTGGAACGCCGGGCCGTCGAGCCCCTTCCGGTTGATGACGTCGAGCTCGAGGGTGAACTTGGCCGGCAGCACCTCGGGCAGCGGGATCGTGAAGATGCTGTGACCCGTGGCCCGGAGGTAGCGCTTTCCGTCGACTTCGGCCAACTCCATGTTGCCGAGTTTGAAGGTCAGGCGCTTGGGAAAGTTGCCGACCTGATCCGCGGCGTAATCCTCGAAGAAAATCACTCGGTTGCCGGGAACGAAGTCGTAGTTGACCCAAACCTGTGCCAACACCGTCCCAGGCAACTGGACCAAGAACATCGCCCCAACGATGGCCTTGTTCATGGGCCACCCCGAGATCACGGGGCAACCTTTTCGTCGTGATTGTTGCCGGTGTTGGGATCAGGCGTTTCACTCCAGGCAAAGACCCCAACCCGGGGGACGACGTAGCTCGGCGGCCGGGTGATGGTAAGCCCGACCGCTCGGGTCGCGTTGACGTACATGGCGCCGAGGCCGCAGGTCACGAAGGCGGAGACGGCGCCGCTCTGCATGCTGTTGGCCGGGAAGGCGGCGCATCCGGCCGGGAGCGACAACACCCGGCTCTCCGGCGGCAGAAAGACATTCAGCTGCACGTTCTGGGCGTCGTCGTCGTTGTTGCTCAGGACCACGACTTGAATCGAGAGGGCATCGGCGGGCGCGATCGCGGGGGCGGGAGCCGGCGCGCCGATCGGGCGAGGCGCCCCCCGAGGCGCCGGGGCCAGGGTTGGCCGGACCCGGGCCGCCGTGACGCTCAGGCTCTGAATCTGGACGTCGGCTTGGCCAACCGCCTGGGCGGCGGCCGGAGCGGCTCCGGCCGCTAAGAGAACCAGCGTTGCGGTCATCGTGGTGTTCATCGGGCCCTACCTTTCCTCGTGATGCCGCGGAGCGACGCCGCGCCGGAATGGCGTGGCCGAGCTGCGGCGTTGGTTCAGCGAACGAGTAGCCCCTGCCCCGCTCGACCCGGCACGGCGGCGCGGGTTCCGTGGTCGCGAACCGCCTTGGCGCACCGGGCGAGATCCTGCGGCCAAACGCTTCATGGCAGGGCCGCGCAGTTGAGGGGAGTAGTCTGCGGTGTAAAGCTGACAACCGCCGATTGGGCGTGGGCGAGATCAAAGATGAAAGGCCCGGCTTGCGACTTGCCGGTCGAGAACATCGGTCCCATCTGGACCGTGAGCTGCTCCCCGTTCTCGAGGGGCTGGAGCAACGAGGAAAGGCCCAGCTGCAGGGTGCGGAAAAAAGTGATACTGCTGGGCCCATACTTGAAGATTGGTGGCAGGTCGATCCAA
>JAYTTT010000454.1:0-15315 GCA_043744895.1 Gemmatimonadota bacterium | reverse complement strand
GTCCGTCCATTCGCAGGGTCAGCATACCATCCTTTACCGCTTGGTCCCGGATCTCGGCCACGGAGGCCCCCCGGAGAATCATTCGGCGCAACTCGTTCGTCATCGACATGACTTCATAGATGCCCGCCCGGCCCTTGTAGCCGGTGCCACCGCAGGTATCGCACCCGGTACCCTTCATATAGGGGAAGGAGCGGGCAATGTCGAGGTTTTCGTTGATGGCCCGCAGCTCCTCATCCCGGTACTTGGCCGGCGCCTTACAGTTGGTGCAGATCCGCCGCACCAGCCGCTGCGCCACCACCAGGTTGACCGCCGCCGAGACGTTGAACGGTTCGATTCCCATATCGATCATCCGGGTAATCGTGCTCGGCGCGTCGTTGGTGTGTAGCGTTGACAGCACCAGGTGGCCGGTGAGTGCCGCTTTGATGCCGATGCCCCCCGTTTCCAGATCCCGGATCTCACCGATCATGATGACGTTGGGGTCCTGACGCAAGAAGGCCTTCAGGGCCGCCGCGAACGTCAGGCCGATGTCCGGTCGAACCTGAACCTGATTGATGCCCATCAGGTTGTATTCGACCGGGTCTTCGGCCGTCATGATGTTGGTTTCGATCGTGTTGATACGGGACAGGGCGGAGTACAGGGTCGTCGTCTTACCGGAACCCGTCGGACCGGTGACCAGCACCATGCCGTACGGATTCAGGATCGCCCTCATGAGCTCGGACTCGGCCTTCGGCTCGAAGCCGAATTTGCTCAAGTCGAGCGTCAAGTTGCCTTTATCGAGGATCCGGAGGACGATCTTCTCGCCGAACAGGCAGGGCAAGGTCGACACCCGGAAGTCGATGACCTTGGCGCCCATCTTGAGCTTGAGTCGGCCGTCCTGGGGCACCCGGCGCTCGGCGATGTTGAGCGACGACAAGATCTTGATCCGGGAGATCAGCGCCGCCCGGAGCCGGATCGGCGGCTTCATGACTTCGTGGAGGACGCCGTCGATCCGGTACCGGACCCGGAGTTCATGCTCGAAACACTCGACGTGGATATCCGAAGCCCCGCGCTTGACGGCGTCGGTCAGGATCCCGTTGATGAGCTTGACGACCGGCGCATCGTTGATCTGCGCCTGGCTGACGTTTTCATCTTCCTCGTCCTGCACCAACTCGAGATCGTCGGTGAGGCCAAGCCCCTCCATATCCTTGAGGATTTCCTGGAGCTGGGCCTGCTGGGTTTCCTCGACGGATTCGTAGTACTTATCGATCAGGTTGCGGAGGGTGTATTCGCCGGCCAGCACCGGGAAAAGGTCGAAGCGGGTAATGAACTTGAGGTCTTGGAGCAGCCCATGATCGGTCGGGTCGGCCATCGCCACCGTCAAGGTGCGACCTTCCCGCTTGAGGGGTAGCACACAGTGCTTTTTGGCCAAGTCAGCCGGGATCAACTTCAAGATCTTGGGATCGACCTCGAACCGGGAAAGATCCACCGCCGGCATCCGATGCTGGCGGGCCAGGACCTTGGTGACTTCGACCTCGGCCAGCGCCCCCATCTTGACCAGGATATAGCCCAACCGATGGCCCGAGGTCTTCTGCTCCGCCAGCGCTTGGCCAAGCTGGTCGCGGGTGAGGAGGTTCTCCGTCAGGAGAATCTCACCTAAGCGATCGCCAATTCCTGGGGCTGCTACAACACTGGCCATGGGTCTACGGACCCCTCCTTGGGGTACTGCCGGGATCCCCCCAATGGCAAAGAATTGCGCCGTCCCATCCGGGGTCCGGTCATCAACTAGATCGAAACCAGTGCCAAACCCCGTATCCGCTCACGGCACTACAACTTGTGGCATCAGTTGAGTTACCAAACGGGGGGGTAATCCGGGGACTTTTCCGAGGTCGGCAGCCGACGCGAATGGCCCGTAGGTTTGGCGATATGCCAGGATTCGCTTGGCCCTTCCAGGGCCGATTCCGGACAGGCTTTCGAGCTCGGCTTGAGTGGCCGAATTGAGGTGAATCGGGCCAGCCACCCCCGTCCCCCCACCTCTGACCCGCCCTTTTCGGGGTGACCCGACCACAATGAGCGGTGGCGGCGCCGGTGAGGGTTCGGTGGCGCGGGCCGTCCGGACCCGATCGGTATCACCGAGGGTGATATGGCTCTCGATTCCAGCGAGCAATCCGGGGCCGACCCCCGGCACCGCATCGACCTCGGACAAGGAACCAAACCCACCAGTGGCGGTCCGGTGCTTGATGATCGCTTTGGCGAGCGGGACCCCGATTCTTGGGAGCCGAGCGATCTCCTCGGCAGGGGCCCGGTTGAGATCGATTCGTTCGGCGCCGAGGGGCCGGGCGAGCTTCGCGACCCGGGCCCGCTGCTCTGCGAGGGGCGGAACCGCCCCACGGGAAAGGAGGGAAAATTCGCCGGCCGTTTGGGAGGAGTCGAGTACGAAGCGCCGGATCCCGTGCCCGACCAAGGCACAGACCAGCAACGAGCCGATGGCAAAACGTTCGTGGGATGTCATGGACCCAAGCTATGGCCCGGTCTCATGGGTCCGGTAACCAAATTGCCGCCCGACCCGGCCCTTCGAACGCGATTACTTGATCTCTTTGGCCTCCCGAATCAACGCCATCATGACGTCGCCCACGGTCTTGAGGGTTTCGGCCGAGAGCTTGTCGACGGTGTCGTCGATCGTGTGCCAATAGGGGAAGGTCGTCCCGCTCCCGAACTCGGCGATCACATCGACGGCCTTGATGCCCTTCTGCTGGAGCGGAATGTGGTCGTCGGTAATCGAGCCCCAGGTCTCGTTCAAGAAATAGTTACTGCTGCCGATCCGGGCCGCGGTGGACCAGATCTGATCGACCACGTTAGGCGCCGCGGTCAGGGAATAGCCTTCCTTGCGGAACACCGCGCCCTTGCCTCCGACCATGTCGAGGAGCACCGCGTACTCGGGCGGTGGGCCCGGCAGCTGGTTCGCGGCGTAGTACTTCGAACCGATCAGGACGTCGACCTCTTCGCTGAAGACCCCGAAGTCTTCACCGTCAACGAACAAGAGGTCGACCCCGATGGCCGGGCGGGATTTCTTCAGGGCATCGGCCATGGCCAGCAGCACCGCGACCCCAGATCCTCCGTCGTTGGCCCCCGGAATCGGTTGCTTGGCTCGCGACCCGGTATCGGCATCAGCCACCGGCCGGGTGTCCCAGTGGGCCAGGAACAACAGGCGCCGGGTGGCCGCCGGATTGAACCGTCCGATCAGGTTCGTGAGGGGGAGGGAGTCGCCGAGGCGGGTCTTGTGGGTCCAGGACTGGACCACCACGGTATCGACCCGGGCGCGCAACAGACTGTCAAGCCAGGCGGCGGTCAGCCGGTGACCGTCGGTGCCCGGGATCCGGGGGCCGAAACCGACCTGGGTTTTGACGTACCCCAGGGCTGTTTGGCCGTCGATCTCTTTGGCGGGCGGCGGCGACTGGCATCCTGCCAGACTGAGGAGAAAGAGGGCCAGCCGAAGCGTCATGGGAACCCGTGAGCGTGAGGTCAGTGGAAGAGCATAAGGGCACCGGCGCCGCGGCGGTAGGACGGGCGTTCCGGCCGGCGAACGATTAGACTTCCGCCCCAGTATGCGTCTCATCCGCCGGTATATCCTCCGGTCCGTCGCGGGCCCGTTCTTCTTTTCCCTGGGAGCTTGTACCGGGTTGTTGCTCGTCAATCAACTCGCCAAGCGGTTCGGCGAGTTGGTGGGCAAGGATCTGCCGATTCGGGTCATCGTCGAAGTCCTTCTGTTGAGCATCCCGTTCATCATCGCGCTCACGTTGCCGATGGCGGTGCTGGTGGCGATCCTCTACGGCTACAGCCAACTCGGCGCCGACAGCGAGCTGACGGCGATGCGGGCCAGCGGGGTCAGTGTCTGGCAGATGCTGCGTCCGGCCCTGGTGGCCGGCTTGGTCCTGGCGGGGGTCAGTTTCCTGTTTGTCGATCAAGTCCTGCCTCGAACCAATGCCCGCCTCGGCAACCTCCAGCGCGACATTGGTGAAAAGCGGCCGGCGTTCCAAATGCGCGAACAAGCGATCAACGCGCTCGACCACTATTTCATCCTGGCGTCCCGGGTCTACCCAGGGTCGGGCCGGATGTCGGACGTCCAAATCTTCGATCATTCGCTCTATGACGGCCGCCGGATCATTTACGCCGACAGCGGGTTGATGACGTTCGACGAGAAGGGCGTGGACCTTATTCTCCAGCTCTACAACGGGAAAGTCCACGACTACAAGACCACCGAGATTGCCCAGCTTCAGGTCACCCGCTTCAGTCACAATACGATCCGAGTCAAGGCGGTCCAGAACCTGTTCCAGCGCGACACCCTGAATTTCTCGCGCGGCGACCGGGAGATGACTACCTGCGAAATGATGGACCAAGTGACCTCCTCGAACCGGCGCGCCACCCGATCGGTGGCGACTCGGCTGAATTTGGCCCGGATCGACCTCCGGAGCCTGATGCGGGTGTCCCACAGCGGCATCACTCCCACAATCAGCGACACCGGGAAGGTCAGCCACTGCGGACACTGGCGCACGTTCGAGCGGGCCATCGGCAAACTGCTCCTCCCCGCGGCCGCCGAAGCCCAGAACCCGATGCCGCCACCCAAGCCGATCGGCCGGCAAACCGTGGTCGCCGATACCACCGGTCGTCAACCGGTCAGCCAGGCCAATCAGGCCATGCCGGTCCTGACCAGCATTGCCGAGATCACGGTCACTCGAGACGACGAGCGAATCTCCCGGATCCAGGCCGATCGGTTCGCAGTCGAGATCCACAAGAAGTACAGCATCAGCGTCGCCTGTTTCAGCTTTGTCTTGATCGGGGTCGCGCTGGCGCTCCGGTTCCCCCGGGGCGGCATGGGGCTGGTGATTGGCGGCGGGCTCTTCGTCTTCGCCATCTTCTACGTCTGCCTGGTCGGCGGCGAGTCGCTGGCCGACCGGGGCTTCGCCTCGCCGGCGCTGGCCATGTGGCTCCCCAACATCCTGATGCTGGTCGCCGGCATTGTCGGGCTGATCCGGGTCAACCGGGAGTTCGGTTCGACCCGCGGCGGTGACTTGGCTGATCTGGTCGATACCCTGACCCGGCCGTTCCGGTTTTGGAAAAAGGAAGCCTGACGGTGCCGCTGGTCCGAACCCTGTCCCGCTACGTCATCGGAAGCTGGATCAAGATCTTCCTGCTCGCCGGCCTCGGGTTCCCGGTCGTGGCGGTGATGATCTACGTCGTCGATCGCCTGAGCCGGTTGCTCGATCGGGACCTGGGCGCGGCCGAAATCATCCGGATCGGCCTCTACGCGATTCCTGGCAACACCGCCAACATGATTCCGGCCGCGGCCCTGTTTGCCACCGTGTTCACGATCGGGCCGCTGGCCAAGAACTCCGAGATTACCGCAGCCAAAGCCGGCGGGATCAGCTTCTACCGGCTCATCCTCCCGATCCTGGTGGCTTCGATCTTTGCCGGTGGCCTTTGCTTCTGGGTGACGGAAATCGCCCCGCAAACGACCGCACGGCAACTCGAAATCGAGAAGGAGCGTAACAACCGGAACCAAACCACTCGTTACGATTTCACCTTCCTGGCCGACAACGGGTGGAGCTATTCGATTCGCTATCTGGATACCCAAGCGAAGACGATGCGAACCGTGGTGCTCGAGCACGCCGGGCGGGTGGAAGGGTATCCCAACCTCTCGATCTTGGCCGACAGCGCCCGGTGGAACGACAGCACCAAACGTTGGCGGCTCGAGAGCGGGGCGTCGCACATCCTGAGCGACAGCCTCCCGCCGGTCACCATGAAGTTCGCCTCGCTTGAACTTCCGACGTTCAACGAGGCGCCCACATCCTTGCTGACCGAGCCGAAGCGACCCGATGAAATGACCTACCGCGAACTGGAAGCGTTCATTGAAACGCTGGGACGGTCCGGCAACGACGTCAAGAAACTGAAGGTCGACCTGGCGGTGAAGCTGGCGCTGCCCGCCGCCTGCCTCGTGATCGTCCTGTTCGGCGCGCCCCTCGCGATGAGTAACCCGAGGGCGGGAGCGGCGATGGGCATTGCGATCAGCCTCGGAACCACGGTGTTCTACCTGCTCTTGATCAATCTCTCCAAGGCGGTGGGCGCCACCGGCGTCATCGACCCGACCCTCTCCGCGTGGATCCCCAACGGGATCTTTTTGCTCCTCGGCCTCTGGCTCTTGGCCCGGGTCAGGACTTGAGGGTATCGGTTCGGAAGGTCTCGGGTGGAAGGGTCGCCGCTCGGATTGTTCGTAGATCCGGAATCAAGCTCGCCACCTGCTCGATGACCGTCCCGCTCGACCTGCGGCGCGGCCCGCGCCCTGGCCTTTGGGCGACATGGTCATGGCTGGAAAAGCAAACAAAAACGGAGGCCGGAGAACCGGCCCCCGTCCCCGTTTCTAGAACAGGTACTTGGCGCCGAGCTGAATCCGCCACCGGGAGCTGTTGACCAACACCCGCCGCTGGAACGGGAGGACGCTCGGAACCGTATAGCGGCCCCGGTCATCGGTCTGGATGGCGGTACCCCTGGTGTCATATCCCGACATCGTCAGCAAGCCGACCTGCTCGAAGTTGGCGGTTTCCCGGTTGATGCCCCAGTCACTGTTGACCAGGTTGAGGAAATTGAACACGTCGGCGCTGATCAGCATCGACTGGCCGCTCGCGGTCCGAATCGGCTTGCTGAACCGAACGTCGAGGAACTTGCTCCAGGGATTCCGGCAGGAGCCCCGCTCCATGACCTTGCCCCGCTGTTCCCGGAGGCACTTTTCACCGGCAATAAAGGTGTTGAGCCGATCAAAGTCGGCCGGATTGACCAGCGTAATGTCGTTCTGATCGCGCGGGACATAGAACAAATCGTTGCTGATGTTGCCATCGCCGTTGGCGTCGTTCGCCGCCACGTAGGCGTACGGCGTTCCGGCCCGGGCCGTGTAGATGGCCGAGAACTGGATCGAGCCTGGCAGATTGGCGGTGCCGCTGAAGGTGATCTTGTGGGGCACGTCGAGAGCCGAGGTCCGGAGGTTCCGGTCGTCGAGGGTGCCGTCGAGCGGAGTGTTCCGGAGGTTCGACGTCGCGATGCTCGAGCCGAGCGTCATCAAGTCCACCGTCCTCGACCGGGTATACGCGACGCTGAAGGCAAAGTCATCGGCGAACGATTTCTGGAGCTGAATCGTCGCCAGCGTCGACTTGTCGGCGTTTCGGTTGGTGTGGTGGATCACCTGGCGAACCCCATTGGCCCGGGTCAAGCGGGTGATGTTGGTACCCGCAGTGTTCGGGACGGCGTACATCTGGCGGCCTTCGCCGTTGATCGCACCCAAGAGGACGTTGTCGTCGGTCTGGTACATCTGATTCCGGGCGCGGGACTGGAGGAAGTCGAAGGTGGCGACCCAGCCGGCGCCGAAGCGCTGGTCGATGCCGAACGCAAACTTGAGCGCCTGCTGGAATTTGAAATTTTTGTCGAAGTAGTTGACGGTGGCCGTGGGAGGCACTGGCGCGCCTGACCCGACGCAAGTGCCGGGCTGGGCATCCGGGTTGGCCGTGAACGGCTGAGGGGTCCGCCCGTTACCGGATCCAGGCGTCAGGTCGCAAATCAGCGTGACTTGCTCGAGGCCGGTGTTGGTAAAAGCATTGGACATCCAGACGTACGGCGGGCGGCCCGAGAACAGGCCGACGCCGCCGCGAACCACCGTGTTGGTCGTGCCCCCGACGTTCCAGTTGAACCCAAGCCGGGGCGAAAGCAGGATATTGCCGCTCGGGAACGAGCCCGTGTTGACCCCTAAGGTATCCGTCAGGGCTTTCAACGGGTTCTGGAACGGTTTGTCGGTGACGGGGACGTCGAACCGAACCCCGCCGGTGACGGTGATATCGCTGCTTGGCCGCCAGGTGTCCTGGAGATAACCGCCTAACTGCTTCACGCCGAAGTCCGCCGTGAAGCCTCCCGGCCGTGTTTCGAGGGCGATCTCATACCGGCGGGCCAGGCCCGCTTCGAGCGAGTCGGCATTCCCGAAGGTCCAGGTCCCGTACCGGTTGCTGGCGAACAGGTTCCGGAAGTCGAACATTTCGTTGTGGGTACCGACCGTAATCTGGTGTTGGGCCCCGACGTTGAACGTCAGGTTGGCCGAAAGCTCTCCCACGTTCTGGTCGAGCTCGTTGCCGTGTGAAAACTTCTCGCCGCCGGCGGCGAGATAGTTATTGATGACGTCGCCTTGAACCAGGATCTGCGGCGTTCGGTTCGGGATCTCACGAGCATCGCGAACCGTTTGGTACCCCATCAGCACCTCGAGGCTCGCGGCGCCCAACAAGGTGGTGAACTTTGCCCGGGCGGAGTTGGTAGTATTGGCGATCTTGAAGCCACTGTTCGACAGCTGCCAGCCGTCGCGAGTCGGATCGCTGCGGCTGCTCCGGCTGAAGGCATCCAGACTGGCCCGGACGTAGTTGTAGGAGACTTCGAGTTGCGAGCTCTGCCCCACTTGATAATTCAGCTTGCCGAAGAAGTTCTTGTCCGGGCGCGCCAGGTTCTGCGGGGGATCGACGCCGCCCGGATCGAAGCCGTACTTGGCCCGGATGATGTCGGCGATCCGCTGGGCCGTGGCCACCGTGATGCCCGTGGCCGGCTCGGTCGCCGACAGGCCGACAAATGGCGTGGTCGAGGCCTGAATGTCGGCGCTGCCGAAGAAGTGGAGCTTGTCCTTGATGATCGGGCCGCCGATGGTCCCGCCGTATTGTTTGATGTCGAACCGGGAAAACTTGACCCGCCCGGTATCGGGCCCGACCAACTCGGGCCGCTGCATGTACCCGAACGCCGAGCCGTGGAGTCGATTGGTGCCGGACTTGGTAATGGCGTTGATCAAGCCGCCCGAGAAGCTCCCTTGCCGCACGTCGAAGGGCGCCACCAGGATCTGGAATTCCTGGATCGCCTCGAGTGAAATCGGCTTCGCCCCCGCGCTCCCACCGGGCGTACCACCCGAGGCCAAACCAAAGACGTCGTTGTTCGCGCCGCCGTCGATCAGGATCGTGTTGAAGCGGCTATTCTGGCCGCCGACCGACGTCCCCAGGGTGACCTGGGGGCTGGTCCGGATCAAGTCAGTGAAGTTGCGCCCGAGAAGCGGGTAGCGCTGAATCGCGTTGTCCGTCACGATTTGGGCTGGACCAGTTCGCCCGCTGTTGATCAGCGGATTGGTCGCGGCCACCACCGTCAGTTCCTGAAGGGTGATGACCCGGGCCGCGAGTTCGAAGTTGACCGGGTACCGCTGCCCAAGCGTCAGCATCACGCCGGTCTTGGTGGCCGGCTCGAACCCGATGGCCCGGACCGCGATCGTAAACGGGCCCCCCGGCGGGACGTTCTCGAAGTTGAACCGGCCACTCTTGGCCGTAGCGGTGGCAAGCCGGGTGCCGGTGGAAACATTGGTAATCGACACCAAGGCCCCCTCCAGCGGAACCCCACCCTCTTTGGTCACGATCCCGGTCACCGCCGAACTGGTGACACCCTGAGCGGCGGACCGGCTGGCCAATACCAGGCTAAGCCCAATGCTTGCAACGAGATAGAACGACTTGCGCAGGAGAACCCGCATCAGCAACTCCGGGAGGAACGATCGTGGTTGGCAACGGACGGGACAAACATACGGTCGGGGACGAAACGGTCAAGCTGAGAGTGGGTATCGAGACCGCTCATCTCAGATTCGGCGGCGCCCCAAGGTCAAGTAGTAGAGCGGAACGCCCGCCCCTAAGATCAGGAACGTCACCCCGGTATTGACGGGGTCGGTAATCAGGGCGTTGATGACCATGCCGGAGGCCGCCACCAGGAACACGATCGGCACCACCGGGTATCCGATCGTCCGGTAGGGTCGCTCGAGCCCCGGGTTCTTTTTCCGCATCACGAAGACGCCCAGAATGGCGAGGATGTAGAACGGCCAGATCCCCAGCACGAAGCGATCGGCCAACTGTTGAAAGTCGTTGAACATCACGTACGCGCACCCAAGGAACGCGGCCAGCCAGATGGCCACCGACGGCGTTTGGTACTTGGGACTGACCCGAGCCACGGCCTTGAAAAAGAGCCCCCGGTCCGCCATCGCAAAGAAGATCCGCGGATTCGTCAGCATCGATCCGTTGAGGGTCCCGAAGCAGGAGATCATCACGATAGCCGAGACGATGCCGGCCCCCGCCCCGCCCAGCAACGGAATTCGCCCGGCCGCCGTGGCCGCGATCAGCGGCTGGCCGGCCATTTCGGAGACCGGCACCAAATAGATGTACGCGGCATTCAGCAGCAGGTAGATCGCGATGATCAGGATGGTGCCGGCAATCAAAGCCAGCGGGAAGTTCCGCCCGGGATTCTTGATCTCACCACCGATGTACGACAGATCGGCCCAACCATCGTAGGCCCACATGATCGACACGAGGGCCGATGCCACCATCGAGAGACTGAACGTCGTGGCCGTGGCACTGCCCGAGTGCGAGAAGTTGCTCCAGTGCCCGTCACCGACCGAAAACGCCAGGACGACCAGCCCGACCATCCCCGCATACTTCGCAATCGTCGCGACCCCCATCACCCGCGACGCGTGTTTGACGCCGAGGTAATTGATCAGCGCCACCACCAGAATGGTGGCCGCCGCGACGTAGTGGATTTCCTGAGGGGTAAACTTGATGAAATAGCCAAGGTATTCAGCGAAGATGGTCGCGATACTCCCCAACGCCGACGCCCGAATGACCGACAATTGCGACCAGCCGAACAAGAAGGCCGGCATCGGCCCAAACGCCTCATCGATATACGCGAAGATCCCCCCCGACCTCGGCGACGCCGCCGCCAACTCGGCCAGCGTCAGCGCCCCGAACAGCGCCAGTACCCCGCCGATCACCCACGCGAGCAGCACCACCCCCGGCTCCCCAACCAACCCCGCCACCCGGGCCGGGACCCGAAAAATCCCCGACCCAATCGTCGTCCCCACGATGACCGCCACCGCCGAGAAGAGCCCCACCGTCCGAGGAAGCCGCTCCGCCATGACCAACCCCCGCTAAAAAGTCCCCACCGAGTGCCGAGCGCCGAGCGCCGAGCGCCGAGTGCCGAGCCCTAGTATATTCTGCCGCCAAGCACCCCGATAGCCCCACATTCCCTGTCCCGAACTCCGACTGCCACCGTGGCCCTTCTCGCCGATCTCGTCACCCTTACGAAGCCGCGAATCATTTCGTTGCTCCTGTTGACGACCATCGCGCCGATGTTCATTACGCCCGCGGGGCTCCCGACCTGGAGCCTGATCGGGTGGGTGGCGCTGGCGGGATACTTGATGGCGGGCGGCGCCAACACGGTCAACATGTGGTTTGACCGCGACATCGATCTCCTGATGGCCCGAACCCAGACCCGGCCGATCCCTTCGGGCCGGATCTCCGCCGGGGCGGGATTGCTGTTCGGACTCGCGCTCGCCGCGATCTCGTTCGGCCTGTTTTGGAATCTGGTGAACCCGCTCTCGGCGTGGCTCGCGCTGGGTGGATTCCTGTTCTACGTCTTCATCTATACCGTGTGGCTCAAGCGGTCGACGCCGCTCAATATCGTGATCGGCGGCGCCGCCGGCGCCTTCCCGCCGCTGGTCGGCTGGGCCGCCATGACCAACACGATCGACTTCGCGGCCTTAACGCTGTTCGCGATCATTTTCTACTGGACGCCGCCTCATTTCTGGGCCCTCGCCCTTGTGAAACAGGGCGACTACGCCAAGGTTGGGGTGCCGATGATGCCGGTCGTCAAAGGCAACGAGTACACCAAGCGCCAGATGCTCGCCTACACGGTGCTGCTGCTGCCTTTGACCATCCTCCCGA
The DNA here is from genome assembly GCA_043744895.1 of Gemmatimonadota bacterium. GTDB lineage: Bacteria > Gemmatimonadota > Gemmatimonadetes > Gemmatimonadales > GWC2-71-9 > SHZU01. The sequence goes on along the minus strand of JAYTTT010000454.1, from coordinate 3,523 downwards.
CGGTGGTCGGGACCCAGGGGGTGGCGTACGGCCTCGCGGCGCTGGCGTTAGGCGGCCGCCTGTTGTGGTACTGCTGGCGATTGCTGAAGGAGCCGGGGGTCACCCCGACCGCGTGGAAGATGTACCGCTACTCGCTGCTCTACCTCGCCCTGCTGTTCGTGGCGATGGGCATCGACCGAGCCCTGCCATTCGGACACCGGGAGCCCCCGCCGGCCCGGCTCGAAGTGACCCGCGTCACCGCGATGCCGGCGGAACACCAGGGCCACTAGTCGGGGCTCAAGACCGCCCGGCCCAGAAACGCCACCACCTCCCGGACCCCCACCGACGTCAGGATGTCCTGCCACTGCGGGTCCGCCGGCTCCCGATCGTCGTTCGACCGAACCAACGTCACCCCACCGAACGCGGCCCGGTCGGCAAACACGTAGAACCGGGCCACCGGACCGAAGTACCGCCATACCTCATACCCGGGCACCGCACCCCGCTGCTCGCGCCGGAGCACCTGGGGCGGAAGTCCCTCACGCAGAAAGATCCGGCCCCGGTCGGTCTGCCACCCGGCCAACCGGCGGCGGGCGTCACCGTAGAACGCGTTGGCGTACCCGATGCCGTCATAGAACTGGGCCCGCCGCTCGTTGCCGGTGGTTTTCGGGGTTGGGTCGCGGCCCCGCCAGAACGACGCCAGAAAGGTCCGCTTGTCGTCGTCCGAACCACCGGCCGGCCACGACCCGAGCTCATTCGGCCGGGCCACGATGGCGAGTGGGGCAAAGGCCTGATCGAGCGCCGCCGGCCCGAGCCCGGCAAAGTAGGTCTCGTCCGGAAGGGCCGCCGGCGCGTTGGCGACCGCTGGATCAACCGTGAATGAGGCCTCCCGGCGGGTGGCCAGGCCTCCCAGTTCCACCGTGGCCCGGAGACGGTATTGCCCCGCTTCGAGATCGCCAATTTCCAGCTGGCCGGTGAGGAGCCCGATTCCGGCCACCACTTTGAGCGCCGTCGGCCCGACCCGCTTTCGCTCCACCCCGGCCCCGTCAAGAAAGGCCAGAGTCAGCCGCCCGACCGTGGCCGTGCCGGCATAGGTTTCAAGCAGATAGGCGACTGACGCCGTGGCCCCGCCCACCACCACGTCCGGTGCGATCGCCACGATCAGACCGCCCCGGCGAAATTCGCCGGGCTGGGGAACGGTATCCACCAAGGCCACCGGCCGAAGCCACGGACTGATCATCAGGTCGGACGCCGCCGGCGGCTCAGCGTATCCCTCGATCCCCGCGCTCGAGTCAACCCGGCGTCCCGACACCGAGTCGACCACGCTCGCCTCGAGCCGGTATCGGCCCGCGCCGAGCGTAAAGCGGATCAGATCGAGCCGGCCGGCCTCGCCGCTGGGAAAGGGGACGGCGGTCCGTCGCTGCCACGATTGCTGATAAAGGGCGGTACCCGTGGAATCGAGAATCCGGACCGAAAGGGCCAGACTGACTTCCCCCGCCGCGCCTGCGCTCGGCAAATCGGCGGGAATCCGGAGGAACGCGGTGACGTGAGTTTGGCCCGGAGATTGGCCCGGATCGGCCCGGTACGAGCGGACGGTGCGAACCAGGAAACCCGTGTCGGTAGCCGCAGCCACGGCCAAACTGAACCAAACTCCCAGCATCGCGCCCCTCTACGGCAAGATCAGACTCTGCTGCAACTCGCCCGGCGTGACGACCGGGCCCTCCGGCGACCAGTACACGTTCACCTCGCTCCGAACCCCGAACCGGCCGGGGAGGTAGACCCCCGGCTCGACCGAAAACCCGACGCCCGGTACGATCAGCCGGTCATCTCTCGTTTCGTAGTCATCGCAGTGCGGGCCCGACCCATGGAGGTCCCGATCGATCGAATGCCCGGTCCGGTGCACAAAGAACTCGCCGTAGCCGGCGCCCTCGATGACATCCCGGGCGGCTCGATCAACCTCGAATCCCCTTAAGGGACGTTTCTCCCGAGCCGCGCTCCACACGCACGCGAGAGCGGCGTCCCGGGCGTCCCGCACCGTGTTCCAGACTCGAACGACGTCCTCCGGCGGATTTCGGCCACTGAACCCCATCCACGTCTGATCGGCAAAGACCGTCTCCAGGGTCTTCCCGCCGAACAAATCGATCAGCACAACTTCGTCCTTCGCCAGGGTGCGATCGTGGCCGGCCACCGGCGCATAGTGCGGATTGGCGGCGTTCGGCCCAAAGCCAATGATCGGCCAGTGGCCGGGGTCGACCTGAACCCCGTGCTGTTCGAGCTCTGCGATCACCCGTCGCTGGACCTCCGACTCGGTAACGGACTCGACGCCCCCGGTGATCGTCTCGGCCATAACCTGTTTGGCGACCCGGGCCAGCACTTCGGAGGCCTCCACGTGATCGTGGGCCTCGGACGCTGACCACCGGGCCGTGAACTGAGTCACCAAATGCCCGCTCGACACCACCCGGCCACCCAGGGCCTGAATCATTTCGACCACCCCGAACGGGACCCGGTCGAGATAGGGAACACTGTCGCGGCTCGAGATTTCCATCGCGACCGTCTTGTCGCCAATCACCTCGCGAAGGGCCGCCTCCAACTCCTGCCACCGGGCATAGGGAATGACCCGGCCGGGAAATTCCGCGAATTGCTGGAGTTCGATCTTGTGGCCCACCGCCACGGGGGGGCCGTCCTTCGGCAGATAGACGAAGAGCCGGCGAGTGCCGGGCCTCGCGTCGAGCATCCGAAGCGCAATCGGGTTCGTCCCCCGAAAGTCGAACAACAGCCATCCGTCGGCCCCCGCGGCGGTCAACCCGTCGCGAAGAGCGGTTCGGTCCAATGCGGCAAGGTGTTTCATCCGGCCTCCTGCCAGCGTTGATCTGGTTCCGCCGTTTTCCACCGGCAGGCATCATCCCCGCGGGCCCGACATCGTTCGTGGACCATCGACCCTTCAAATCCGCTGGTCAGCCGGAGAATTTCCGCGACCAGGGCACTGTAGAAGTAGCACCCCGAGCCTTCGAAACCCGCCCGGGTCGCGAGGGAGTCGGGTAACCGGAGCGCCAACCCGGCCGGTTCACGGGTCAGGGCGAGCCGGAACACGTTCAGGAGCGCTCGTCCGGCCGCTCGCTCCCCTGCCCGGCGCCGAAAGGTCCACGGAAAGACCCGCCACGCCAGCGACGGACTCCCGCCCCGAGTCTTGGCGGCGTACCGAGCCGCCCGGCGACCGGCATCCGAGAACGCCAGCGTGGCGTCCGCGCGCCGGCCGACCAGCCGAAAGACCTGGACGGCCTCTTCATCGGTCACCTGGGAGCCCCGATCGGCCATCTCCCGGTACCGCTCAATCTGAGCGGCCACGGTGGAGGTCAGGCCAAGCCGTTTGGCAAACGTCTCCTGAGCGAACTCGGCTGGAAGCCCATCGTTCAGCGGCGTGTCCAAGTTGCGGATCGCTTCGAGCAGCGTCAGCGGAACGATCGCATGGACGGTGGTCTGGATATTCACGAGATGAGGGGGCGGGTCATGCTGGACGGGCAACTTAAGGTCGGAAGTGCGCCACACC
>JAYTTT010000453.1:0-3875 GCA_043744895.1 Gemmatimonadota bacterium | reverse complement strand
CCGCCGGGGCCCTGGCCAGCCCGGATCGGGTGGTGTTCGATGAGGTTGCCTTGGGGAATCGGCGCAGACTGGGTTTCCATCCGTCGGCCCTCGAGGTCGATCCGCGATCGGGCCAGTGGGTCATGCTGGCTTCGGCCGAGAAGAGCGTAGCAGCGGTGGACCGGTCGGGCCGGGTTCTCGCCACCGCTCCACTGGGCAAGCATCACCATCAGCCGGAAGGGTTGGCCCTCGGCGCCGACGGGTCGGTGTACGTCAGCGACGAGGGAGGGCGCGGCCCCGGCATGGTGACGGTATATGCCTGTCGCTAGGCGCTGGGCGGCGGTTGCCGTTGGCGCGGCGGTGGTCGGCTGCGCCGCGGGGGCCCGGATCGAGCTGGCGCCGGTCATCGATCCGGGCGGCGAGGTGGCGACGTCGGTGTTCTTGGTCGGCGATGCCGGCGCGGCCAGCCCCGGCGACCGGGTCTTGGCCGAGTTGGTCCGCCAGGCAAGGCTGGCTCCTCGCCAGAGCACCGTCGTATTCTTGGGCGACAACGTCTACCCCCGGGGGATTCCGGAGGATACGGCGGCGGGCTTTCCGGAGGCGCAACGCCGGCTGCTGGCCCAAGCGGCAGTGGCTGACTCCTCGGGGCTTCGGGTGATTTTTGTGCCGGGAAACCACGATTGGGACCGCCAGCGGGAAACCGGCTGGGCCCAGATTCAGCGCCAGGGGCGCCTGTTACACGACTATGCGGCCAGCCGGAAAGTCGCAGTGGAGCTCCAGCCAGCCGGCGGGTGCCCGGGTCCGGTGGTGACCGATCTCGGCCTGGTACGGTTGGTCGCGGTCGACACCCAATGGTGGCTCCACAGCGGGTCGCGACCCGGCCGGGCCACCGACCAGGTTGCCCGGTCGGTACCGGACCAGAGCCTCTTGTGTTCGATCACGACCGAGGTGGGTCTGCTCGACTCGCTTCGGATCATTCATGCGTCGTCGGCCGATTGGGTCACCATCATGGTCGGTCACCATCCGCTGGAGTCCCACGGGGAACACGGCGGCCATCATCCGTGGATCGAGTATCTTCTTCCGTTGGTCCCGACCCCGATTGCGCGCTGGGCTTGGCTGCCGATTGGCTGGATCTATCCGCTGGGTCGCCGGCTCCTTGGGGATCGCCAGGATTTGGCCGGAGCGGAAAATCGGCGAATGCGCGGGGCGATTGAGGGCACGTTCTCGACGCGGTCGCCGTTCATCTACGCATCGGGCCACGATCACTCGCTGGAGGCTATTCGGCGGGGGCCGGGGCGCTTTTTTTTGGTGAGCGGGTCGGGCATCGAACATCATCAGACGGCGGTCGGACGGGGTGATTCAACCGCCTTCTCGTCGCCGGCGCCCGGCTTCATGCGGGTCGACTTGATGGCAGACCGACGGATTCGGTTGGATGTGACGGTGATCGACCAAGACCAGGTGCCGCGACAAGGCTTCGCGGCGTGGCTGACGAACGCGAGGTAATGTTCGTGAAGCGATTTCTGTTAGGCGCGCTGCTGATGACCCCGGTGGCGGCACCCGGGCTTCTCGCACAACATGATTCCGTGACAGTGGTACCCGGGTCCCAGTATCGGAAGAGGGGACTCTATCGAACCGTTTTCGGCCGGCACTACCGCGACCTGTGGACCACGCCCATCCGGGTTCCGGCGCTCGACCTCGCGGGGTTCGGGGGCGGGCTCAAGCCGCTCAAGAAAGGTGGCGGGCAGCAGACGAAGTCGCTCCGGTTCATCGGGGGCGACGGCCGCCAATACGCGTTTCGTTCGATCGACAAGGATCCGTCGGTGGTGCTTCCCGAGGGCCTTCGGGAGACCTTTGCCGACCGGATTTTCCAGGACCAGATCAGCGCCGCGCATCCGTTCGGGGCGCTCGTGGTTCCGCCGATCCTGGCCGCGGCCGGGGTGCTCCACGCTACACCGGTGCTCGTCATGATGCCGGATGATTCGGCGTTAGGCGAGTATCGGGCCGAGTTCGGCAAGGTCCTTGGCCTGCTTGAGGAACGCCCCCGCGATGCCGACGACGAGGGGATGTCGTTCGCCGGCGCCAAGGAGATCGTCGGGACCACGGATCTCTTCAAGCGGCTCGACGATCGGCCCGAGGTTCGGGTCGACTCCCGGGAGTTTCTCTTGGCCCGCCTCACGGATGTCTTTCTCGGCGACTGGGACCGCCATCGCGATCAATGGCGGTGGGCCCTGGTCGGGGGCGGGTCAGGCGATCGCTGGCTCCCCATTCCCCGCGACCGGGACCAGGCCTTCGTCCGTTTCGACGGGCTGTTGCTCGGCTTGGTGCGAGCCCAGATTCCCCAGTTGGTCAACTTTGGCCCGAAATATTCACCGATCGTCGGCGTGACTTGGAATGGCCGCGACCTCGACCGGCGGCTGCTGACCGATCTCGAGCGCCCGGCCTGGGATTCGGTGGCCCGGGTGCTTCAGGGCCGGATTACCGACCGGGTGATCGAAGCCGGGATCGCCCAATTGCCGCCTGAGGATGCTGACCTTGACGGCCCGCGGCTCCGGGCGGCCTTGATGGCCCGGCGGGACAACATCCCGGCCATAGCGGACCGCTATTACCGGCATCTCGCTGGCCAAGTCGACATCTATGGCTCGGATCACGCCGATGTCGCGCTGGTGACCCGGACCGATGACTCAGCCGTCGAGGTGGCCATTCGGCGCCGCGATAGATCGACGCCTTATTACCGGCGGCGGTTTCGACGCCATGAGACTCATGACCTCCGGCTGTATCTCCAAGGCGGATCTGACAGCGCGGCTGTCACCGGGGAGGGCGGCGGCGTGACCGTGCGAGTGATCGGCGGCGGAGGGGACGACCGGTTCGTGAAGACCGCCGGAGGGCCGACCTCCTTCTATGATGCCCGGGGCGCCAACGTCTCATCGGGCGCGGCCATTGATGCCCGCCCGTATCGCGCGATCGATGACACCACCAACCCGACGGCGCTCCCGCACCGCGACTGGGGCCATCGGACCTTGTCGTATCTGGTTGCTTCGCTTGGTCCCGATGCTGGGCTGGTGGTGGGGTGGGGCGGCAAGTTCACCCAGTGGGGCTTTCGAAAGAAGCCGTACTCCTCACGGTTTCAGGTCACCGCCGCGGTCGCGACGGGAGCGGCGACCGGCCTGGCTCTCATCGACGGGCGGGTCCAACGGGAGAACTCGCGGAGCTATTTTGCCCTCCATGCGTTGGGCACCGGCATCGAGGTCATGCGGTGGTATGGTTTCGGCAATGAGACCACCGTGGATCAGAGCCAGCCGACCGCCTTCAACCGTGCCACCCAACATCAACTTGCCCTGGCGCCGTCGTTGGGGTGGGCCGTCGGCGAGCACACCCTGCTCGAATTGGGGCCGCGATTCAAGTATTCGGCCACTGAGCTGGACGATGGGCCGAACGCGGGCCGATTCATCCGGCAGGACCGGCCGTTCGGCACCGGGAACTTTGCCCAACTCGGGGCCGGGGCGTCCTTTCGGGTTGATACCCGCGATTCGCCGGGGGCGGCCCGCCGCGGTCTGTTTCTCGAGCTCGGAGGCTCGGCGTATCCGGCGGTGCTCGACGTGGAACGGAGTTTCGGGGAAGTCCATGGGCGGATTGCCACCTACTTCACGGCGCGGGTGCCCACGACGACCACGCTGGCCCTTCAGGTTGGCGGTAAGAAGGTGTTCGGGTCCTGGGGCGCCATCCCGTTCCACGAGGCGGCGTTTCTAGGGTCGGCGGGCACGCTTCGGGGGTTCCGGAGCAACCGGTTTGCCGGCGACGCGTCCCTCTATGGCTCGGCCGAGGTTCGGGTCCATCTGACCAATGCCTTTCTCCTCGTGCCGGGGCACCAGGGTCTGGTCGGCTTTCTCGACCGAGGC
>JAYTTT010000452.1:0-3877 GCA_043744895.1 Gemmatimonadota bacterium | reverse complement strand
GGACATCTCCGAGTTTCGGGACCTCAAGGGGGTCAGCGCCCGAAGACTCTCGGCCAAGGGCTCGGGCATTTTCCGGAGTATCGAAAAGAGCCCCAAGCCGTACCTCGCGGCGGTCAATGGTTTTGCCCTCGGCGGCGGCTGCGAACTGGCGATGGCCTGCCACATCCGGCTGGCCTCAGAGAACGCCCGCTTTGGCCAGCCGGAGGTGAAACTCGGGATTCCGCCCGGGTACGGCGGCACGATCCGGCTCGGGCGACTGATCGGCAAGGGCCGGGCGCTGGAGTTGCTGACGACCGGCGGCATGATCGACGCCAAGGAGGCCGATCGAATCGGACTGGTCAATCACGTCTACCCGGCTGAACAGCTGATGGCTGAGGCTGAGAAGCTGGCCCGGGCCATCCTCGCCAATGCCCCGCTCGCGGTGGCCGCCTGCATCGACCTGGCCAACCTGTCGGAAACCATGTCGATGGACGACGCCCTGACCCTCGAAACCACGATGTTCGGGGTTCTTTTCGAAACGGCCGATGCCGCCGAAGGAGCGAGTGCCTTTCTCGATAAACGACCCCCGAAATTCGAAGGCAAATAGGGTTAAATTTCGGGCTCATGCGAGCAGTCCGAATCGAGGCCAGCGGCTTCAGGAACTTGGCGCGCCTCGACCTCGCGCTGCCCCCCCGGGGAGCGGTGTTCCTGGGGCCCAATGGACACGGCAAGACCAATCTGTTGGAGTTGATCTACTATCCCGTGTTGTACCGGAGTGTGCGGGGCGCCCGCGATGCCGATCTGGTCCAATTCGGCGAGCCGGGCTTCCATGTGGCCCTGGATTTCGAACGGGCCACCCGGGCCACCCGAGTGGAAGCAGGCTACCTGACCGCAGGCCGGCGGAAGCGAGTCGTGACCGACGGCGTGGTCGCCGACCGGGTGAGCCAATCGTTGGGCGACTGGTTGGCGGTGGCGTTTCTGCCCGGCGATGTGAGCCTGGTGTCGGGCGGCGCGGGCGAGCGGCGGCAGTTTCTCGATCGGACGCTGGCGCTCGCCGATGCGGGCTACCTCCGGGCCCTCCGCCAATACCGGGCGGCGCTGGAGCAGCGGAATGCGGCCCTCCGGCGGGCGGAGCCCGAGACCGCCGCCGCGTTCGATCCGGCGCTGGCGCGGTTCGGCTCGGTCGTGGTGGCTGCGCGCGTGACGTGGTGCCAACGGTACGGCCCGGTCTGGGCGGCCGCGTGTGAGGCCCTCGGTGAGGCCATGCCGGTGACCCTCGAGTACCGGGGCAAGCTCGAACTGGCGGTTCCGGACGCCTGGCCCGACGCCTTGGCGGCCAGCCGGAAACGGGACCTCGGACTCGGGGCAACCCACACCGGACCGCACCGGGACGACCTGACGTTGGCGCAGGACGGCGCTCCGCTCCGAGTGGCGGGCTCGACCGGGCAGCAGCGGACCGCGGCGATCGCGCTCAAGCTGTGCGAGCGGGAGACCTTCGAGGCGGCTCACGGCCATTCGCCGGCGCTGCTGCTGGACGACGTCTTCGCCGAGCTCGACGACGACCGGCAGGCCCGCCTGGCCGCCCGGCTACGACTGGGATCGTCGATTCAGGTGTTCGTGACGGCGCCTCGCCCCGACGAACTTCCCGGCGGGCTTGACTTGCCGGTTTACCGGGTTCTGCGAGGCACGGTCGCGGGCCAGCTGGAGTGGCAACCGGGATGAGCGCCAAGAAATATCCGGAAGCGTTAGGCAGCGCCCTCGACGCCTACCTCGGCCGGAAGGGGCTGACCAAGCGGCTTGACCTGGCCGGCGCGGTGGAGCGGTGGGCCGAGGTGGTCGGCGAGCGGGTGGCCGCCAATGCCCGGGCCGAGGCGGTCACGGCCGACGGGTTGCTGTGGGTCAGAGTCCGGTCGTCGAGCTGGGCCGCCGAATTGAGTTTGATGGCTCCGCGGATTCTGGCCCGGTTGAACCAAGACCGGGATGGGAAGATTCGCGACCTTCGCTGTATCGTGGGAATGAACGAATAACCGACGGGACTTCATGGCCAACGCGGACAAGCCGACCAACGGCAACGGAGACTACGGCGCAGACTCGATCCAAGTCCTCAAGGGCTTGGAGGCGGTTCGCAAACGCCCCGGCATGTACATCGGATCGACCAGCGAAAACGGTCTTCACCATCTGGTGTACGAAGTGGTCGACAACTCGATCGACGAGGCGCTGGCCGGCCATTGCGACGCGATTGCCGTCACCATTCATGCCAACAACGGGATCACCGTCACCGACAACGGCCGCGGGATTCCGGTCGACATCCACCCGACCGAGAACATTCCGGGCGTCGAATTGGCGCTGACCGTGCTCCACGCGGGCGGCAAATTCGACAAGTCGAACTACAAGGTTTCGGGCGGGCTCCACGGCGTCGGCGTGTCGGTGGTCAATGCCTTGTCGGAGCAGCTCGAGGTGTTCGTCGACCGCGACGGCAAGCGCTACCACATGGCGTTCGTCCGGGGTCAGACCACCAAGAAGCTGAGCGTGGTTGGGAAAGCGAAGGGCACCGGCACGACCGTCACCTTCAAACCTGACCCGGAAATTTTCACGGTCCTCGAATACAACCACAACACCCTTGCCGACCGGCTTCGCCAGCTGGCATTCCTCAACAAGGGCGTCACGATTACGCTCCGGGACGAACGGAAGACTCCGGCCCAAGAGGAGACATTTTTCGCCAAGGGCGGCTTGATCCAGTTCGTCGAGTGGCTCAACCGGAACAAGAAGCCGGTCCATCCGAAGGTGGTGTCATTTAGCGCGTCGCTGAATGACGTCGATGTCGACCTGGCACTCCAGTACGAGGACGGCTACAACGAGAACACCTTCACCTTCGTCAACAACATCAACACCCACGAAGGTGGAACTCATTTGACCGGGTTTCGCGCGGCGCTGACCCGGACGATCAATGACTACGCCAAGAAGGGCGGCCACCTCAAGAAAGAGGATTTCGGCCTGTCGGGCGAGGATATCCGGGAAGGGCTGACCTGCGTCCTCCACGTCAAGGTGAAGGAGCCGCAGTTCGAAGGGCAGACCAAGACCAAGCTCGGCAACTCCGAGGTCGAAGGCGTGGTCAAGACGGCCGTCAACGAGCACTTGGGCAACTACCTCGAGGAATACCCGTCGGTGGCCCGGGCCATCATCGAAAAGGCCGTCAGCGCCGCCCGGGCTCGCGAGGCGGCTCGGAAGGCTCGCGACCTGGTCCGGAAAAAGTCCGGCCTCGAGAATGCGGTCCTGCCCGGCAAGCTGGCCGATTGTTCGCTCGACGATCCGGCACTCTGCGAGATCTACCTGGTCGAGGGCGACTCGGCCGGCGGAAGTGCCAAGCAGGGCCGGGATCGGTCCCATCAAGCGATTCTGCCGCTCCGGGGCAAGATCCTGAATGTCGAGCGGGCCCGGATCGACAAGATTCTCGGCAACGAGGAAATCCGGGCGATGATCACGGCGATCGGCTGCGGCGTCAAGGAAGACTTCAAACTCGAGGACGCGCGATATCACAAGATCATCCTGATGACCGACGCCGACATCGACGGCGCGCACATTCGGACCTTGCTCTTGACGTTTTTCTTCCGGCAGATGCCCGAGCTGATCGACGCCGGCTACGTCTACATCGCCCAGCCGCCGCTCTACCGGGTGGCGCGTGGCAAGGAAGAGTTCTATGCCTACACCGAGCCGGAGCGGGACGAGTACATCAAGCGGTTGGCCGGCCCCGAGGGCAAGAGCAACGTGAACATCCAGCGGTACAAGGGGCTCGGGGAAATGAACCCGGGGCAGCTTTGGAACACGACGATGGACCCCGAGAAGCGGACCATTTTGCGGGTCGTGCTGGAGGATGCGGTCGAGGCATCGCGGCTGTTCG
>JAYTTT010000451.1:0-15382 GCA_043744895.1 Gemmatimonadota bacterium | reverse complement strand
GCACGGCCGCGACTGTCAAACGGAACCTTGGCGCCCGTCCGGCGGCAACGCTGGGTGAGGCGTCTTCGGGAGCGAGAGGCTCGGCGGGTAGTTGCGCGCCGTGCCAGACGCCGACGATCCAGACGGTGTCCCGCGCCACCCGGTAGAAGAATCGATACGGGCGAAGCACCACTTCCCGGTAGGGCAGTTCCGGAAACTCCGGGATCCGGCGGCCGGACTCCGGGAACCGCTCAAGTCGCCGTAGAGCCGCGAGGGCCCGCCCGTGAAACCGCCGCGCGGCCGCGGGCCGGTCCGCCAGGATGTACGCGACGACGCTGAGGAACTGGCGCTCGCCGGTCGGACTGAACCGAACCTTCACGCCTCGGCGTCGCGAAGGAGTCGATCGGCGTCAGCGAGGACCGCGTCCAGGGTCCGGCCTTTGCCCAGGGCGATCTCATGCTCCCCTGCTGCCAGGAGGTGTAGGAGCTGCCGCTCTCGCTCGCCCTGCTGGTAGGCTTCCACGCTCTGCATCACCGCCGCCGCCCGGCCGCGCTGGGTGATGACCACTGGCGCGCGCGACTTGCGCACTTGGTCAAGCGCCCGGGCGGCGTCCTGGCGGAAGTCGGTAATCGGGATGATCGGGGGCACTTTGGGCATCGGGTGATCCTGTTGGACGTACGGTACAAGGTACGCTTAGTTGCCTGCCAAGACCAAGGCACGCCTGGAACGCTCGGCTACCGGCACGGGCAATGATGGTGAAGACGCCTAACCTTTGCTTATGCGTCGGAGCCGCTCGGTCGCAGCATAAGTCAGACTCCAATCATACCCAGTCGCCGCCCAACCGCCACTCCGCCAGCCAGTTGCACCACGTCCCCCGGCCGGCCGCCCGTCTCATTCTTGCGAGGGCCGCGGTATAATCCCCCGCTCCGCGCGACTTAGGCTAGCATCGGACCGAGCGCAAGTGACCTCGAACGACCCGTCAATGGCCGCGGTTTGATCGCGCGGCGCGACGGGACGCCGTTCCATTCCGACGGCTCGGCGGCACGAGCGCGATGGGCTTCGGTCAGGACGTGAGAGGCCTGCGAAAGGGCCGACGATCCGGCGTCAAGTCGGGTCAAACGGGTCGTCAGTCAACGAGGGCGGCCAGAACGCTCCGCGGAACGATCCATAGGCCACCGGCGGATCAACGACGGACGACCGGCCAGGGCGCCACCGAGGTTCCAGGCGCGACGATCGACCAGCAGGAACCGGTTTACGACCGCTTGGAGACGCCGGAAGCCCTCCTGGTCTCGATCGGGGCCCCTCGGCTCCGGTCGCTGGGCTTCATGCTGTCGGATGTTTTCGACGAGCCGGAACGGCGTCTCTACGAACACCTCGCCGAAACCCATGGTGATGGCGCCCACAGCCGATCCAACGCGCTGGTTCGGTTAGTGAGTTTTCAGCGGGCAGCCGCATGCACGAGGTAGCAACCCGGGATCGAGTCAAGGCTTTCATCGAGGCCCTCGCTCGCGAGGTATTTGGGGCGTCGCCGGAAGTGAGCGACGGCGACGACGAAGAGTCGTTCCGCCTCGACCCGATAGACTACGGCGTAGGGAAACCGGGCAACGGGGAAGCTTCGCACTGTCTTCGAGGCTGGGCTGCCTATATCCGGATGCTCCCGCAGCAACTGGACCGCGTGCTCGGCGGCGTCGATGAACCGCGCGCCCAAGCCCCGTGCCCGCCCCTCATAGAACTGTCCGGCTTCCGTGAGCTCCTGCGTCGCAAGCGGGTGAAAGCCAACGATCATCCGGCCAGGCGGCTACGAGCACCGGCAAAGACGTCGGCGGCCGAGGTCGCTTCCACGGACCCCGAGGCGAGCTCCGCAGCGCGACGCTCAGCCTCTTCCAGCCACTCGGGGTCGAGCGTCGGCTCGTCGTCGAGACTTTCGAGGAGGATCCGGGCCAGATGGGCGCGGTCCTCCGGGGACAGGCGGCGAAGCTGGGCTTCGAGGGTCTCACGGGTCATCAGGCCCACTCCAGATGGTTCGGCCTCAAAGGTAGCGATTTCTGCGGAAGCTTGGCAAACAGGGAAGGTGCTCGGGCGGCAGAGCACCAACCGGGCCGCCTGGTCGCCGATGACGCCCGCCCCGACGGCGCAGGCCCGCCCCAAGGTCCCGACGCAACGGCGGCACCCGACACTCGGCTATCTCAGCCCGGCGGCCTACGAGGAATCCCTCATACGGCAGGCGTGTGCGGCTTAGACAGGTGTCCGCAGAATCAGGGCAAGTCCACCCGCTTGTTGCCGTCGACGAACGGATGGTTCTTGATCAGCGAAAACGCCAGCGCGGTGGCCGACTCGAGAGCCCCGAGAGCCAATTCGGCTGAACGCTAATGTCGGCCCCGGCTGATCGCTATGTTACGCACCGGCCGAACGCTACATTCCTCGCCAGACTAGGTGGCCTCGAAGTAGGTTCCCCGAACCAGCACGGCATCTCCGATGTTGGAGAACTTGCAAGGCAGTCCGTCCGACCACTCCCAATCCGGGCCCGACTGCAGTTGGTAGTGGGAGTGCGGTGTGTTGGTGTCGCCGGAGCTGCCGAGTTTGCCAAGAGGTTGGCCCTGGTGGACCCGGTCGCCGACGCGAACCAGCATGGAGCCGGCCTGGAAGTGCGCCATCATACTGAACTCGCCGTTCCCATGGTCGATCACGAGATGGTTGCCGGGATCGCCACCTTTCGGGTACTCGGGCGCATAGAAAGTGGGATCGCTGTTTTCAGGATCCGGCTGATCGGGGCGATCGGCGCGGGCGCGGACGACGCGGCCTTCAGCCGGGGAGATCAGGGTGCGACCCCAGCCGGCGTAGTCCTCGCTCTTGCGACCGCCACCCGGGACGTTGACACCGTAGCCGTCATCGAGCCCCACACCGTCAAGGGCGAATTGACCGCTACGATTCTGTGGCCGCCGTTGGTAACCCCCGCCTGGGTGATGATGCCCTTGCCCTTGAAAGGATAGATGAGCGTCGTCTTTTGCTCATAGAGCTCAACCGGCAGCACCACCTTCGCGTGGACGACTGTGCCCGCCTCGGCGAGTTCGAGGCTCACCGAAATCGAGTTGACCCGTGCGGCCGCGGGCTCCATGCATCGAATCCGAACCGCCTGGGGCCAGGAGATCGGGGTCGGCGAAGGCCTGCCGTCGAGCAGTCGTGGGCCGAACGGCGGCACGATCGTCAGCGCCTTCACCCCTTCCCCGTCGAAGCTCGAGGTGTGGACCAGGCGGGTGTCGCTGTACAACTGGATCTGCAAGGCCCGAACTCGAAGGGCACGAGGTTCGACGGCCTCCACCAGAAGCCACAGCACCCAGCTTTCCGTTCGTTCATGACTCGCATCGGGCGCCTTGAGTATGCGGGTGGGCATCGGCAGGAGACGGATGCTCTCGTCCAGCGCCGCGCGTGCGCTGAACGGGGGCACGGCGGCCGCCGCGGTCACCATGACGGTCGATTTCAGCAAATCGCGGCGGGTGATACCTTGCTCGGTCATGTTGGAACAATTCGTCGTCGCGGGTTCCCGGCGCTATCACCGTATTGCTCATCCCGGGAGGGAAGCGATATCGAACCTGTACCCAGCGGCGGTGACCCAGCGGTATCGAAGGCTTCATATTCGACAAATGCGTCGCGAAGTACCGCAGCAATAGCAGGGGCATCGTTGATACTGGCCAAGTGGACCCGGCTCATAAAGCGACCTTGGGCTCGGTTCGTCGTGAATTCAGTAAGTCACCCGCCAGGGACTTTAGTTGGTGAATGGCATTCCCGCACACCGCTATCCCTGCAGAGCTGTTCACACACTCGCTTTCTGGGCCGGCACCTTCGACGCGATGCAGTGGAGTCAGCCGAACGGACCGTCGTCTGGGGTATTCGTTTTCCTGGAGCGTTGGTCCGGTACTGGTGCCGGCAATGCTCAGCTTGGCACGAGCATGTTCTTCTACGATACCGGCCGTAAGAAATGGCGCCAGGTGTGGCACGATGATTCAAATGAGGTGAACGAATTCGAAGGCGACTACGTCAACGGAGCGATGCGGCTATACGGTTGGCTGCCGGACCCATCCACCGGTGCGACGCTGTACGCCTCAAACGTTTTACAGGACGTGGCTCCCGGTCTCATTCGTCACATCTTCTCGACGTCGGCCGATAGCGGCAAAACGTGGGTCGTTCGGAGCGACGGCCGATTTGTTCGCAAGAAGGAGTAACGTCCGTCGACGGCGATCATATGCCGGGCCTCCATACGACTGAGCATCAGGTTTTCCGCGAACGTAGGTTCCACAGTCCGCGTGCCGAGAGGATCATGGCGAGACCGCCGGTGACGCCGAGCGCCATGAGGGTCCAGATGAAAAAGAGGCCCCCAGGCGACTGGGCGACCGCCGCAGTGAACCCGTTGTTTCGGTGGATGATGGGCATGCCCAGCGCCACGAGCCCGCCGAGGAACATGATGACGTGCCCCGATCTCCGCTCGGCAAGCAGCAGCGTTCCGCACGCCACGACGAGCAGGATGGGCACCACGACGAAGACGAGCCCAGACCCGCCCCGGTCGAACCCGAGGGCGACGTCGCCGCCGATGTGAAATGGCAGGAGGGTGATCGAGAGCAGGGATGCGATGGTCTGGGTGCTGGGCTTCACTGGCGTCCCGGGGGTCGGGGGGAGGGTGGCCTCGTCTGGCGTCTCATACGAGGGGCATTCGGCCGGGTTTCAGCACAGCGTCGCGCTACGGCACCTGAATCGCGCGCAGCATCCCCAGCTCGACGTGCGGCCGTTTCGTGGTCAGGTCAGCGACCCCATGCTGCATCAGATCTCCCCATGCCATTGATCGCGGTTCACCGCGCGGGTTCTTGTACTCGACGAGACGATCCAGGTCTTCGTCCTTCGGACCCACGCCTCGACCTTGGTCCATGCTTCGATCAGAGAGGCCACAGATGAGTAGTCGTCGGCCTTGAGCGCGGCTCCCCGAGGTTGCCCGCCGCACCGATCGAGCCAGCCCCATTCAGCGCTGAGAATATACACCAGCGTGTTCCGGACTGAGCCGGAACTTCCCGCAACATTCTAGGTGAATTGTTCCGTCGTCAACTGAGAAACGACCGCGAAGAGTTTCTGGTTGGCCTAGTAAGCGTAGTCGTAGAGCCGTTCAAGATCTTTGACGGTCATGTGCCCCTCCTGAGATTGTCGTTCCTCCGGGTTCGGCCCAATACTTATCAAACGGAGGGCCTCCAATCCCTTGACCGCGTCGAGCAACAGCGGCTCGGCCTCGGCGAAGCGGCGCTGCCGCGTTAGGCAGAAGCCGAGGCTGCTCTGGAGCCGGTAGCGCGACGCCGAGTTTGAATCGGCCGGCGTCTCCGCGATGGCGCGCCGGATCAGGGAGTCGCCCTCCGCCGTCGAACCGGTGGCACAAAGGTCGATCGCCAACCACCGCTGGTTGGCGACGAGTCCATGGTCGGATGGCGGCCGCAACGCGGTCAGGTTCGCCACTGCCTCGCGGAAGAGTGGGATAGCCCGCGCGGTATCTCCCCTCGCCTCGACGACGAATCCGTCCGCGCTCAAGGCACTCCGAGGGCCGTACACCCGCTTCCGGATCGCGAGGCCCATCACCGCGAGTGACTCCGCTTCGACCAGCCGGCCACGGGCGACCGCCACGTTGGCCATCACGTCGTAGGTGGCGCCGACCGCCCAATGGCTCTCGCCCAAGCGGGCCTTCCGTCGGGTGAGGACGTCCTTGAGCACGGTATCCGCTTCATCGAGCTTCCCGAGTCGCTCGAGCGATCGAGCCATCTCACCCAAGGCGTAGAGCTCTTGATCTTCGATCCCCGCCGCCCGCCAGATTGGCACCGACTGGCGAAACCACTCGACGGCACTCGCCCAATCCTGGCGAGCATTTTCCAGCATCGCGAGATCCATCAGGCTCGAGGCAATGGCCGGGCTGGTGTCCCCGTAGGTGGTTCGCCGAGCTTGCAGAGCGGCGCGGAGCAGGGTGTCCGCTTCGGCAAACCGTTCCCGCCCCTGGAGCAAGCGGGCCAATTCGACTCGGGAGAGCTGAACGTCGGGGTGGTCGGCCCCAAGGGTCTGGATCCGGATGGCGAGTGCCTCGCGATGGAGCGGCTCCGCCTCTTCGGCCCGGCGCTGAAATGTCAACGCACTGGCGAGGCGGCTCACGCCATTCGCCACCACGGGGTGAGCTGGCCCATACAGCGTCTTGGCGATCGGCAACGCCTCGCGGGCCGTCTTCTCGGCTCCTGCCGCGTCCGGTCGATAGATGTGCGCGTCGGTCAGGCCGATCAGGGCATCGACGACCCGAGGGTGGATCGGGCCGAAGCTTCGACGGACGATGGCGAGCGACTCCTCGAGCAGCGGCGTCGCTTCGGCCGCCCGTCCGATGTAGCTCAAGAACTGGCCTAACGCGGAAAGCTTCTCCGCGACCTCGAGCCCGCCATTGGGGTGACGGGAGCGGGTCAGCCGAATCGCCTGTCGATAGAGCCGCTCGGCTTCGGCGAAGTTGCCCCGCTGGGTCCGGCGCCGGACCGCATAGGCGGAATCAAGATGAGGGCGGGCCTTGTCGTATAACCCGAGACCGAAATAGGTCCGGCCAATGGTTGTTTCGACCGAGGCCCCCACTTCCGGTTGCTGAGTCAATTGGCTGGTTCCGGATCCCGTCGCCGCCTGATCGAGCAGTTCGCGAACGCTCAGTTCCTTGCCCTGGGCATTGGCCGGATCGGATGATGCCAGCATCTGTTGGAGAAATCCGTTGATGGCCCGCGCCTTGGCGGTTTCTCCGACGGCTTCCTTGGCGCTCGCCAGTGCCGCCGCCTGTTCCCGGAGCGCGGCGGCTCGGGCCGAATCGGCGACAGCCAGCGCCGAGTCGGCAACGGCCCGGCGCCGCTCGGCCAACTGGCTGGCCGCGACCGCCTCACCCCGGCGGGACTCCGCCAACCGCTCGGCGGCCGTGGCGCGAACGGCCTGCCAGACGCTCACGACGCTCCCCACGATCAGAATCCCGGCGGCGAGAAGAAGCCCTCCAACCAACGCGCGGTTCCGGCGGGCGAACTTTCGGAGCTGATATACCGCGCTGGCTCGCCGAGCCAGGATCGGCTCGTCCCGAAGAAAACGTCGGACGTCGCTGGCCAGTTCATCGGCCGACCCGTAGCGGCGGGTTTTCTCCTTCTCCAACGTCTTGGCGACGATGATATCCACGTCACCGGCCAGCCTCCGACTGATGGTGCTCATTCGGATCGGTTCATCGGCCAGAATGATTTTGGCGGCCTGGTGGATCATTCGTCGGCTGAGATCGTACGGGAGCTGGCCGGTCAGGAGTTCGAAGAGGATGACGTCAAGGGTGTAGACATCGCTCCGGACGTCGATGTCGAGTGGATCGGCGTTCACCTGCTCCGGGCTCATGTACTGGAGCGTCCCGATCACCTCACCGACGGACGTCTGCCGGGTCGCCTGAACATCGACGTCCGTCAGCCGGGCCACCCCGAAATCGAGGATCTTGGGTTGCCCCGAATCGTCCACCAGGATGTTGGCCGGTTTGAGATCGCGGTGGATGACCCCTTGCTGATGGGCGTAGTGGACCGCGTCGCAAATTCGGGTGAAGAGGGCCAGGCGCTGATTCAGGTCGAGGGCCCTGACCGCGAACCAGTTCCATCGCGAAGAACGACTGAGGCCCCTGCGGTCCCTCGGCGGTGCCGGCTTCGTAGATCTGGGCAATTCCGGGATGTTGGAGCCGGCCGAGGACCTCGGATTCCCGCTCAAATCGCCGGGTCAGCTCGGCCGACACCAGCCCCGTCCTGATGACTTTGAGCGCGACGGTCCGATGCGGCTGGTCCTGCTCCGCTTCGTAGACCGTACCCATCCCTCCCTCGCCAAGAATGGCGAGGATTCGATAGCGGCCGAGAGTGGTTTCGGGCATGTCTGAATCTAAGATGCGGCTCGGGCGAATGGGCCGGAGCCGGGCCGGCCATCCTCGGGCCCGCTTCCACCCGGAACGGCCTCACCATAGTGCCCACATTGGAGTATGTTCTCAAGGCAGTTGCCATTCTTCCTATTCACGGAGTCCCTCATGCCATGGCGTTTGTCGGGTTTGCTGCTGGCGGGCTTGTGGTCCGCCTCCCCGCACACCGCGGCCGCGCAGCAGCGCGACCTGACCGGTACCATCACTCGCTCCGATAATGGACGGCCGGTTCCCGACGCGAGCATCAGCGTCGTGGGCGCCGCCGCCGCCACCCGGTCCGCGGCCGATGGCCGCTACTCGATCAACGTGGCGCGAGGCGGCTCGTTCCAGCTCCTCATCCGCGCGATTGGATACGTTCGCCAGCAGGTGACGGTCGAGCCGAGCCAGTCCACCCTCGATATCAAGCTCACGCCGGACGTCTTCAAGCTCGAGGAAGTCGTGGTCACCGGCCAGCAAACCGGGGTCTCCCGCCGGAACGCGGCCACCTCGAGTTCGATGGTCGATGGCAGTGCGGTGGCCCGGGTGGCCACTCCGGCACTCGACAAGGCCCTCGCCGGCCGGGTGGCGGGCGCCAACGTACAGACCAACTCCGGCGCCCCCGGCAGTGGGGCGCAGATCATTATTCGGGGCACCAACACGATCAATGCCGCTGCCGACCCGCTGATCGTCGTGGACGGGGTGATCTACAGCAACGCCACCGTACCGACCGGCCTCTACACCGCTACCGGCAGCAGTGGCAATCCGATCAGCGGCGCCGCCCAGGACGACGGCGGCAACCGGCTCGGCGACCTCAATCCGAACGACATCGAGCGGATCGAGGTCCTCAAGTCGGCCGCGGCGTCGTCGATCTACGGCTCCAAGGCGGCCAACGGCGTCCTGGTGATCACCACCCGGCGGGGCGCGTCCGGGAAGACCCGAGCCGAGGTGACCCAGCGGGTCGGCTTCTCCTCGCTGCTCCGCGGGTTCAAGCCGCGAGCGTTTACCGTGGCGGAGGCGAAGGACGTCTTCTCCACCGACGACGCGACCCTGGCGCCCTTCCTGGTCGGCGGCCAGCTCCCGGTGTACGACCATCTCAAGGAAGTGGCCGGCAACAAGCCGATGGCCTACGAGACCGTCTTTTCCTTGAGCGGCGGCAACGACAACACCCGGTTCTACACTTCGGTCGAGGTCAAGAGCGAAGGGGGCATCATCGGGACGACCGGGGCCCAACGGCAGGCGCTCCGGATCAATCTCGACCAGAAGCTCACCAACACTCTGAAACTCAAGCTCTCGAACGGTTTTGCCCGGAGCCAGGCCGACCGGGGGTTCACCAACAACGACAACCTCGGCGCCAGCATCACCTACGCGCTGGCCTACATCCCGAGCTTCATTCCGCTCATCCAGAATCCGGACGGCTCATGGCCGGCGCCGGCGTTCAGCTACGCCGGGGCCAATCCCCTCCAGACCGCCGCGCTGGCCAAGAACGATGAGCAGGTCCTCCGTAACACCTCGGCGGCGACCCTCGACTGGTTCGCCCACCAGGGCGAGCGGAGTTCGCTCCAGCTCATCGCTGCCGGCGGAGCCGATTTCTTCTCCCAGAACGCCCAGATCTTCTCACCGCCCGAGCTCTTCTTCGAGGCGGCCAAGGCGAATCCCGGCACCGCCACCCGCGCCAACGCCGATAGCCGCTATCTGAACTGGAACGTGAACGCGATCCACATCTACTCGCCGGCCTCCGCCTCGTGGCGCGCCAGCACCTCGTTCGGGGCCCAGTACGAGGACCGGCAGCTCAATCGGAGCAGCGCGACGGCTCGCGGGCTCCTGCCCGGACAGTCCAACATCGACAAGGGCGCCGTCTTCGGCGAACAGATCGAGCTCAACACGAAGGAACGGACCTTCGCGCTCTACGGCCAGGAAGAGTTCCTGGCGATGCGGGAGAAGCTCCTGGTCACCGCCGGGCTCCGGGCCGAGCGCAGCAGCGTGTTCGGCAACACCGACCACTACTCCCTCTTTCCGAAGTTCGCGGCCTCGTACCGATTCCCGGAGTTGCTGGGCCGGGGTTCGGAGCTCAAGCTTCGGAGCGCCTACGGCCATATCGGGAACCAGCCGCTCTTCGGTCAGAAGTACACCGTTCTGAGCGGCCGCAACACGATCAGCGGCAACGCTACCACGGTGGTCGGCGGCGCCGCCGGATCGCCCGACATCAAGCCGGAGCGGACCAAGGAAATCGAAGCCGGCCTCGACGCCTCCTTCTGGCAGAACCGGGCCAGCATCGAGGTCACCGCATTCCGCCGCAACACCTTCGACCTTCTGCTCTCCCGAACGCCCGCACCCTCGGCCGGGTATACCACGCAGTTCCTGAACGGTGGCCAGCTTCGGAACTGGGGCCTCGAAGTCGCCCTCGGCGTCACCCCGGTCCAGAGCAAGAACTTCCGGTGGGAGACTCGAAATACCTTCCAGCTGGTCCGCAACAAAGTCATCGATCTCCCGATTCCGGACTTCCGGCCATTCGGCGCCGGATTCGGTCTGGCGTACGGCGAGTTCTTCATCCAGAAGGGGCGCCCGATCAACCAGATCATCGGGACGACCGGTCAGGACGCCGACGGGAACCCGATCGTCAGCTTCCTCGGCACCTCGACGCCCGACTTCAAGCTGGGGCTCAACAACGATATCAGCTTCAAGAGCCTCACGATCGGGATGCTGTGGGACTGGCAGAAGGGCGGCGTGGCGCAGAACCAGACGCTGTCGCTGTACGACTGCAACCAGCTCTCCGAGGACAGCGGCCGGCCCTCGGGCCAGGCGCGGGCCAATGCCTGCCTTCAGGACGGGATCGCGACCCCGTTCGTTGAGTCAACCACCTATCTCCGGCTCCGCGAAGTCAGCATCGAGTACGAGGTGCCCCGGCGGATCGCCCAGAAACTGTTCCGCGGCGCCGACGCGGCCCGGCTCTCGCTCTCGGGCCGGAACCTGCTCTTGTTCACCAAGTACACCGGGTACGACCCGGAGTCGAGCAACTTCGGCCAGCAGGCCGTATCCCGAAACGTTGACCTCGGCCCCTATCCTCCGTCCCGGAGCTTCTACTTCTCGGTCTCGGTGGGGTTCTGACCATGCGACTACTCTCGATCAATACCGCCACGACCCTGCTCGCCACGCTCACCATGGGCTGCGGCAGCTTCGACATCCTGAATTCGAACGACCCGAGCGAGGCCGACCTCCTCACCAACCCGACGCCGTCCAAGATCAGCGTCGCGGGCACCGGCCTCTTCGTCGGCGCCCGCGCCGGCGTCACCGGTGAGATCTGGATCATCGGCTCCTATGGCCGCGAGGGCGTCAACCTCCTGGGCAACAACCAGCCGGATTACCAGGAGCCGTACTACGGCCCGATCCAGCAGCAGCGGCCGATCGCCTGGGGCGCCGAGTTCGCCAACATCCGGAGCGCCAACATCTTCCTGGCGGCGCTCGCCAAGACAGCGCAGCTCTCCGCGGCGCAGAAGTCGGCTGGGGTTGGGCTCGCCCAGACCTTGAAGGCTCTGGCGATGTTCAAAGTCATTGCCGCCCGCGGGAAGCTCGGCGCCCCGGTGGCAGTCGAACGGTCGCTCTCCGAGGCGCCGCCGCCATTCCTCACCGAGGACGGGGTCTATAGCTACATCCGGGCCTTGCTCGACAGCGCCAAGACCAATCTCCGGGCCGGTGCGTCAGTTGCCTTCCCGCTCAACCTCCCGGGCGGATTCGCCGACTTCTCGACGCCGGCCGATTTTCTCAAGTTCGCCCACGGCCTCGCGGCCAAGGCCGAAGTGTTCCATGGTTCGGTCGGCTGCGGCACGGCCTGTTACCAGCGCGCGCTCGTCGAACTCGGGCAAAGCTATCTCTCGCTCGGCGCGAGCGCCCTCGGCTTTGGGCCGGCCTATGATTTCTCGTCTGGGCCGGGTGACGCGCCGAACGGTCTCTCGGATCCGCTGAACGGCGCCGGCTTCTTTGCCCTCCGGGTGAACCAGACGGATGCCCAGCTCCAGCCCGGCGGCGCCATGGACCAGCGCGTGCTCGACAAGATCGCGAATGCCACCCGCGATCCGCCCCAGACCGTAGGCGGATTCACGATCACCGGCGAACTTAAGTTCACCAACTATCTGTCGGGCGGTCGATCCAACACCAGCGCGCCGATTCCGATCCTCAAGAACGAGGAACTGATTCTGCTCCGCGCCGAAGCCAACATCGGCCTCCTCAACAAAGCGGCGGCCATCGCCGATCTCAACTTCGTTCGGATAAATTCGGGTGGTCTGGCGCCAACCGGTCTTACCGCCGGAAGCTCCACCGGGGCGATGCTGGACGAACTCCTCTACAACCGGCGGTTCTCACTCCTCTGGGAGCAGGGTGCCCGGTGGATCGATGCCCGCCGTTACAATCGGCTCGCGACGATCCCGCCGGTGGTCCTGGGCGGCACGGTGCCGACCGAGATTCCGATTCCGGAGGCCGAGTGCCAGGCGCGCAGTCTGACCGCGCCCTGCCGACCCGCCGGTAACTGACCAAGAGTTGGGCCCGAAATCCGGTAGGGGGGCATTCGTCCGCCCTACCGGTCCCGCAGAGATCAGGACCTCCGTTTCAGCCCCCGACCACCTACCCGGCGTTGACGATCAGCGGCGAAAGCGCTTTGCGGCGTGCATCGCGACGGGTGCCGTCACGCCAGTCGAGCTCGATTGATGGCAGTCGAAAGCCCATAGGTGGGCGAATTCTCGAAAGTGCCGGTGGCCGGCGAGTGGATCCCGCGAATCATCACGCTGACCCCGAGGCAACCGTTTGAGGCTGGGAAGGGTCTGACGCAAGCAGCACTAACCGGTCGTCAGGAGTCACCAGGGATGCGATACCTCGAAGTGCTCGCGGTTCTGACAACCGTCGCCGGCTGCTCCCAAGCTCGCGACCCCCAGCCACTCGGGGCCGGCCGGCCGGAAGCCTGGAGCGACCCTTCTCCCCACACCACCCGGCGGATCGTCTCGCCCGGCGTCTCCCTTGAAGTCCTCGAGTGGGGTGGCACCGGCGAACCCCTGGTCTTCCTCGCGGGCCTCGGGAACACCGGGCATGTATTCGACGACTTCGCCCCGCAGTTCATCGACCGATTCCGGGTAATCGCGGTCACTCGCCGCGGCTTTGGCGCTTCGAGCCAGCCAGCGGAAGGGTACGATATTGCGACCCGAGTGTCCGACCTGTTGGCTGTGCTTGACTCGTTGGGTCTCGCTCAGGTGAATCTCGTCGGACACTCGATCGCGGGCGACGAGCTCACCGGATTCGCCGCCCGTCATCCGGGACGGGCCCACCGATTGGTCTATCTGGACGCCGCGTCCGATCATCGGGTCACGATCAGCGGAGCCCGGCCGCCATTGCCCCGCTTCGCCCGCCGCGCTGCAAGCCCTCTCGGCCCGGCTCGGCCAACCGATTCCGGAGGCCGATCTGCGCGCAACGATCGTCTTCGGTCCCACCGGGCGCCCCGGAGCGCGACGTGACACCGGGTTCGGTGTTCGGCGCGATCATGAAGGGGCTCGAACCGCCGCCGTACGACCGGGTCACCGCGCCGGCCCTGGCATTCTACAGTCGGTACGAATCGCCCGAGGTGGTACTATCGCCGGCGTGGTGGGACGGTCTCGACTCGATCGGCCGTGGGCAGGCACTCGAGACCCTTCGGGCGATGGCCGCGAGGTCCCAAAAAGAGCTGGGGCGATTCCGTGCCGCCATGAAATCGGAGACCGTGATTGAGCTGACGGCCGCCAACCACTTCGTGTGGCTCACCAACCGCGAGCAGGTGACCAGCGCCATGGGGGCATTTCTCGGAGAGATTGCGGCGGGCAACTTGGCCAAGTAGACTACCGTCACCCGCGCCAAGCGTGCCCAGGCTTTCTGGGCCACTCTCCCTCGGAGGTGCGCATGCCCCCACTCAAGCGACCCGGCTCCAAGACCACGAAACGCCCGGCCAAGGCAAAGCGCCCGAAAAAGGGCGCGCTGATCCGCTTCACCGCCACTCAGAAGGTGGCCGCATGGAGAAAGCCCAGGGCCGACCCGGACGGAGGCGTCTGGCTGTTGATCGGGCCCATTACCTGGCTCCAGCGCAAGAACGGGAAGATCAACCCCAAGATCAAGACGGCCGCTCTCAAAGCATTCCGGAAGTTCAAGAAGGGCTGACGGTGGCGCTCGGGCGTCCGCCACTCGGGACGACGAACTGGGTGGTCAAGGTTTCGAAACTATGCAACCTGCGATGTCGCTATTGCTACGAATGGAACGAGCTCCACCGGACTGAGCGAATCAGCCTCGGCGATTGGGAGCGCTTGCTCCGCTCGATCCTGAGCTACCACGAGCGGCGAAGCGCCGAGCTGGCTCTGCCGTTCACGACGACGATCATTTGGCATGGCGGAGAACCGCTCCTGCTTCCGCTGCCCTATCTGCGCGCGGTGTTCGCAATGCAGCGGCAAGTACTCGGCGCCCTGCTCGAGACCGGTGCCGTCGTCAACGCCCTGCAGACCAACCTGTACCGGATCTCCGACGAACAGATCGAGCTCCTCAAGTCCGAACGAGTCGAGTTGGGCGTTTCGTGCGACGTGGTCGGCGGGGTGCGCCTGTCGCTCGGGAACCGAGAGACGGAAGAGCAGATCATGCGAAACGTCGACCGGGTCAGCGCCGCCGGGTTACCGTTTGGCGCCATCACCGTGCTCGGGGCGCACACGGCTCCCCGGATTACCGACATCTACGATTTCTACCAGTCACTGGGCGTCTCCGTTCGATTTCTGCCGATGTTTGCCGCACCGCTCAACACGCCCGATGCGTCGTTCGCCCTCACCGTCACTCAGGCGGAAGAGGCATTGGCTCGGCTCTTCGTCCATTGGGTGGAGCAGAAGCGGCGGGTGTCCGTGCTCCCCATCGACGACTGCATCGCGACGGTGGCGCGGTGTCGCAATGGTTCGCCGACGTGGAGGTATGATCGGCGGTTCGGCGAATGGGCGTTCATCGTCAATACGGACGGCATGCTCTACCAGACCCATGAGGCCTACGACGGGCGTTGGGCGCTCGGCAACATTTTCGAGCAACCGATCGACGACGTCCTCGCGGCCCGTCCGTATCGGGCCTCCTTCGCGCGGGACCGGGCGTTGGTCGCGCGGGTCTGTTCCGGATGCCATTGGAAGAACGGCTGCTCGACGTTGCCGGCTTTTGACGGCAGCCTGGCCGGCGGCCAGGAGTCGCGATGCAACTACGCCCATGCGCTGTGCACCTTCATCGACGACTATTTCACGTCCCACAACTTCAGCCTCGACCGCATCGCGGGCCTCCTTCCGAGGAACTCGGATTGACAGCGACTCGACCACGGGCCAAGACGCGCCCGGTCGACATCGGTTCCAGCATTGAGCTGCACGGCGGCCTCCACGGGTCGTTGCTGGCCGATCCGCCCCCGGGCACCCGATTTCGCGTCTCGGCACCACA
>JAYTTT010000450.1:0-15465 GCA_043744895.1 Gemmatimonadota bacterium | reverse complement strand
GCCCCTCCGGCGAGTGGATGACCCGAGACAGCGCGGCGACGAACGCCGCCGCTTCGGCCGGCTCGTTCCATCGGATCCCGTGGTACCGTTGGTCGAATCGGGCCAACCACCTGGCGACCGCTGCCTCGGCCGCCTCGGGCCGGCCGACGACACCGGCAACAGCCAGCATGGACTCATCGGCGAGGGTCTCGATGTCTCGCGCCCAGGCGGTTGGAACCGAGAGGTGGGTCCTGATTTGCTCGAGGACGACAATGGTGTCTTGGATGGACCGCCGCCCCGACGCCCAGTCGGCGGCGGCGAGGACGAGAATGGCTCGACAAACCTCGGCCGACTCGGTCGGAGCGGCGAGCGGCTGGAGGGCGGCGCGAAGGGCGGTCAGATCGCCCCGTGGGGTCATCGCGACATCGAGGATCGGGGACAGCGGAACGGCTGCCTGGGCGATGACCGATTCGGCCCAACGGACGACGTCGTCTCCCGGCACCAGCCCGAGCAGGAGGGCGGCGCGATAGAACGTAGCCTGCTGGTGAATCGAGTCCATCGCTATTGTGGTTGCTTGACGGTGCGCAAGTACGGCTTGTGGGTCGTGAACCCATCGGGGTATTTCGCTTTGGCCGCCTCGTCCGAGACCGAGGTCGGGATGATGACGTCCTGACCCGGGGTCCGATTGACCGGCGTGGCCACGGTGTGCTTAGCCGTCAGCTGGACGGAATCGAGCAACCGGAGCACTTCGTTGAAATTCCGCCCGGTGCTCATCGGATCCACGATCATGGCCTTGACCTTCTTGTCGGGACCGATCACGAACACCGATCGCACCGGGGCGTTGTCGGCTGCGGTACGCTTCCCGCCAGTGGCGTTCGGGTCAATCATGTCGTAGAGCTTCGCCACGGTCAGGTCTGGGTCGCCGATGAGCGGGTAGGTGACGGCGTGGCCCTGGGTTTCCTTGATGCCGCCGACCCAGCGGGTGTGGTCGGCCACCGGGTCGGCGCTGAGCCCGAGGATCTTGCAGCCACGCTTGTCGAATTCCGATTTGAAGCCGGCCATCGAGCCGAGCTCGGTGGTGCAGACCGGGGTGAAGTCTTTCGGATGCGAGAACAGGATGACCCAATGGTCGCCGATCCACTCATGGAAGCGGATGGTGCCTTCGGTGGTGTCGGCTGTGAAGTCGGGTGCGTCGTCGCCAATTCGAATCGTCATGAGGTCGGGTATAGCTTAACCAGACCCCAGGGCGCTGGAAAGGCGGACCCCAGCTACGGCTGTCGGCCGATGGCCCGAAGCCGGCCCAGCGCCTCTTCGTTCTTCGGATCCCGGCGGACGGCTTCCCGAAAGGCCACCGCCGCGGTGGTGGTGTCGCCGCGCATCAACTGGATGTTGCCCCGGAAGACTTCCATGGCCGAGGAGTTAGGGAACAATTCCGCATTCAGTTGGAGGAGCCGGAAGGCCTCGTCGAATCGATTGGCCCGGCCGAGCCGAAAGGCGGCGCTGTTGAGGGAGAACTCGGTGAAATCGTAGGCATCCCCACCATAGTACCGCTGTCTCAGGGCCCGATAGGTCGCCACGGCGGAGTCGGCCCCCGATGCTTGGGCAACGTCAGTCAGCAATGTCGCCAAGGGAACCGGTCTGGTCACGCCCCGGTGACAGGTGGCGCAGGTGACCCGGAGCCCTTGGGGCGGCCGCTCGGGCAGGGTATCGAGCCGGCGGTTGATCTCCTCGACCATCCTCATCATCTGACGCGCCACCAGCTTGGTCCGCTTGGTGTCGGACGCGAAGTCGAAGGTGGTCAGGTCCTGGCCTTCGATGCCCTCGTGGCAAAACGGGCACCGGACGCCGAGGTTGCCGGTGAAATTCCGCATCATGCCGATCACTTGGAGCACGGGGGTCGAGTGCGGGATGACGAGGGTGTTGACTAGCGAATCGGGCGGGAACTTTCTGAGTGTCTGCGCGGCACCGGTTGTCCCGAATACCGCTAGGGCCAAGAGGAAGATGCCAATCCGAACAGCGGTGAGGGCGCGGGTGAAGGTCATGACAGGTCCTTCCAGGGGTGGAGTTCGACGGATGGTTCAATCTTACCGCGCCGGTCGTTCGACCGGATGGCGGTTCAGCAAGGGTTCTGTCAGGAAACGGTCAACCTGATTCGGGTCGACCCGGCGGAGTGATTGGTTTCGACTCGATGGAGTTCCGGACCCGATTCGTCGCTTCCGCCCTGTTTGGGGTTGCCGGGCTTGCGGCTCTGCTCGCCGGCGAGGCCTACCTCACGGCGCGCGATCACCGAGCGACGGCGGAGCGGGTCCTTGGCGACTACGCCGGTCTCGGCGCCGAGGGGGTGGCCACCCGGCTTGGGGCGGCGTTGGCCGGCCGGCTCTACCCGACGGTAGGGGCCATCGCCGATCGCGCGGTGGTTTCTCGGGCGGCGATCGCGGCCGACCTGGCGGGCCCGGCGCGGGGATCGGGCTGGCCACGGTCCGCGATCTGGTGACGTTGCACCACGGGACCTGCTGGGTCGAGCCGGCCGAGCCACGGGGGGCCCGCGTTGTCGTTAGGCTGCCGGTCGGATGATGAGAATCCTGGTGGTCGAAGACGACGCCGACTTGGCCTTCGGGCTCAGCAATAACTTGGAGATCGAGGGATACCACGTCCAGGTGGTGGGTGACGGTCCGGCGGCCGTTGCCACGCTGGAGGCGAGCCGGTTTGACTTGGTGATCCTCGATCTGATGATCCCCGGGATCGACGGCCTCAGGGTGTTGCGATTGGTCCGCTCCCGGCACGACAAAACGCCGATTCTGATTCTCACAGCTCGGGGCCAGCAGGAGGACAAAGTCCGCGGGCTCAAGCTCGGGGCCGACGACTACGTCACCAAGCCGTTTGGGGTCCTCGAGCTGCTCGCTCGGGTCGAAGCCCTGTTGCGCCGGGCCCGTCCGGAGCGCCCTGGCGTGGCCGCGGTCACGTTTGGAGATATCGAGGTCGACCCGGCAGTCCGCCGGGTTCGCCACGGGGCGAAGGAGGTGGCGCTGAGTCCCAAGGAGTTCGACCTCTTATGGGCGTTGATCGACGCCACCGGCGCCGCGCTCAGTCGGCAGGATCTGATGCGCCGAGTGTGGGGCTATCAGGCCAGCGTGCTGAGCCGTACCGTGGACACCCACATCGCCGAGCTGCGACGAAAGCTGGAGAAGGACCCCTCGACGCCGCGGCACCTCGTGACGGTCCGCAAGGTCGGGTACCGGCTGGACCGGACCTAATTCGTCCAGAGCCGTTCGCCGCCAGGCTTGCTCCCCACAACCCGCTCGCCCCTCGTAGATTGCATGCCATGCGGATCTTGTTCGCCGAAGACGATGGCCAACTCCGTTCCTCGATTTCCCGGGGCCTTCGGGAGGCCTCGTACCAAGTGGATGAGGCAGCCACCGGGCCAGAGACCCTGACGCTGGCCGCGGCGAACGACTATGACGCGATCATCCTCGACGTGCTTCTCCCGGCGAAAAGCGGCATCGTGGTGTGCCAGACCCTTCGCGAACGGGGCAGCCGGGTGCCGATCGTGATGTTGACCGCGCTCGACGGGGTGGAACAACGGATCGCGGGACTGGATTCGGGCGCCGATGATTATCTGACGAAACCGTTCGATTTCGGGGAGTTACTGGCCCGCTTGAGGGCGGCCACCCGGCGGGGGGGTGACGTGGTGCCCGCCCAGCTGGTCGTGGGCGACCTGGTGATCGACACCGTTCGTCATGCCGTGCGCCGGGACCGGCGGGAGATCGGCCTCACCGCCAAGGAGTTCGCCTTCCTGGTGTATCTGGCCCGGAACGCCGGGCGGGTCGTGACCCGGGCCGAGATCATGACCAACGTCTGGGACGACGCTCGGAATTCCTTCTCCAACATCATCGACGTGTATGCGGCCCGGCTTCGCCGGAAGATCGACGACGGCGAGAAGGTGGCGCTCCTGACCACATTGCGGGGAACCGGCTTCCGCCTGGAGGGGGACCCCCGTCCGTCCAACCGCGGAGCCCGTTCCCGGCCCGCCCGGCGCCGGAAGTAGTCGATGCCCGGCTGGCCATCGTCGCTTCGGGCCCGACTCACGTCGTGGTATGCCGTCCTGCTTGCGCTACCCCTGATTGCCTTTGCGGTCGCCAGCTACCTCGTCTTCGCGGGGACGCTCAACCGTCGCACCGACCGGTTCATCGGGGACGCCCTGACGGCATTGTCCGGCGAGATTGCGGCGGAGCGGCGGCTGGCATTGAGCCCGGTCGAGGCGATGCGGAGCACGGTGGCCGAGGTCCGGTTTCGCGACCTCGAGATTGCGATTCTGGATTCCGCTCGGCCGATCGGGGTCGTGGTGGCCCTCGGCGACTCGGCGGTGCGGGCCCGGATGGTTGCCGCCCTGCGAGGGCTCGATCTGAGCGAGACCCGCTCGTTGACGGTGCGCGACGACCGCGGCGATTACCGGGTCATCGCCCATCCGCTGGTGGTCGACGGGCGGCGATTCAGTCTGACCGGCACCTACCCCCTCGCCGAGATCGAAGCGATGCTGGAGCGGATTCGGGCCATGTTTCTGGTCGCCATTCCGGTGCTCGTTCTCTGCGCGGCCGCCGGCGGCTACCTCCTCGCCCGGCGGAGCCTGGCGCCGGTGGCGTCGATGAGCGCCGAGGCGGCCCAGATCACCGCCAGCAGTCTCGACCAGCGGCTTTCGGTTGGCGGCGGGGACGAACTGGTCGGGCTGGCTCGGGTGGTGAACGGGTTACTCGACCGGCTCGAGAGCTCCTTCGCCCAGCAACGACGCTTCGTGGCGGATGCGTCGCACGAGCTTCGGACGCCGGCGGCGATTCTTCGGACCGAGGCGGACGTGACCCTCTCCCGGGACCATCGGCCGGAATCGGAGTACCGGGCCTCAGTCGGCGTGATGCAGGATGCCGCCCAGCGGCTGACTCGGATCGTCGACGAACTGTTCCTGTTGGCGCGGGCCGATGCCGGTCACCTGGTGGCTCGCCATGAGCCGCTCTACCTGGAGGATGTCGTGGATAGCGCCGTCCGGGCGGTGCACGGGGTTGCCGACCGCCGCGGGGTTCGGATCGAGCTGAGCCGGCTGGTCGAGG
This sequence comes from Gemmatimonadota bacterium, assembly GCA_043744895.1. GTDB lineage: Bacteria > Gemmatimonadota > Gemmatimonadetes > Gemmatimonadales > GWC2-71-9 > SHZU01. Next base: position 10,387 of record JAYTTT010000450.1, on the reverse strand, counting down.
CGCCGGCTCGGGGCGATGCCGACCTGCTCGGACGTTTGGTGCTCAATCTGCTCGACAACGCGATCAAGTACTCACCGAGGGGCGGGGTTGTCACCGTGGAAATGACCCGTCGCAGCGAGGAGTGCGAGATCACGGTGGTGGATCCGGGACCCGGGATTCCGCCGGCGGCTCACGTCCAGATCTTCGAGCGGTTCTTCCGGGTCGATACGGCCCGTTCGCGGGCCGAGAACAGCGAGACGAGCGGGGCTGGTCTCGGGCTTCCGATCGCCCGGCGGATCGCGGAGATGCACGCGGGGCGGCTGGAACTGGTGGCCTCGACGCCGGGGCGGACCGAATTCCGGGTGACGCTGCCGATCGACGCGACGGCCTAGTAGGTCACTACGATCCCGGCTTCGACGGTACGCGCGGTCATCCGGTAGTACTGGGCGTCGCCGAACTCGCTTTCGGAGACGGGGTCCCGGCGGTTGCTGAGATTCCGCCCGTCAAGCCGAAACTCGGCCCGGCGAGTCCGGTACCCAATGCCCGCGTCTACGGTGGCGAACGCGGGCGCCAGCGCGGTGTTGCGCTTGTTGAGGTAACGATCGCCGGAGTAGTTGACGTTCACGTTGGCGATGACGCCGGTACCGGGAGACAACGACAGCCCAGCCGACGCCAAGTGGCGCGCCGACATCTCGAAGCGCTTACCGGCGAGCTGGGTCGGAGTCCCGTCGAAGGTCTGGACGAAGTCGACGAACTTCCCGTCGTGGAAGCTGTAGCTGGCCCGTGCGAAGATCGCGTGCGGGAGCCGGAAATCGGAGGCGACCTCGAAGCCGTTGAAGCGGGTCTTCCCGGCGTTGATCAGGGCAGGCAGGTTGCTGACGACGGTGGCGGTGACCAGGTTGTTGAAGTCCATCTGGAACACGCTCGCTTCGACGTCCAACCGCCCGTCGGCGGCCCGGAGCTTCAATCCGCCCTCGTAGCTGCGAGACGTTTCCGGCTCGAGGATCCCCTCGTTCTCGGCCAAACCGAAATCGAACGCCGCCGGCTTGAAGGTGCTTCGGAAGTTCCCGAAAAGGCGGACGTGGTTCGCCCCCTGTTCCCAGAGGCCGAAGAGCGCGCCGAGGCTGCCGCTGATCCGGGAATGTGAGACGGCGCCGGTCTCGCCCCGGCGCTCGGAGGTGGCGTTCAAACGGAGCCCCCCTGAGAAGGTGACCCGGCTGGTCGCCTGCCACTCGGCGGACCCGTAGGCACCGAGGAAGAGCCGCCGGGTTTCGGCATCCCGGTCGAGCGTTGCGGGCTCGGGAACGGCGGTCGCCGAGGTTCCGGTCAACGGGGCTGTGTAGGTGAACGTTGCTCCCTTGGCCTCGCCGTTGGCGAACAGCGCATCGGCGCCGGTCATGAACCGGACCTTCGACTGGGCCGGCCAGAGGATGTGGGTGTCGGCGTAGAGATCGTTGACGTCGATGTTTTCCTTGAACCCCGACGCGTTATTCGGCCCGGCGGAAATATCGGTCAAGAACCCCCGGAGGATCCGCTGCGACGAATGGGTGAACGACAGGGTGGTGCCCCAGAGGGACCCCTGGCCGACCGGGCGCTGCCAGCCGCCGGAGGCGGCAAATCGGTTCTCGTCGAGATGAGCGTCTCGGGGATTGTGGTTCGCGTCGAGCGGTACCGCAGCCGACAAGACCTTGCCTTGGCGGGGATGGGGACTGGCCGGATCCTGGCGAAGGAGGGTCAGGTCGCCGGTGAACCAGGTGCTCCGGTCGCCGTGGGACTTGGCGGTCCGCCAGAGGGCGTGGCCTCGTTGATAGGCGGTGCGGGCGTCCTTGAAGCCGCGCCGGTCGAGGTCGACCGACGCCCGGGACTTCCAGGCGCCGCCGGATGGGACCGCGAAATCAGTCGCGATGCCACCGGTGCCATAACTCCCACCGTGGACGGCCACCGTTCGGCTGGTGGCTGCCGCGGCGTTGTGGACGACATGGATGACCCCGACAAAGGACGTGGCGCCGAAGGTGACGGGCGCCGGTCCGCGGAGGATCTCGATTCGGGCGACATCGCGGAGATTCAGGGTCGCGAGGGCGGGATTGAGGGCGCCGCCCCACGGGACGCCGTCCACGACCAGCAGGAAGGCGTCGAACTCCCGGAGCCCCCAGAATTCGGGCACGGCACTCGCCGGGCCACCGTCGCCACCGGGCGCGATCGCCACGCCGGCCGCGAGGGCCAAGGCATCCCGAAGGGACCGGACGCCGCGGGCGCGGAGATCGTCGCCCCCGATCACTTCGATCGAGGCCGGCACGTCGTGGGGCGCCTCGGGCCGCCGGGTGGCGACCACTTCGATCGCGGGGAGGGTAGCCGGTTTCTTCTCGGGTGGGGTCTGGCCGGCGGCCGGGGTGACGGCGATCAGGCTGAGCGAACTTGCCAGGAGCCCGGTCAGGCGCAGGGGTCGATCGAACATGAGCGGATCCTCGATCATGAATAATTAATGACTGTCGATAATAGATCGAGGATCCGAGCCGAGCAAGGGTGGTTCAGCCCCGGTCGCCTCCCCAGAGCCGTTCGCCGCCGATGAAAGCATTGGCGTTGTCGCCTAACGTGGCATGTTCGGGCAACGTCTCCAATTTCTTGGCGTTGCCGCCGCCGAGCACGACGGAATCGGCCTGGAGCGCTTCGCGGAGCTTTTCGACGACGAGGTGGACGTGGCGGGCCCATTTGACGGGACCCCGTTTCTCAAGCCCCCGGACCCCGACGTAGTCCTCGAAGGTCTTTCCCTTCCGATAGGGCAGGTGCGCCAGTTCCATCGGCTGGAGAACCCCGTCAAAAATCGCCGCGGATCCGAGCCCGGTGCCGAGGCCGAGGAACAGCATTCGCCCGCCTCGATAGGAGCCGAGGGCCTGCATCGCGGCGTCGTTGATCAGCTTGACGGGCTTCCCGAACGCGGCGGCGAAATCGAGCCCGACCCAACCGCCACCGAGGTTGACGGGTTCGTGAAGGAGGTGCCCTTTCACGACCGGGCTTGGCAAACCGATCGAGACCACGTCGAACGGCCAGCCCTTCGTTGCCGCCTTCACTTTGTCGACCATCGCCTCGGCCGTGAGATCCGGTCCGGAGTCGATCCTGAGCGGCTCATCCCGGCCGGATCGATGGACCTTGATATGGGTTCCGCCCACGTCGATCACGAGGACGTTCATGAGGGGGTGTTCCAGCCCCCGACCCGGTCGGTGAGCTGATCGGCTGCGAGGGGGCCCCAGGTTCCCGGGCGGTACGGCTCGGGTTCCCGGTCGAGATCGAGCAGCGGATCGACGATGGCCCACGCGGCCTCGACCGCATCTTGGCGGGCAAACAACGACGCGTCACCCATCATCGCGTCGCCGAGGAGCCGATCGTAGGCGTCGCGTTCGTCGGCGTCTTTCTGGCGGACAAGCGAGAGTTCGGTGGGCTGGCCGGCCATCGCCTCGCCGGCTTTCTTGGCGCTGGCTCCGAGCGCGATGACCACGTCGGGGCCGAGCCGGAAGCGGACGTAGTTGCCCATGGCCGGCGCCGCTTCTTTGAAGACGACCCGGGGCGGCGCTTTGAACTCCACGATGACTTCGGTGGCGGTGGTGGCAAGGCTCTTGCCCGCCCGGACGAAGAACGGCACGCCGGACCATCGCCACGAGTCGACCTCGAGGCTGATGGCCCCGTAGGTGGGCACCTTCGAGCCCGGCGCCACGCCTTCTTCCTGCCGATATCCTTGGTATTGTCCCGCGACGAATTGGACCGGGTCGAGCGGACGGATCGACTTGAGGATCTTGGCCTGCTCGTCTCGGATCGCTTCCGGGTAGGCACTGGTCGGGGCCTCCATGGCGAGGAACCCGATGACTTGCACCAGGTGGTTCTGGATCACATCGCGAACCACGCCGGTCTCCTCGTAAAACTTGCCCCGGCCGGTGACGCCGAAGCGCTCGGCCATGGTGATCTGGACCGACTCGACGTACTGGCGGTTCCAGACCGGTTCGAGGAACGCATTGGCGAACCGGAAATAGAGCAGATTCTGGACCGCTTCCTTGGCGAGGTAGTGGTCGATCCGGAAAATCTCCGATTCGTCGAAGGTGGCGTGGAGCACTTTGTTGAGATCGCGGGCCGACTGAAGACTTCGGCCGAACGGCTTCTCCAGCACCACCCGGGCGTCGGTCGCGCAGCCCGATTGGTCGAGTCCGCCGACTACCAACGGAAAGTGGGACGGGGGAATCGCGAGGTAGTGGAGGGGGTTGGTGGAGGTTCCGATCGCGGCCTTGAGCCGGGTGAAGACGGCGGGGTCGCGATAGTCGCCTCGGACATACTGGAGCCGGGAGGCCAGGGAAGAGAATGCCGGTTCGTCGACGCCGCCGCCGTATTCGGTAATGCTGGCGCGGGCCCGCTCGATCAACTGGGGAACCGAATAGTCGGACATCCCGACTCCGACGACCGGGATGTCGAGGACGCCGCGTTTCGCCATGGCGTGGAGGGCCGGGAAGATCTTCTTGTAGGCGAGGTCGCCGGTGACGCCGAAGAACACCAGCACATCGGATCGGGCTTCGGTCATTTGCCGCCTCGCTCGACATGGCCACCGAAGGCGAGCCGGAGGGCGGAGAGATACCGGTTGCCGAACTCGGCCTCGCCCCGGGATTCGAACCGGCTGAACAGCGCCGCCGCCATGACGTAGGCCGGCACCGCGAGATCATTGGCCGCCGCCAGAGTCCAGCGGCCCTCGCCCGAATCGGAGACCCGGCCGGCGAACCGGTCGAGCGTGGGGTCGGCCGCGAACGACTGGGCCGAGAGATCCAGGAGCCAGGAGGAGACGACGCTGCCGCGTCGCCACAGTTCGGCAATTTCGCCGATGTCGAAGTCGTACTGGTAGTGTTCCGGTTGCCGCATCGGGGTGGTTTCGGCGTCGACGGCGTGGCTTTGCTTGCCGGCGTTGGCGTGGTGGAGGAGGTTGAAGCCTTCGGCGTACGCCGCCATCATCCCGTACTCGATCGCGTTATGCACCATCTTGACGAAGTGGCCGGCCCCGGCCGGGCCGCAATGGAGGTAACCTTGGTCGGCCGAGCCGAGATCGGCCTTCCGCCCAGGGGTGGGGGGAGCGGCGCCGCCGCCGGGGGCGAGAGCCGCGAAGATCGGTTCGAACCGATGGACTTGCTCGGCCTCGCCCCCGATCATCAGGCAGTAGCCGCGTTCCCGTCCGAACACGCCGCCGCTGACGCCGCAGTCCACATAATGGAGGCCGTGGCTCTTGAGTCGGGTGGCCCTGGCGATGTCGTCGTGGTAGTGCGAGTTGCCGCCGTCGACGAGGGTGTCGCCCGGGGACAACAGGGGGACCAGTTCATCAATGGCCCGATCGACCACCGCGGCCGGGAGCATCAGCCAGACCAGCCGGGGAGTGGCGAGCGCCTGGACGAACGTGCGCGGGCTGGTGGTGCCGGTGGGGCCATCCTTGGCGAGGGCCGTCACCGCGTCGGCGTCGCGGTCGTACACCACGCATTGGTGGCCGGCGGCTCCGAGCCGCCGGACCATGTTGGCGCCCATTCGTCCGAGGCCGATCATCCCGATCTGCATTGCTGACTCCCTGGAATTGGAGGGTGGTCGGTATCTTCGAGCAGAATCCGCTCGGGTTCAATAATAGCGACCCCCACAACCGTGGAGCGCGAGATCGGCATGGTTGACATGAACAACGAACCGCTCCTTGAGGTGGGTGACCCAGCCGACCTGGCGCCCCGGTTTGCGGCGCGGGTGGCGATGATCGCCTGGGCGGCCGTGGCCGCCCGGGGGCGATTCACGCTGGCTATTCCGGGGGGGAGTGTTGCCGAAAGGTTCCTCCCAGCGCTCGCTGGGGAATCGCTGCCGTGGTCATCGACCGATGTTTTCTGGACCGATGAGCGTTGCGTACCGGTCGAGTCGCCGGACAGCAATTTCGGGATGGCGCGGCGGCTCTTGTTCGGCGCCGGGCCCGCCGCCTTGGCGCGGTGCCATCGGATCGAGACCGATCGTCCCGACGCCGAGGCGGCCGCGGCGGCCGAGCGGGCGTTGATCGGGGTGGCGGGGCCGGCCGGCCGACTCGACCTCGTGGTGCTTGGCGTCGGCGACGATGGGCACGTCTGTTCGCTGTTCCCCGGCCACCCCGGCGTGGCGGTGCTCGATCGGCTGGTGACCCCCGTTGCCAATGCGCCGAAGCCGCCGCCCCGGCGAATTTCCCTGACGATGCCGGTGCTCGCGGCCGCGGATCATCTCTGGGTCGGCGCGTTTGGCGCCGGCAAGGCCGCCGTGGTGCAGGCAGCGCTGACCGATCCGGAGGACGATCGGCCCTTATCGCGGGCCGTCCGGGCCGGCCGGCTGGTGACGCTGTGGCTTGATCCGGCCGGGGCGCTCCGGCTTGGCTATCCGAAGTGACAGTCGATTGACCCGTAGGCGCCGAAGTCGATGTGGAACGTGTCGCCTGGGCGGGCCGGGACTGGGCTGACGAACGACCCGCTCAACACCACCTCGCCGGGTTGGAGCGTGACGCCGTAGGGCGCCAGTTTGTTCGCGAGCCAGACCACGCCATTGGCCGGATGGTTGAGGACCGCCGCCGCGACCCCGGACACCTCGATCTCACCGTTTCGGTAACCGAGGGCGGAGACCCACCGGATGTCGCCGTCGGTCGGCTTGAACGGCCGGCCGCCGAGCACGATGCCCGCATTGGCCGCATTGTCGGCAATCGTGTCGGTGACCTTTCGGGTCACTTTGGTGTCGGGGTCGACCTGGTGGATCCGGGCGTCGATGATCTCGATAGCCGGCACCACGGACTCGGTGGCCGACAGGACGTCGGACAGGGTGCAGTTCGGCCCGGCAAGGGGCCGGCCCAGCACGAACGCCAGTTCGACCTCCACTCGCGGCACGATGAAACGACCGGGCGGGATGGTGGCCCCGTTGGCAAAGAACATGTCGTCGAGGAGGACGCCGTGGTCGGGCTCGGAGATGTTGGAGGCGTACTGCATTGCTTTCGAGGTCAGGCCGATCTTGTGGCCCTTCACCTGGCGTCCGGCCGCCAGTTTCATGGCCAGCCACTCGCGTTGAATCGCGTAGCTATCGGCGATGGTGATGTCGGGGAACTCGAGCGAAAACTGGCGAATCTGCTTCCGGCTTCGCTCGGACTCGTCGAGGCGGCGCGCCAGTTCGGAATAAAGCGTGGGGTCCACGGAGCCTCCGGGGCTCACGGCTTCTTGAGCCGGGCGTGCAGGTTGTTGTGCTTCCAGGTCCAGGCCTCGGTGGTCTCGTGGAGCTCGAACGAGAGGGCCAGCGCCCGGTTGGCGAACAGATCGGCGAAGTGCTCCTTAATCATCGCGAACAAGGCTTCGCCGGCCCGGCGCTTGACCGCGTCGGAGCGCCCCGCGCCGATGGTGAGGCGGGCGTGGACGAAGGCGTAGTCGCCCGCTTGGTCGGCGACGGCGTATTCCGTGAGCCGATGGGCCCGGGACCGAATCCCGCCGGTAGGAAAGACGCCATCCTGATCGATCAGCACTCGGTTGGCCTTGGCGAGGAGCTCGGGGATTCGGGCCGCCGGGCCGAGGTTGTCGGTGTACTCGACGACGAGATGGGGCATCGCTTCTAGTCTCCCACAATGGTGCTGGTCAGGCTACCGACACCCAGGATCTCGGTGGTGACGACGTCGCCGACTTGGACGTTCGCCAGGCCATCGGGGGTTCCGGTGAGAATCAGGTCGCCAGGCGAAAGGGTGAGGAAGCCGCTCAAGTATTCGATTAGCCACGCCACCGAGAAGATCATATCGCTGGTTGACCCCGTCTGGGTCTCGTGGCCGTTGACCGTGGTCCGAAGGACGAGATTGGCTGGGTCGGGCACGTCAGCGGGATCGACCAGCCAGGGGCCGAGCGGCGTGGCGTGGTCGCGGCTTTTGACGCGGAGGTTCGGCCGGTAGTAATTCTCGAGGTAGTCGCGGAAGGCGTAGTCGTTGGCCACCGTGTACCCCGCCACGTAGTCGAGGGCCTCGGCCCGCCCGACCCGGCGGGCGGCGCGGCCGATCACCACGGCCAGTTCACACTCATAGTGCATGAACGTCACATCCGCCGGGCGGCGGATCGTGCTCCGGTGTCCGCAGATCGTATTCGGACTCTTGAGAAAGATCAGCGGCTCGGTGGGCGGAGTGAAGGCCAGCTCCCGGGCGTGATCGGCATAGTTCAGCCCGACCGCGAAGATCGTCCGGGGAATCACCGGAGGCAGCCAGGTCACTTCGGTCTCGGCCAGCCGCCGGCCGTCGGGCAGGCAGGCCATCCCGTCGGCCTCGGTGACGGCCCATTCGGCGCACTGGTAGATCACCCGCGCTCGTTTCATTCCCACCGAACCGGATTTTCCAGGCTGCCGACGCCTTCGACGATGATACGGACCAGTTGGCCGGGCGTTGCGAGCGGGGGTTGGTGAGGCTCGCCCAGGAGCAGGATGTCACCGGGTTGAAGGGTGATGAACTCCGAGACGTCCGCGACCAGCCGGGCAGCCCCGCGAACCAAGCCGATGCCGGAGGTGCGGCTCTGGACCTTCCCGTCGACCTCGATGACGACCTCGAGCCGATCGGGGTCGATCGGACCGGCCGGGACGACCACCGGGCCGATCGGGCAGAACCCGTCCCGACAGCGCTGCTTGATGGCCGGTCGATAGTGCGACTGGTACGGGATGCTGACATCGTTGACCACGACCAGGCCCCCCAGATAGGACAAGGCGTCGGTCTCGGCCACGGACGACGCGGTTCGCCCGATCACCAGCCCGATGGTGCCGCCCATCCGGAGCGCCGGCACGTCGGGCGGACAGGGGATCGGCTGGCCCGGGCCGATCCAGGTGTTGGCCGGTTTGAGGTGGAGGACCGGAGCCTTGGGTGGCGACTTGTAGGGGTCCCGGGACAGGGCCTCGCCTAACGCCTCGAGGGTTTCCCGACGGTTGAGGGCCGCGGCGAAGACGGTACCGGTCATGCGATGTAGGTCGGGATGCCCGACAGCACCGAGTCGGTGACAGGCGACGGGCCACCGTTGAACGCCTCGACGGCCGACCCCTCGATGAACCAGCTTTTTGGAGCCGGGCCGCCCCACAGTTGCTGGCGGCGGATGTCGTCCCGATCCCAGCGAATCGGCTCGAAGTCAGGGTCCACCGTGAGGTAGTCCGAACTGTACAGCTCGATCCGGTGGCCGTCGGGGTCACGGAGGTAGAGGTAGAAGGCGTTGGAAATGCCGTGGCGGCCGGGCCCGCGCTCGATATGGGCCTCCGCCCGCGCCCCGGCCAAGATATCGCAGAGTTGCGTGACCCGGCTCCCGTCCGGAAGGAAGAAGGCGAAGTGATGCATCCGGGGGCCGGTTCCGTTGGTGACCGCGAGATCGTGGACGTTGCCCTTGCGATGCATCCAAGCAGCCCAGGTGACCCCGGCCTTGTCCTCAGTGAACTCCGTGAGCCGAAATCCCTGGGTCCGCTGATACCACTCGGCCATGTCGCCGACCGTGGGGCAGAACAGGTTGATGTGATCGATCCGGGTAATGCCGGGGCCGCGGTGGAGGTCGTAGCGCTGCAGGAGCCAGGGATGCCGGACCGACTGGTAGTAGTAGGTCATCGGAAAGCCGTACGGATCCTGGATCCGAAGCAGCGAGGGCCGATCGCGCTCGGATTCCCGCCGGGTGGGAAGTCCCGCCCCACGGGCCACGGCCTCCAGTTGGTCGAGCGCCGCTTCCGAGCCGACTTTGAAGCCGAATTGACGAACCATCGGGGCCGGGCCGGCTTCGAGCTTGAGGCTCCATTCGCGATCCTCGACGCCCCGCAGGTAGAGGGCGCCCGGTTCCTCGTGGAGCACGTTGAGGCCGAGCCGATCGACGTAGAACTGTCGCGACGCGGCCAGGTCGGCCACCGCCAACACCACGTGGCCGATGCGAACGATCTCGGGAGGGGTCATGTCACCGGCCTAACGTTTGCCGAACTGCGGGATCGGGTGGTTGCCGAGCGGCACCGCCACGTTCTTGATCTCGGTGTAAAACTCGAACGCATGCTCGCCGCCTTCGCGATGGGTACCGCTGAACTTGACCCCGCCGAACGGCGTGGGAAGGTGGCGGACGTTGTGGCTGTTGATCCAGGTCATGCCCGCCTCGATGCCGAGAGCCATCCGGTGGGCCCGGGCGACATCGGAGGTCCAGAGGTAGGCGGCCAGACCGTACTTGACGTCGTTGGCTTGGGCCAGCGCATCGGCCTCGTCTTTGAACGGGATCGCGACCAGGACCGGTCCGAAGATTTCTTCCTGCGCGATCCGCATCCGGTTGTCGCCGGTGAACAGCGTCGGAGCGACGTAGTTACCCTCAGTCCCGACTTGGTTGCCCCCGGCAATGAGCCGAGCGCCCTCCGCTGTCCCGATCCGGAGATAGTCGAGGAC
>JAYTTT010000449.1:0-3906 GCA_043744895.1 Gemmatimonadota bacterium | reverse complement strand
CCGTACGTTGTGCCGCCTATGGTGACCACCAGCCGAGCGAAAGAACGTCTCGACCTCCTCGATCCAATGGAGGTCGCCGGGCTCGGCGGTATCGAAGTCCTGACCCAGGGAATCGTCGAGGGGTTTCTGACCGGCTTGCACCGCTCACCGCGGCGAGGGTTTTCGGTCGAGTTCGCCGAGCACCGGGCCTATCAGCCGGGCGATGAACTTCGCTACGTTGATTGGAAGGTTCTGGCGCGGAGCGACCGACTCTACGTCAAGCAGTTCGAGGAGGAGACCAACCTCCGCGCCATGGTGGTACTCGACGCGAGTAAGTCGATGGGGTGGTCCGGCAGTCCGAGCAGCCGGCTCACGAAACTCGATTACGCGAAGCGGCTGGTGGCCGCCATGGTGCTGGTCTTGCTCCGCCAACGCGACGCGACGGGTCTGATCACCTTCGACGAGGCCGTCCGGTCGATCACGCCGCCGCGGGCCCGGATGACTCACTGGCATCAACTCCTCACCGCGCTTCATCACACCGAGGCCGGGTCGGCCACCGCGGCGGAGCCGGCTCTTCGTCGGGTCACCGATCAGCTGCGCCGGCGGGGCTTGGTTATTTTCGTGTCGGACTTGCTGCTCGATCGCGAACTGACCATCAAGGCCCTCCGGTTTCTCCGTCATCGAGGCCACCAAATCCTGGTGCTGCACGTCATGGATCCGGCCGAATTGGCGTTAGGCGGTCCGGCCGAGGCCCGGTTTGAGGATCCGGAAACCGGTCAGCATGTGACGATCCGGCCGGCCGACTGGGCCGGGGTGTACGCCAAGACGGTCGAGGGGGTCGTTCATGATTGGCGCCTGGCCTGCCGGCGCCACGCCATCGCGTACGAACGGGTGACCACCGATACCTCGTTCGGGCTCGCCCTGCGGCAGGCGCTGGTGCAGTCGATCCACCTCGCATGACCTTCGCGTTTCCTTGGGCCCTGGCCGGGCTCGCCCTGGCGGGCATCCCGATTCTGCTGCATTTGCTGGCCCGGCGCGAGCCGCCGACGGTGGTGTTTCCGGCCACCCGGTATTTGGCCCAGGCGGCCGAACACCATCAGCGCCGGCTCCAGCTCCAGCATTTCCTGCTGTTGCTGGTGCGGACCCTGCTGGTCGTCGCGCTGGTGCTCGCGGCGTCGGGCCCGAGCTGGCCGACCGCCGGCCTTGGCAATCATGCCCCCACCGCCGCCGTGCTGATTCTCGACAACTCGCTTTCGAGCGGGGCCATTGCCGGCGGGGTTCCGGTGCTCGACGGTCTCAAGGCTGCCGCGCGCGAGGTCGTCGCTCGGGCCACGCCCGAGGATCGTCTCTGGCTGCTGACCGCCGATGGGACCGCACGTCAGGGGACGGCGGCCGGGCAACGAAGCCGCATCGACACCACGACCGCCACGACCCGGCGAGTCGACCTTGGTGGGTTCGTGCAGCTCGCGGCCGAGATCCTCGCCGGCCAGCGTTTGCCGGGCGAGGTGATCGTAATCTCCGATCTCCAGCTGAGTGCGCTCGGCGGCCAAGCCCAGGTCCCGATCACCGTGTTACGGCCGACCGTGGCTCCTCCTGGGAATGGAGGGATCGGCACGCTCGATGTCGGCAGCCAGCCCTGGGGTCCCGATGGCGGCACCGCGAGTCTGTTGCTCCGGGGGTCGGTCGGCCAACCCCGGCCGGTGACGATCTCGGTGGGCGGCCGGGCGCCGAAGCAGCTCTTGGTGCCGGTGGGCGGGGTAGGCACCCAGCGGTTGAGCGGGATCGCGCCGGGGTGGTGGGCTGTGACGGCGTCCCTCGATCCCGACGAGCTGCGCGCCGACGACAGCCGCACGGTCGCGGTCCGGGTGGCGCCCGCCGCCCGGGTGGCCTGGTCCGAGTCGGACCGGTACCTCGCGGCGGCGGCGGCGGTGCTGGCGGAGAACGGACGGATCGTTCCCGGCGGCGAGGTCGGCCTCGGAACGTTAGGCGGCGGCGGAGCCGTGGTCACCCCACCGGCCGATCCAGCCCAAATCGGCGCGCTCAACCGGGCGCTCGCGGCCCGCGGCTCGGCCTGGCGGTTCGGCGACCTGGCCCTGACCGCGGTCAACACCGACAGTGGCCCGTGGCTCGGGCGGTCGCGGATTACCCGGCGCCATCGGCTGGTATTCCAGGGCGGCGCCCCGACCGACGTGCTGGTGACCGCCGCCGGCGAACCGTGGGCGGCCCGGTCCGGCCGGATCGTTTTGATCGGCAGCCGCTTCGATCCCGACTGGACCGCGTTGCCGCTCTCGGCCTCATTTGTTCCGTTTCTGGATGCCCTCCTCAATCGGGCGGCCCGGGGCGAATTGATTCACCTGACCGCGGCGCCCGGCGACCGGGTCCTGGTGCCTGACCGGGTCACGACCGTGGCCGCCGGCGCCCGGCAGTGGACGATCGAAGGTGGGGCGGCGTTTCGACCCTCGGAGCCGGGGCCCCACTTCCTTCTGGCCGGGCGAGACACCATCGGGGTGATCAGCGTCAATCCGGACCCCCGTGAATCCGAGCTGGAGCGGGCGACCGACACCCAAGTCACCGCGATCTGGCCTAACGCCCGGGTCTTCGGTCTGGCCGACGCGGGCGGGGCGGCGTTCCAGGCCGGCGCCCGGAGCGATCTCCGCGGCCCATTGTTGTGGGCCGCGCTCGTCCTCGCGCTGATCGAGGTGGCCCTGGCCAGCCTCCGGCGGGGGCGCCGGTAATGCTCCAGCCGGTTCTCGATGCCTTTGCCCGGACTCGGTTTGCCAAAGAGGCGCTGGACCGGCTCCCGACCGCCGGCCGGACCCTCCGACTGGGGGGACTGCCGGGCTCGAGCCCGGCGGTGCTGGCGGCTTGGCTCCGGTCGGAACGACCCACCCAACTCATCGCCATCGTCGCGACGACGCCCGCCGAGGCTGAGCGTTGGCTGGCCGATTTAGGCCAGCTCACCGACGGCCGCGTGGCCCTCTATCCTCAGCGCGAGGCGCTCGGCGAAGAGGAGCACCACGTCGAAATCGCCGGCGAGCGGACCGAGACGCTCGAGGCGCTGATCGGCGGGGCGCTCGGCATCCTGGTAACCACGGCCCGGGCCTCAGCCGAGCGGACGGCCATCCCGGCCGCGCTCGCGGCCTACCGGCTCGAGCTGAGCCGGGGGGCGGCGCTGCCGCTTCGGGCCATCATTGAACAGCTTGAATCGATGGGGTACAGCCGGGTCCCCACCGTGACGGAGGTAGCCCAGTTCAGCGTCCGGGGCGGGATCGTCGATCTCTATGGATTCGGGATGGCGACGCCGGTGCGGGCCGAGTGGTGGGGCGATGTGATCGAAAGTGTCCGGGGGTTCGATCTGACCTCGCAGCGGAGCGGCCCGGAACAGGACGCCGTCACGGTGCTCCCGGTCCGGACGGTGGCGGCGGTGCGGACGTCCGCGGATGGGGGGAGCGTTCGCCGTTCGCTGCTCGATCTGTTGCCAACGGGCACTCTCGTTCTGGTCGACTCGATGACCTCAAACGCCGAAGAGGTGACCCGGGCGTGGCGCGAAGCGGAACACCATCTCGACGTGGCGCGTCGCCTCGGTGAGGAGACGCCGAAGCGGGAGGACATTTTCCTCTCGCCGGAGCAATGGGATGCCGGGGTCAAGCGGTTTGCCCATCTGACCCTTCGGGAGGAGCCGGTCGATCTCCAGGCGGGGTTCTTCCCACCCGAAAAGATCGACCGCGATGTCAAACGGCTCCGGGGCATTCTCGATGGCGGGCTCACCACGCTCATCCTCTGCGACAATGAAGGTCAGCTCGAACGGCTGAGCGAGTTGCTCGACGAGCAAGGCCGGCCGGGCGGCGCGATTCTGGCCGTCGGGGCGCTCGACGGCGGCTTCGTGATGCCGGCCCTTCGGGTCATGACCGATCATGAGGTCTTTCG
>JAYTTT010000448.1:0-3915 GCA_043744895.1 Gemmatimonadota bacterium | reverse complement strand
GCCGCGACCATGGCCCAGGTCACCGACCTCGAGATCGTGGCGGTCAATGACCTGACGGATACCAAGACCCTGGCCCATTTGCTCAAGTATGACTCGGTCCACGGGAAGTTTCCCGGTACCGTCGAACCGGCCCCGGACGGGATCCATGTCAACGGCCGGACCATCAAGGTGCTGTCCGAAAACGATCCGGCCAAGCTGCCGTGGAAAGCGTTAGGCGTTGACGTCGTGCTCGAATCGACCGGCCGGTTCACCGATCGGGAGCCGGCGGCGAAGCATCTGGAAGCCGGCGCCCGCCGGGTCATCATCTCGGCTCCCGCCAAGAACGAAGACATCACCATCGTGTACGGGGTGAACCACCTGGCGTTCGACCCCGCCAAACATTTCGTGATCTCGAACGCGAGTTGCACGACCAACTGTCTCGTCCCGGTCGTGAAAGTCGTCCGCGACAACTTTGGCTTCGTCCGGGGCTTCATGACCACGGTGCACTCCTACACCAACGACCAGGCCATTCTCGACTTGCCCCACAAGGACCTCCGGCGGGCCCGGGCGGCGGCCATGTCGATCATTCCGACCAGCACCGGGGCGGCCAAGGCCACGGCGCTGGTCATTCCCGAAGTCAAAGGCAAAATCGACGGCGTGGCGCTCCGGGTTCCGACCGCCGACGTGTCCCTGGTCGACTTGACCTGCGTGGTCGAAAAGTCGACCACGGTGGACCAGATCAACGCGGTGTTCAAAGCCGCGGCCGCGGCCGGCCCGCTGCAGGGCGTGCTGGCGGTCAGCGACGAACCGTTGGTGTCGGTCGACTACGTCGGAAACCTGGCCTCGAGCACGGTGGATCTGCTGTCGACCCAAGTGATCGATGGGACCCTGATCCACGTCTCCTCGTGGTACGACAATGAGATGGGGTACTCGGCGCGGTGCGTGGACCTGATGCGGTTCATCGGAGCCCACGGCGCATGAAGCGGACGCTGGCCTCGATCGACCCCGCTCGGCTCGACGGCCGCCGGGCGCTGGTCCGGGTCGACTTCAATTGCCCGGTCAAAGACGGGGTCGTCACCGATGACACCCGGATCCGGGCGTCGCTCCCAACCATCCAGTACCTTCGCGACAAGGGGGCGCGGGTCGTCCTCCTGTCGCACTTTGGCCGCCCCAAGGGTGGCCCCGATCCGAAGTACTCGATTCGGCCTTGCGTGCGAGCCCTCGAGGCCGCCCTCGGGGCGACCGTCGGCTTCATCGACAATCCAGCGTCAGCGGAAGCGGCGAGCGCCACCAAGCGACTCCCGCGGGGCGGCGTCGTCCTGATGGAGAACACCCGGTTCTATCCCGGTGAAGAAACCAACGATCCCGAGCTATCGGCGCAGTTCGCGGCCCTCGGCGACCTTTTTATCAACGACGCCTTCGGCTCGGCCCATCGCGCCCATGCGTCGACGGCGGGCGTGGCCCACCTGCTCAAGCCGGCCGTCTCGGGCTTCTTGATGGAGACCGAACTCAAGTATCTCGGCGAGGCTTTGGCGCGACCCAAGCGGCCCTTCATCTCGGTCATGGGCGGCGCCAAGATCAGCGGCAAGATCGATTTGATCGAGGCGCTGCTTCCGAAAGTCGACCAGGTGCTGATCGGTGGCGCCATGGCCTGCACCTTTTTCAGGGCCATGGGGCTCGAAACCGGGAACTCCCTGGTCGAGCTTGACCGGGTTGAGCTGGCCAAAGCGCTCCTCGAACGGGCCGGCGACAAGCTGGTGCTGCCGCGGGGCGGGGTCGTGGCGCCGGAACTCCGGGAAGGGATCACGACGATCACCGTGACGCGCGAACGCATTCCGCCCGGCTTCGCGATGCTCGATATCGATCCGGCAACCGCCAAAGACTTCGGCGACCGGATTCGTTCCGCTGGGACGGTGATCTGGAATGGGCCGATGGGCGTCTTCGAAACCCCGCCCTTCGATCAGGGGACCCGGTCGATTGCCAGGGCGATGGCCGAGGCCACCAAACGCGGGGCGGTGACCGTGGTCGGCGGCGGCGACTCGGCGGCGGCCGTAGCCCAGGCGGGGCTCACCGACCAGGTCAGTCACGTGTCCACCGGCGGCGGGGCGGCGCTCGAGTTCCTCGAGGGTAAGGCGCTGCCGGGTGTGGCGGCATTGGACGAGGCGTGATGCGCCGCCCGATGATCTTCGCGGCCAACTGGAAAATGCATCTCGGTCCCGCCGAGGCGCGGGCCTATCTGACCACGTTTCTGGAGGGCTTTGAACCGGATCCCACCCGGTCCTATTGGTTTTTCCCGAGTGCGGTGTCGATCGAGGCCGTGGCCGTGGCGGTGGCGGGCCGGGCCGGCGTGGCGGTCGGAGCGCAGGATATCTACTGGGAGCCGAAGGGCGCCTTCACCGGCGCCACCTCGGTGGGGCTGGCCGCCGCAGCCGGCGCGAGCGTGTCCCTGATCGGCCATTCGGAACGCCGCCACGGGTTCGGAGAAACCGAACCGGAAACGGCTCGCAAGGTCAAGGCCGTGTTAGGCGGTGGTCTGACGCCGTTGCTCTGCGTCGGCGAACGATTGGACGAACGGGAGGCCGGGGTTACGGTGGCGGTGGTGCTCCGTCAACTGGGAGCCGCGCTCGAGGGACTGGCGGTCGCCGACCTGGCCCAAGTCGTGGTGGCCTACGAACCGGTCTGGGCCATCGGAACCGGAAAGACCGCAACCCCGGCCGATGCGGCCGCGGTGCATGGCTCGATCCGCGGCGAGTTGGTCCGCCGGGGGCACCCGGCCCCCCGGATCCTCTACGGAGGCAGTGTCAATCCCGGCAACGTCGCCTCCCTCCTGGCGGAACCGGAGCTCGACGGGGTCCTGGTCGGCGGCGCGAGCCTCGATCCGTCCGGTTGGCGCGGCATCGTGGAAATCTTGACGTAGCTCCAGGCCCGCGGCTATCTTAGGCGGCTCATTCGAGGTCACGATGCTCTACGGATTTATCCTAACGCTGCTGGTCATCGACGGGCTCCTGCTCGCCGTGGTGGTATTGCTCCAAGCCGGCCAAGGCGGCGGTATGGCGTCCCTCGGCGGCGGCACCTCCGACCTGGTCATGGGCGGCCGCCAAGCGGTCACGATCCTGCATACGCTGTCCTGGTGGACCGGCGGCATTTTCATGTTCCTTGCCCTGGTGCTCTCCTTGATTGCCTCCCGCAGCGCGGTCGGTACCTCCGATGTGCAGCAGCGATTGCGGACCAAGCCGGCGGCAATCGCCCCCGCGCCCCTCAATCCGGCGCCGGCCCAAGCGGAAGCTCCGGCTGCCGCCGCCCCGGCTCCGAAAACCAAGTAGAGACATGATGCCATTCGGCCGGCTGAACGGGGCGCTTCGATGACGGAGCGCCCCGCTTTCGTGTTGCTCGAAGATGGAACCTGGTATTCGGGAACCGCGCGCGGCGATCAGAATCCCGGGTTCGGCGAAGTCGTCTTCACGACCAACCTCACCGGATACCAGGAAACGTTCACCGACCCAAGCTACATCGGACAGATCGTCGTGATGACGGCGCCGATGATCGGCAACTACGGCATCAACCCGGCCGACATGGAGTCCGGGCGGCCGCAAGTGGCCGGCGTGGTGGTCCGGGAGCTCGCTCGGAGTTACTCGAACTGGCGGGCCACCGGCAGTCTCGATCAATGGCTCTCCCAATCGGGCATTCCGGTGCTTGAGGGCGTCGACACCAGGCGGTTGACCCGCCACATCCGGGAACGTGGGGCCATGCGAGGCGTCATCGCGGTCGGCGCCGCCCCGACCCCCGAGCTGATTGCCGAGCTGGCGGCGTCGCCGACCATGACCGGGCTGGATCTGGCTTCGAAGGCCGGAACCCGGGAGGTGTACGGCGAGGGCGGGGGTGGCAAAGGCCCCCACGTCGTGGCGATCGATTTCGGGATGAAGCGTAACATCGTCC
>JAYTTT010000447.1:0-3918 GCA_043744895.1 Gemmatimonadota bacterium | reverse complement strand
CAATGTGTCTCGGGGGATCGTCCATCCCCATCATCATCCTCGCTTTGATATCGACGAGACCAGCCTGGACCAGTCGCTCACCCTGTTTGTCGCGGTTGCCCTCGACGTGCTCGGATGAAGGTCCATCGCCTGCTGCCGCTGATTCCGGTCGTCGCCCTCCTCGGCAGCGGCTGGTTTGCCAATCGTCTGGAACCGCGGGTCATCGGTCTCCCGTTTCTGCTGGCCTGGATCCTGTTCTGGGTGGTGGCGACGAGTGGGGTGATGGGGCTCGTGTATCGGCTCGATAACCGCGCCGCCGGCGAGTGAACGCTGCCCTGGTGGTGATCGGCGGGACCTTTGCCTTGGCCTTCGGCCTCGGACTTCGGGCTCGCCGGGGCAAGGACATGAATCTCGCCCAATGGGCGGTCGGCGGCCGGGCCTTCGGCGCCGTGCTGATGTTCCTGCTCATGGCGGGCGAGATCTACACGACGTTCACGTTTCTCGGCGCCAGCGGCTGGGCCTACGGCCGGGGGGCGCCGGCCTTCTATATCCTGAGCTATGGTGCGGTGGCCTACATCACCAGCTACTGGATCGCGCCGGCGGTGTGGCGCTACGCCCGCACCCATGATCTGGTGTCGCAGCCCGATTTCTTCGTTCTCAAGTATCAGAGCCGGCCGTTTGGGACGCTGGTCGCGATCGTCGGCGTGGTCGCGATGATTCCTTATCTGGTCCTCCAGCTCAAAGGACTCGGCATCATCGTGAGCGAGGCCTCGTACGGCGCGGTGTCCTCGACCGCCGCCATTTGGCTTGGGGTGGTCGGGGTTGTGGCGTATGTGATGGTGTCGGGAATCCACGCCTCGGCCTGGACCGCGGTCGTCAAGGACATTCTGATCCTCGGCGTCGCGATCTTTCTCGGGTTGTACCTCCCGAACAAGCTCTACGGTGGGATTGGACCGATGTTCGACCGGATTGAGGCGCTGCGTCCTGGATTCCTGACCCTCCCGGCCACCGGCCAGAGCGCCTCGTGGTTTGCCAGCACCGTGCTGCTGACGGCGCTCGGGTTCTACATGTGGCCCCACACCTTTGGGTCGATCTACTCGGCCAAGAGCGCCGAGGCCTTCCGCAAGAACGCGATCGTGATGCCGCTCTATCAGCTGGTCATGCTCTTCATCTTCTTCGTCGGCTTTGCGGCGCTCCTGGCCGTCCCCGGCCTGACTGGGACCGACGCGGATCTGGCTCTGCTCCGGGTCAGCGTGAAGACCTTCGATCCGTGGTTGGTTGGGGTCATCGGTGCCGCCGGGGTGCTGACGGCGCTGGTGCCGGGATCGATGATCCTGATGGCTGCCTCGACTGTGCTGGCCAAGAACGTGGTCTACCCGGGGGTGGGGGCCGATGACCCGAGGATTGCGCGGTTGGCCAAGGGCTTGGTTCCGGTCGTCGCGGTGGCTGCGCTTTGGTTTACGTTTCAGGGTGGGAATAGCATCGTAGCCCTGCTGCTGATGGGCTACGCCCTGGTGACCCAGCTATTTCCGTCGCTGGTCTGTTCGTTATTGCCTCGCAATCCTCTCACGACGGCCGGCGCGATGGCAGGTGTCGTGGTCGGGGAGCTGACGGTCGCCTGGATTACGATTGGCCAAGTGAACGTGGCGACGTTGCTGCCCGGGGCGCCGAGTTGGATCCAGGATCTGAACATCGGATTTGTCGCTCTTCTGGTGAACCTGCTGACCAGTGGGGTCGTGAGCGTTTTGACTCGTCGGAGGGCCCCGGTGTGAGGATTTTTCAGCTTCTGGCGGTTGGGTGGCTCGGCGCCGGCTGCGCCCAATCGGCCCCCGGCCGCGCGGCCCCGGTCTCCCGAGGGCCGGCAGTTTTTCCGGCCGTTGCTTGGGAGCCTCTCGCCGATGCCGAGGCGGCTCGCTGGAGCGCCGCGGGCCTCGACTCGGTCCGGGCCGTGGTTTCGCGGATGAAGACCACCGCCCTGATGGTTATCCAGGGTGGCCAAGTCGTGATGAGCTATGGCGACCTGACCAGGCAGAGCTACATCGCGTCGGTTCGAAAAAGCGTGCTCTCGATGCTCTATGGGATCGACCTGGCGCGGGGCCGGATCGACACCAGCAAGACGCTGGCGGCCCTCGGCATCGACGACCTGGGCGGGCTCTTGCCCGTCGAGCGCGAAGCCACCGTGCAGGATCTCTTGAGCGCCCGGTCCGGCGTCTTTCACCAGGCGTCGTATGCCGGGGACGATCTGGACCAAGCTCCGCCCCGGGGATCGGTGCGACACGGCACCTTCTTCCTCTACAGCAACTGGGATTTCAACGCCCTCGGCACGATCTACGAGCGCCAAACCGGGCGGAACATCTACGACGCCGTCGAGGCCGAGTTGGCTCGGCCGCTTGGGATGCAGGACTGGCGCCGGGACCTTCAGCACAAGGATGGCGACAGCACCCGGTCGGTCCACCTTGCCTATCCGATGTGGTTCTCGACTCGCGACATGGCGCGACTCGGCTACCTGATGCTCCGCGGCGGCAACTGGGCAGGAACCCAGATCGTACCGGCCGACTGGGCTCGGGCCAGCACCAGGCCGGTCACCCCGGTGGCCAAGCTGTTCCCGTCTGCCGATCGGCAGGGCCGGTTCGGTTACGGCTATCTCTGGTGGCCGTTCGATGGGGCCTGGAACACCGGGGCCTACGAGGGAGCCTATTCCGGAATCGGGGTTCTTGGTCAGTACATCACCGTCATCCCGAAACTCGACCTGGTGGTCGTGCACAAGACGGCGCCGCCGGAGGGGAGTCCGGGCGTTACCCATCCGGAGTACCTGGCGCTGCTCGACCGGATCGTCGCGGCCCGAACCGGCACCGTGCCGGCGCCTAACGGCCGGAACGTCGCGCCCTATGACGTCCTGATTCGCGGGGGCACCGTGGTGGACGGATCGGGCGCGCCGGGGTTTCGGGCCGACGTGGCACTGGTCGGGGGCCGGATCGTTCGGGTGGAGCGTTCCGGCCTCGATCCGGCTGACGCCGAGCGGGTCGTCGCCGCCACCGGGCTCACGGTGTCGCCGGGGTTCATCGACCTGCACACCCACCTCGAGCCGTTGATGCAGTTGCCGGGCGCAGAAAGTCACGTCCGCCAGGGGGTGACCCTGGCTCTCGGGGCGCCGGACGGCGGCGGTCCGTTCCCGCTCGTTCCCTACCTCGATACCGCCGACCGGGCCGGGCTCGGGATCAATGTGGCCTACCTGGTAGGCCACAACACGATTCGGCGGGCGGTCATGGGTACCGAGAATCGGGCCCCCACCCCGGCGGAATTGGCCCGGATGGAAACGATGGTGGGGCAGGGGATGGCGCAGGGCGCCTTTGGGCTGAGCACCGGGCTCCGCTATGTGCCTGGCGTGTACTCCACGACCGATGAAGTGGTCGCGCTGTCGATGGTGGCCGCGCGGGCCGGGGGCATCTACACCTCGCATTTGCGCGAAGAGGGCGTCGGGCTGATTGACGGCGTGGCCGAGGCCTTGGAGATCGGGCGCCGGGCGAAGATCCCCGTTGTGCTGACTCATCACAAGGCGGTTGGCCGGCATGGCTGGGGCAAGAGCGTCGTCACCCTGGCGATGGTCGATTCAGCCCGGCGCGCCGGGACCGACGTGATGATCGATCAGTATCCCTATACAGCGAGCTATACCGGGCTCGACGTGCTGGTTCCGCCCTGGGCGTTGGCCGGCGGACGCGATTCGCTCCGGCGCCGGCTGGCCGATCCGGTGCTCCGCGACAGCATTTCCCGGGGCACGCTCGACTTGATCCTGAACGACCGGGGCGGGGCCGACCTCAAGCGGGTCCAGTTCGCCATCCTCGAGTGGGATCGGACGCTGCAAGGCAAGACGCTTTACGACTGGGCGGTTCTGCGCGGGCTGCCGCCGACCCCCGAAACCGGCGTTCAACTGGTGCTCGA
>JAYTTT010000446.1:0-15548 GCA_043744895.1 Gemmatimonadota bacterium | reverse complement strand
CCTTGTCGGTGGAAAGGGCCAGGACTCGCTCGACGCCGGTATTGAGAGAGGCCTCGATCACGTTCTGCGCGCCAAGCACGTTGGTCTTGATGCACTCGAACGGATTGTATTCAGCCGCCGGCACTTGCTTCAGCGCGGCCGCATGGATCAGAACCTGGATCCCGGAGCAAGCCCGCTGGAGCCGGTCGAGGTCGCGAACGTCGCCGAGGAAGAACCGCAGCCGCTTGTCCTTGAACTGCTGCGCCATCTCGTACTGTTTGAGCTCGTCGCGGCTGTAGATGATGACCCGACGGGGGTCGTACCGCTCGAGCACCGTCTTGACAAAGGCGCGACCGAACGATCCGGTGCCGCCGGTGATCAGAATTGATTGGCCTTCGAGAAACACGCGATTCACTCCCCTCGGTTCATGAAATCGGCGCCGAATCGGCGAGCCGACGTGTGAGTTCTGCGACCACCGCCCCGACGGCGGCGGACCAGTTGGTCTCCGCTCCACCGCGGCGGAACAGCCTGGTGGCCGGCAGCCACGGCGACCGATCCTCGCCGAATACGGTCCAGTCGGTGCCGGGATCGAGTTGCCACGTTTCGGTGCCCACCGCCCCGGCCAGCGAACTGACGGCGGTCGGCGCCGTGATCACCAGGTCAAGATGCCAGAGCAAGCCCGCGACGCCTTCGAGATCATTGCGGAGGTCCGCCTGGGGCCATCGGTGGATCCGGATCCCGCTCGCCGTTTCCGCCGCGGCCAGTTCGGCCTCGCATTCATCGTACTGGAGATTGATGAAGGTCACGCCTGGTACCGCCAGAATCGGCAGCCATTCCTGGAGTTCCGCGTAGTACCGCCGCCGATCGGGGGTGCGAAGCCCGCTCCGCCAGCAGATTCCCACCCGCAGGCCCGAACCAACGGTCGCGAGCCGGTCGGCCCACAACGCGGCCTGTTCTCGGGCCGGCACGAGGTAGCTCCAGCGCGCCCGGAACTCGGTCCGGGACCGGCGAAGCAGGCCCGGGAGGTTGCCTAACGGCACGTGGTAATCGAAGGGACCGTCGCCCCAGCAACCATCCTCCACCACCCTGACCTCGGGCAATGCCCGTTGGTAGAGGCCGACCAGGCGAGAATCGAGGGCGAGGCAGACGTCGGCGCCGAGGGCGATGAGATCCGGGATACAGGTGGCAAAGAGGATCTCGTCGCCCAGCCCCTGCTCCCGCCACACGAGCACCCGCTTCCCGGCCGGACTCTCGCCGGTCCACACCGGCCAGGGATAGCCCCGCTGCATCGACAGGCCGGCGCGGAGCCAGCGGGCATCGTAGCCCTCCCAGCCTCGTTCGAGCTGACCCGAGGCCAAGTACGCCAGGGCAAGATTCCACCGGGCCTCGGGCCAGTCGGGCCGCAGACTCTCAGCCCGCGTGAGGGAACCAATCGCCTCGTCGAGGCGGCCAAGTTCCCGCTCCACGTTCCCCAGATTGAGCCACACCTCGGCGGCCTCAGGCGCGCGCTCGGTTGCCCGGGCGAAAGCCGCTTGCGCACCCGCCAGGTCGCCAAGCGTTCGCATCACGTTCCCGGAGTTGAACTGAGCGACCGCCGAATCCGGCTCGAGCCGGGCGGCCTCGCGATAGCAGTCGAGCGCTCGTTCGAGCTCGCCGAGGTGTTCCCGGCAGATCCCCTGATTGAGCCACGCGTCCGATGCGCGCGGCTTGAGGGTCCCAGCTCGTTCGAAGGCCGCGGCCGCTCCGCCAAAGTCGAGCTGGTCCCGAAGCAACTGGCCGAGATTGAAATGCGCCGCGGCCAACGTGGGATCCGCTGCCACCGCCGCCCGATAGGCTGCGATCGCCTCGGTCGCCAGGCCGGCCCGATGGGCCGTAAGGCCCCGTTGGAAAGTCGCGACGCCTGTGCTCATCGTGCCTCCCCTCCCGCCCAGTGGGTGAGTTCCGCCGCCAGCCGCTCGACGACCGGACCGAAGGAGGCATCCCCAGCCCTTTTCCTAGCAATCGCGATCGATGGAAACCACGGCGATCGATCTTCGCCGAAGACCGACCAATCATTGCCACTGTCGACCTGCCAGGTCCGGGTGCCCACGGCGCCGGCCATGGCGCACACCGCTGTGGGCGCTGAGACGACCGCGTCGAGTCCAGCGATCAAGGCGACGACGCTCTCCAGATCGTTGCGCAGATCGTCGCCCGGCCAGCGGTGAACGGGCACCCCGCAGTTCGCTTCCAACCCGGCCAACTCCGCTTCGCACTCATCGTATTGGAGGTTGACCCAGACCACCCCGGGCACCTGCCACACCGGACCCCAGTCGGCGAAGGACGGGTAGTGGCGCCGGCGTTCCGCCGTGGAGAGGCCGCTCCGCCAGCAGATCCCGACCCGCTTCCCGGCGGGCAGCCTATCCAAGCGGGCTCGCCAGGCCGCGAGCCGGGCGGCGTCCGGGCCGAGGTAGGCACCGCTGCCGTCAAAGGCTGAACGCGAGCGCCGAAGCCGCCCCGGCAGGCTGCCTAACGGTAGATGCCATTCGGCGTCGGCATCGGCCGGCACACCACCGTCGTCAGGCTGAACACTCACGCCCGGAAAAGCCCGTGCCACCAGCGAGACGAGGCGGGGGCTGACCAGCACGGTGACGATCGCGCCCCGGCTCACCAACTCGGGCACGCAGCTCAGGAACAACAGCTCATCGCCAAGGCCTTGCTCCCGCCAGACCAGGATCCGAGCGCCATCGAGGGACTCGCCCGTCCACACCGGCAGCGGGTAGGCCCGGAAGTCGGCCGGCCGGCCTGGGACTCGCCACCGCCACTCGTACTCATCCCAGCCGCGGGCCAACTCGCCGCTGCCAAGCAGGGCCAGGGACAGGTTCCAGTGACCGTCGGCGAAATCGGGATCGCACCGCAGGGCCTGCTCGTGGTCGCGGGCGGCCTGCTGGAAGTCGCCGCGCTCGGCGGCCACACTCCCCAAGGCCGTGTGGGCGGCGGCTCCCGGCTCGAGCGCGACCGCCCGGCCAAAGCTTGCCCGGGCTTCGTCGAGCCGGCCGGCGGCCTGGAGGGCGGTTCCCCGGTTGAGCCACGCGGCGGCCAAATCCGGCGCAACGGCCACCGCACAGCCTTGGGCGGCGACAGCGCCGTCGATGTCGTCGTCCTGGAGCAGGATCACGCCGAGGTTGGTCAGGACATCCGGATCGTGGGGCCCGAGCTCGAGCGCCCGGCCATAGCCGCGCTTGGCCAGGTCGAGTTGACCGGCCTGGTGAGCGGCGACGCCCAAGTTCCGGTGCGCCGCGGCCAGGTCAGGCGCCAGCCGAATCGCCGCTTCGCAGGGAGCGAGGGCTTCCGCAGGCCGGCCGGCCCGGAGCAACGCCGAACCAAGGTTGAGGTGACTCAGGGCCGATCGAGGGGCCCGGTCAACGGCGGTCTCGAGAGCCACCACCGCTTCGTCCACGCGATCGAGGTCGAGGAGCACGAGGCCGAGGTTGATCCAGCCGTCCGCGAAACTCGGCTCAGTGACGGTCACTCGGCGCAATTCCGCCTCAGCTCGGCCGAGCTCTCCCAGCAGCCGAAGGGTATGTCCGAAGTTGGAGCGATACTCGGCAACCCCCGGTCGAAGGCTGACCACTCGCTCGAAGTGGGTCGAGGCGGTCAAGATGTCGTGCCGGCCGAGGGCCAGGAGGCCCATCAAGTGGTGAGCATCGGCATTGCCTGGCTCGGCGGCCAGGGTGCGACGATAGAGGACCTGCGCCTCGGTCAGCCGCCCCTGCCGATGATGGACAAGGCCGGCCTTGAGTTCGGCGCGGGCCCGGGCGTTGACCGTCATACGACCGCCTCCTGCCGAACTCGAAGTTCACTGAGTTCGGCGCCGATCTGGTGAAGGACCGGCGTCCACGCCGTCGTCCCGGCCGCTCGCCGCACGACTTGGATTGACGGGAACCACGGCGACCGGTCTTCGCCGTGAGTCGTCCAGTCGCTGCCGTTGTCGAACTGCCAAGTCGGGGTACCGGCCCCGCCAGCCAGGGCGCTGACCACTCCGGGCGTCGTCACCACCGCGTCCAGATTCCAAAGCAACCCGACCACACCCTCGAGATCGTTGGTGAGGTCCTCGCTCTTCCAGCGGTGAATCCGGATCCCGAACCGGTCTGATGTGGCCGCCAGTTCCGCTTCAGATGCGTCGGGCTGGAGGTTGATCCAGTGAATCCCGGCCAAGTCGAACAGCGGCTGCCACGCGGCGAGCGAGGGATAGGCCTCCGCGCCGGCACAGATCCCGACCTTGAGCCCGGGGCCCAGCCGATCGAGCCGATTGGCCCACCGAGTCGCGTGCTGGGAATCGGGCACGAGAAACTTGCCACTGCCGAGGAAGGCGGCCCGCGACCGGCGCACCTGTTTCGGAAGACCTCCGAGCGGACAGTGATAGTGGTACGGCCCTTCACCCCAATCGCCGTCGGCCACGACGTCGACGCCGGGAAAGGCCCGGGCAAACAGCGAGACCAGCCGGGCCGACGCGGCCACGGTGACCAACGCACCGAGCGCCACCAATTCCCGGACGCAGGTGGCGAACAGGACTTCGCTGCCGAGCCCCGGCTCGCACCACACGAGAATGCGCCGCCCGGCGATGGCCTCGCCATTCCAGAGCGGCCATGGAAACCGGGCCGCCGGGCCGAGCCCTTGCTTGGCCCACCGCCACTCGTATTCCTTCCAGCCCCCGCCGAAGTTGCCGGCGGCCAGCAGCGCGGTGGCGAGGTCCTGGTGGGCATCGACGTGATCGGCCTGCCGCTCGATGACGGTCCGAAATGAGGCCGAGGCTCCCTCGATATCGCCTAACGCGAGCAACGTCTTACCCAGCTTGTAGGTTGGCGCCGGGTCATCCGGCAGGCACTCGGTGGCCCGTTGGTAGGCCGCGACGGCATCGTGGAACCGCTCGGTCGTTTCCAGCACGGCGCCCAGCGTGAGCCAGGCATCGGCCACCGTCGGGCGGAGCCGGGCCGCGCCTTCGAAGCACACGGTCGCCCCGGCATAGTCGCCCTGGTCGCGCAGCAGCTGCCCGAGGTTGAAATGCGCCGGCGCCAAGCCGGGATTCTGGTGGACTGCCCGCCGAAAGGCCCGGATCGCCTCATCGGTCCGTCCCGCCTGCTGAGCGGCCAGCCCGCGCTGCAAGGCGGGAATGCCCGGCACCGAACTCTGGTTCGGTAACGAGGGAGCCGGTGGGAGCAGCCGTCGGTCAGGCGCCATGAGTCCACTCCGTGACGGCGGCCACGACCCGTCCAATAACCGGCTGCCAGATCCGTTCGTGCGGGCGCTTCCGGACCACCCGAAGGGCCGGAAACCACGGCGATCGGTCGGCGCCGAACGGCGTCCAGTCGCTGCCACTGTCGACCTGCCAGGCCGGGGTCCCGACCGCGCCGGCAAGCGAAGCCACGGCCGTCGGAGCCGTGACGACCCCGTCGAGGGATGCGATCAGCCCCACGACGCTTTCGAGATCGTTCTTGAGATCCTCGCCGGCCCAGCGGCGAATTCGGACGCCGTGATCCCGTTCCACCTGCTCGAGCTCGGCATCGCAATCGTCGTACTGCAGGTTGACCCACTCGACGCCAGGAATGGCCCATAGCGGTCGCCAAGCCGGCCACGGGGCATAGTTCCGCTGCCGCGTCGGCGTCACCAGTCCGCTCCGCCAGCAGATCCCGATCCGCTTTGCCGGGGGGAGCGCATCGAGCCGGCCCTGCCACTTGGCGAGTTGGTCGGCGCGCGGAGCCAGCAATGGCGGGACCGGTTTGAAGTCGGCCAGGCTGTTGCGGAGGATTCGCGGCAGGCTGCCCATCGGCACCTGCCAATCGAACCGACGGTCCTCGCCTAACGCCAAGGCCCCGTCGCCGATAACCTCCACCGTCGGCAGGGCCCGTCCAACCAGGGAGCCGAGCCGGGGGCTGACTAAGGCGGTGACCCGGGCTCCGGCGACCACCAGGTCCGGCACGCAGGTCAGGAACAACAGTTCGTCGCCCAACCCCTGTTCCCGCCACACCAAGAGGCGGGCCCCCGCCAGCGGCTCGCCGTTCCACTGCGGGACCCCAACCCGGTCGGGAAGGAGCCGCCGATTGCCGTCCCGCCACCGCCATTCATATTGCTGCCAACCGCGGGCCAACTGCCCGTTGCCAAGCAAGGCCAGCGCTTGATTCCAGAGGGCATCCCCATAGCCGGGTCGCAGATCCAGCGCCCGGTCATAGGCCGCGATCGCCTCGGCACACCGGCCCGCGTCCCGCCAGGCATTGCCGAGGTTGTAGGCGGCTTCGGGATAGTCGGGCCGGCACCGGAGTGCCTGGCCGTAGGCCGCCACCGCTTCCTCGAACTCGGCCTTGCCCTTGAGCGCGCTCCCAAGGCACAGATGGGCCTCCGCGAGCGTCGGCTCGAGCGCCGTCGCCAGCCGGAGGACCCGCTCGGCATCGTCGAACTCGCCTAACGTCGTCAGCACCGAGCCGAAGTTGGTGGCCACCCGGGCGGACGTCGGATCGAGGTCCAGCGCCTGCCGATAGCTGGCGCCGGCCTCGTCGAGCCGCCCCAAGGCCTTCAGCGCCGACCCTCGGGCCGCATGGAGATTCGAATCCTGAGACAACCGGTCCAGCCCTTCATCGACCGCGGCCAGCGCGGCATCGGGCCGGCCTTGCTGCTGCCGAACGGCCGCGAGCAGGAGATAGGGTTCGGCCGCCGCTGGACGAGCCACCCGGGCCGCCTCGAGCGACTCGGCTGCGTCGTCGAGATCCCCTAACGATCGGAGCGCGATACCGAGGTTGAGCAGACTCTCGAAGTGGGACGGCACCAGGCCGAGGGCCCGGCGGTACGCCACGACGGCCTGATCGGTCTGACCCGCCGCCCCGAGAGCCGTCCCCAGATTGGCGTGGGCATCGGCGAAGTCCGGCTTCAGTTCGATGGCCCGCCGGTAGGCCGCGACGGCCTCCGCGGTCCGGTGCTCGGCCTGGAGTACGGTTCCGAGGTCGGACTGCGCTTCGGCGAAATCAGGCCGAAGTTCAAGTGCCTTCCGCAGCCCCCGCTCCGCTTCACCGTGGCGACCCAGCGTGTGGAGGGCGGCGCCCCGGGTCGCGTGCGCCTCGGCGAACTCGGGATCGAGCGCGAGGGCCCGATCGTACGCCGTAATCGCTCCCGTGAGGTCGCCAACCAGGCGGCGGCAGGTCCCCAGATACAGGTGACCCACCTTCGAGGCCGGCCGGAGCAGCACGGCGCGTTCAAACGCCTTCTGCGCCCGCTCCACATCGCCGCCGGCCTGCCGGGCCAATCCGAGATTGATCGCGAAGTCGGGGGCCCGCGGATCCAAAGCGCAGGCTCGCTCCAACCAGGCCACCGCTCCGCGGTGGTCGCCGGCTTGGTAGGCGAGGACCCCGGTGAGGTTGAGCGCATCCGCTTGGTTCGGGTCGATCGCGAGGACCCGTTGGTAGCAGGTCCGGGCCCCGGCCCACTCACCGGCCTGATGATGGGTCAGACCTCGTCGCAGCAGTTGCCTGAGGTCCGCGGCCGACTTCGCGGGACCTCTGACAATGGTTGCTGGGAGGACGTCCGTTGCCATGGTGGTCGTTGCTTCCGTACTCTCGTCTGAAGGCGGTCGATTGCGCCGCGAGCTCAAGGCAGTTTCTTCCGGTCCTTGGGCCGCAAAACGTGGAAGGGGCAAGAGGTAAGCCAATCGCTCCATCGAGCCTTTAGTTCTTCGCCGCACCAGCCGATACTCTGTTACGGCTACGAGAGATGGGAGCCTTCGGGGAGATCGTGGCGGCGGTCAAATGACCCCGCCGGATGGCCCTACGGATCGGCAAGGGTGATCCGGTGGATTCTTCCTGGGCACAAACCCTGCACTGGGCGTACCCGCTGAGGCGGACTCAAGAAGAGCCGGCCGCCCGCCGATACTAGCACGTGGGAGATAAAGCCATGAACATCAAACCGTCTTCACCCCAGGGCCCTCGCAATCCGGCCGACGCCGCGGCCCTCGAGAGCGCCCGTACTGCCGAGGCCCGGAAACCGGAAACCAACCCGGCGAAGAACGCCGTCGGCGACCGGCACGAGAAGCGGCCCGATTCGGTCGATGTCTCGGCTGAGGCGAAGGCGCTGGCCGAACAGCAGGAGGCGCGGGCGGCGGGCTCGTTGATCGCACCGGACCGGCTCAAGCAAATCAGCGAGCGGCTCGAAAGCGGCTTCTACGACCAGCCCGCGGTCATCGATCAGGTCGCCCGCCGGGTGGCGAGGGATCCTGGCTTCGTGGGGCCGGAGTAACGCCCGATGGTGCCGGCCGCCGCCCCGATCTCGGTGCTGTTCGTCGATGACGATGCCATGGTACTCCGGAGCATGGTCCGGTGCCTGAGCCGAGTGGGGTTCACCGTCACGGCCGTCGACTCGGCGGAAGCGGCGCTCGGTGCCGTGGTGGGCACCCGGTTCGACGTGGTGATCACCGATCACCATATGCCGACGATGACCGGCCTCGAGTTGATTGAACGCTTGCTGGGCTACGATGCCACCCTTCGGGGCCGGATCATTCTCACCAGCGGCGACATCTGCAGCGAAAAGACCGAAGCCCTCCTCACCCGGACCGGGTGCCGAGGGCTCCAGAAGCCGTTCCAAGTGGCCGAACTGGCCCTCGCGATCAAGGCCGCCGCCCAGAGGACCACGCTGACCGCCGTCTGAGCGTTAGGGCGTCATATCCGACCGGTACGTCGTCGCAAACACCAGGAACCGAACCAGATCGAGCACCGTCCGGGCCTGATACCGGATCGTGTGGGCCGTTCGGCGCTCGATGCCCGGCAAGATCGCGATCGCCTCCGCGGGGGTGTAGTTCTTGTAGGTCAGATCCAGCGCATAGGGCCCCCGAATCACATAGGGCTTGAAGTCCTTGAGCCGGCCGATCGCCGCCTTCGCCCGGGCCCGAATTAGCGCCTGCCCCGCTTCGGGCGTCATGGTGGCGGCCGCATGGAAACCGATGGCCTGCTTGACCACGGCTCCTTCCACGGTGCCGAGCAACTGAACGACTTCGGCCACAGCTTGGTCGTCACCGCTGACCATCACGACCGGCACCCCGAAATAGCCGGCCGTGGCCGCGTTGATCCCCGACTCGGCCATCGCCACGCCGTTGATTTCGATGGCGGCAAAGGTGGCGCTGGATATCGTGTGGGCCCGGACCCCGCGCGCGTTGGTTGTCGCCGAGTGGTACCCGATGAACATCGCGGCGCTGAACGTGGAATCGATCCCTTGCATCATCTCAAGCGGGCGGGGCGAGCCCCGGACGATGATCACGTCGGGAGGAAACCGGTCAATCAGCAGATTCTCCATGTTGCCATGGGAATCCGCCACCACGAACTCGGTCGCTCCGGCCTCGCGGGCACCCTGAATCGCCGCCAGCGCCTCGGCGGTCATGTACTCCCGAAACTTGCTGTACTCGAAGCCCGTCGGCCCGAGCTGGTCCGACGTCACCACACCCGTGATGCCTTCCATGTCGATCGAGATAAAGACCTTGACCGGCCGTTGGGCAGCCACTGGGACCGTCAGAGCCGCCAGGGCCACGATCGTGAGACTCACCTGCTTCATGCTTAGCTCCTCTGGGTTTCGAAAAATCGCCTCGTGGTCTCGACTAAGACGTCCACGACCGGTGCCAGGCTGTCGAGCTCCACGTATTCGTCCTTTTCGTGGAGGCCCTGTCCCTTGGGACCGAAGATGATGGTCGGAATGCCCCCTTCGCCCTGGTAGATGTTGGCATCGGTGATGCCGAGCAGGCCGCCCAGCGATGGATCATGCCCCATCCGAGCCCGGTAGGCGGCCTTGAAAGCCTGCATGCCCGGATGGCCCGGGTCGATCTCGAACGGCTCATAGGATGGGGGCGCGGCGTCGACCGTGACGGTTGAGGCCAGACCCAAACCGGCGATCAGTACCTCGAGTTCCGTGACCGCCCGTTGCCGAGTCTCGCCGGGGGCCAGCAACCGGGTGACGATGATCTCGCACCGCTCCGGCACGACGACGGAATATTCCTGATACCCGCCATCGATCTTGAGCGTCGAATAGTTCATCCGTCCAAGCACCGGATGGGCACCCAGTTCGAGCCGCTTCAGCGCGGTCACGATCTGGGCCGCGTCATCGACCGCGTTGATGCCTCGCTCCGGATGACAGAGGGCGTGGGATGTCTTCCCGCGGACCCCGATCCGGTAGAGCACCTTGCCCGGCATCACGAACGGAATCGGATCGGCGGGTCCCGAGCCATGGAACGGCTCGGTCAACAGCATCAAGTCGCTCCGCCCGTATTTGGTGCCGAGGAGCGCCCTGGCGCCCGCCCCGAACGCCTCCTCGTCCACCGTCGCGGCGAAGGCGATGGTTCCGAGTTCGGCGTGACGATCGCGGTCCTCGAGCAGCCGGCGAAAGGCGGTCCAGGCGCAAGCCACCCCGGACTTCATATCCAGGGCCCCCAGACCGTAGAGCCGGCCGTTCCGCTCGGTGGGCATGAAGGGGTCGGTAGCCCACCCCTCCGCCACCAGCACCGTATCAAGGTGTCCAGTGAACGTCACCAGGCCCTTCCTGGGTCCAAGCTGGGCCGAACAGGTCACGTTCGGCCGGCCCGGAGCGACGTCGGTCCGCTCGACCTCGAGCCCGGCAGCCTCGATTTCCGCCGCGATGACCCGAGCCGCCCGCTCTTCGACCGGCAACCGGGAATCAGCCCCAACCAGCCGGTCGATCAGGCTCCGGAGCGCCGCCGTCTCCGTCGTCACGGTTTCCGAATCAGATCAGGCAGGCCGGCCATTGAGACCGCGGTGGGAACCCTGTTCGGCCCGATTCGGAAGGTGACCAGGCTCTTGCTCTGGCTGCGATCATTCCATCGAACCTGGAAGGTGTCGTAATTCCAGTGTTCAGCCGGCCCGCCGTAGCTGCCCATTTGGAAGGTCAATTTTCCACTTTGCTCTTTGACCTCGAGATCGCCGTACGCGCTATCCGCATACACACCAGCGTATTTGGCGATCGGCAACGTCGGCGAAGTTCCCAGCACCCGAGCCGCCTCCCGAGCCTTTTCTACCCCCTGGCCCCGGCCCCGCACGGCCACCATACTGTCCAGCATCACCCGGCCCCAGTCCCGGGTCTCGCCCCCGAAGTAGAGGTCGAAGAACTTGAACGCAATCGCCTCATCGACGTTGCTGGGATTCTGATTCGTCAGGATCACGATCCCGATCTGCTGGTCCGGCGCCACCGCGACCAGGGCCCGCATCCCGTCGATCGACCCGCCATGATGCACCAGGTAGCGGCCCTTGTAGTCCTGAAGGAACCAGCCCATCCCATACATGAAGAAATGGGTCCCGGGCACCATCTGATGGTTCACCGGCGACAGGGATGCGTACCAGCGTTCCAGGGGAATGACGGTCTGGGGCGCATGCATCTCCCGCATCGCCGCCTCGCTGACCAGCCGCCGGCCGCGGTACATCCCGTTGCCGAGTTGAAGCCGGAGCCACTCCCCCATCTCGCGGGCGCTGGCATTGATCGAGCCGGCTGGACCGATGTTGTCGATGTTGTGCCAGGGAACCGCCACCATCGAATCCCCGATCCAAATGTGGGGGGGGGCCACGTTCGACATCCCGGCCAGCGGCTTGGTACTGGTGGTGGCGCGAGTCATCCCGAGCGGAGAGAAGATTCGTTCCTTGACGAAATCATCCCAGGTTTTTCCGGCGATCCGTTCAATCGCCTGGCCGGCCGCGAGAAACATGTGGTTGTTGTAGCCGAAGGCCGAGCGAAAGCTGGCGATCCGGCCGATGTAGCGCTGGCGCCGGAGAATTTCTTCCCGGCTGAAGTCGGTGCCACCCCAGATCCGGTGGGTGACGAGATCCTTGATGGTGACTTCCCTGGTCACCCACGGATCGGCGAGTTCCCAACCCGGCAAGTACTGGCCGGCGGGATCGTCCCACTTCACCAGGCCGGCGTCCACCAGCATGGCGAGCGACGCCGTGGTGAACGCCTTGGTGGACGACCCGATGGCGAAGATCGTGTTCTCGTCGGCCCGGGCCGGCTTACCCGCCTCGAGGACCCCGTAGCCCTTGGCGAAGACAACGGAGTCCCGAACGACGACCACCACGCCGACCGCCGGCGCTCGCCACGCCACCCGGGTCTGCTCGGCATAGCGATCCAGCGCGGCCAGCCGCGGATCCTTCCCCTGGGCAACCACCGGCCCCGCGAGGCAGAGCGAGGCGATCATGACGAGACCTGGCCGGATTCGTCCCATGGTCCCTCCCATCGTCAGTATTGGGATGGAACGGCCGACAGCCCCAACATTTCCCGCGCCTGGGCCCGGGTCGCCACCCCCCGGCCGAGTTCGTTGGCCAACCGGGCGGCTCGCTCGACCAGTTGGGCATTGCTCGTGGCCTTCTGCCCACGCTTGTAATAGACGTTGTCTTCGAGCCCGACCCGGACATGGCCGCCCAACAGCATCGCGAATGTAGTCATCGGCAGCTGGTTCGGACCGATGCCGGACGTGAGCCAGATGGTATTGTCCGGCATCTCGCGAACCAGATGGATCACGTTTTCGAAGGTGGGCCAACTCGAGGTCTGATACCCCATCACGGTCTGAATCCAATAGGGGGCCTCCACCACCCCGTTCTGAATCAGGTCGCGCATCACCCAAGCACCTCCGGTGTGGTAGGTCTCCATCTCGGGCTTGATGCCGTGCTTCTTCATCTCCGCCGCAAACTGGTTGACCAGCTTGTAGCTGAACGGGAGGCACTCGTCGTAGAGCATTTCCTCCCGCGGAAACGGGAGCGGCGGCTTCCGGGCCGCGATCTTGAACTTGCTCATGTCCGGTGTGAGGTTGAGCGACGCCATCTCGGGCCGGGCCGGCAGACAGCGGAGCCGCTCCTCCATCGTCATGTCGGGCCCGCCGCCGGTGGTGTTGTTGATGATGATGTCCGGGCACCGTTCCCGAATCTTCTTGTTCGCGTCGTACCAGACTTCGGTCGTCGTGGCCGGCCGGGTCGAGTTCTTCGGGTCACGAGCATGGAAGTGCACCATCGCGGCGCCCGCCTGGTAGGCGCCGTACACCGAGTCGGCAATCTCGTCGGCTGTCTCCGGCAAATTGTCGTTGGCCTCTTTGCCTTGGACCCCGCCGTTGCAGGCGCAGACGATGATGACGGGTGGCATCTTGCCGACCCGCTCCATGTACTGGTAGGCATCGGCGTAACGCCACCGAGAGTCAGATGAGTTGGCCATGATTCGGATTCCGTTCGAGGGGTGGGTCAGCGAAGGGGCGTCGTGGATTTGAGTTCGCGAATCCCGAAGACCAGGCGGTCTCGCCAGGCCCTTTGGGTGTCGAGGGTCGCATTCATCATCGAGTCGGTTTCCCGGCCCAGCCGGTCGATGAGCGCCTCATCAAACCGCACGGTGGTGTTGAGCGAGGCCCAGATGTCCTGGTAGGAGGGGCCGTACTTGGTGAAGTACTCCCGAACGCCCTGGTCCGCGTTGGTGTTGGCGACGCCAAACGGTCCCATGAGGGCCCACCGGAGACCCAAGCCGTCGCGGATCGAGTCATCGACCGCCTTCACGTCGCAGACCCCCGAGGCCACCAAGTCGACGGCTTCGCGAACCAACGCCGCCTGGAGCCGGTTGAGGACGAAGCCGTCGACGAACTTCTTCATCAGGACCGGGGTCTGGCCCAACTCCGACAGGAACTTGATGGTTCGGGCGACCACTTTTTTGTCCGTCGCCGCTCCGCCAAGAATTTCGACGACCGGCACGACGTGGGGCGGGTTGACCGGGTGGACGACGATGCAGCGGCCGGCGCCAGGCACGCCGTCGGCGATCGCCGTCATATCCATGGCCGACGTACTGCTACCAAGAATCGCTTTGGCCGGGGCGAGGCGATCCATTTCGAGGAACATCGCGTGCTTGATGTCGAGTTTCTCGGGGCCGCTTTCCTGGACGTAGCCGACGCCGGCCAGCGCCTCGTCAAGGCTCTCGGCGACGGTGACGCGGTCCCATCGGGCCTTCGCTTCCTTCTTCTTGATGGCGCCCCGGGCCCGGAGCGCCTTGAGATCGGCGCGAAACCACACCATCGCGGCGGCGAGCATGTCAGGATTGGAGTCGAACACTCGGACGTTGCAACCGGCCCGGGCAAAGACCTGGATCCAGCTTCGTCCGATCACGCCGGTGCCGACGACCGCAACCACCTTGATGCTGAGCTTCTTCATAGGGTAAGGATTCCGAGGCAACAGGATGAGAGATCCGAGAATGTATCCAAATATCGGCCTCGGCGCGACCTTGCCTCCGCCCTGCCACCTTCATCGCCTCCAGGATAGATCAGCCCCCGCCGGCGCTCGGGCCGCGATATGGTCGGCCATGATGCCGATCAAGTCGGCGTTGCTCCACGGCTGCCAACCATGCCCCTTCATCGGGCGGCCATACCCAAAGGCGCCCCCGTAGGAGGGGTTCGTGGCGCTTTCCAGGAACTCTTCCAGCAAGTAGACCGATGGCGCGAGATAGAAGTGGTCCATCTCGCCGGTGTAGACGTGGAGCTTGCCGACCAGACTGGGGCCAATCTTGGACCAATTTTGCCGAAGATAGTGGGTCAGGTCGTACCCGTGGTCGCGCATCGAGTGCGCCACCTCGCGGTCGATTGCCCCGGTCGCGAGGTCCCAGAGCCGCCGGGGATACCCATCGGCGCCGGCGGGTCCGTAGGTAACGTTCCAGGCGTCGATCTGTCCGGCGGAGCGACCCCGGGTCCCTTGGGTCTGTTCCATTCGCGATAACTCGCGAACGTTGCCCATCGGTTGCCCGAGGGTGTTCATCTGGAAGGGCCGCTCCGGAAGCCCGTAGGGCGCGTTGGGAACCCGGAACGCGCTGGTGTCCTCGTAGATATTGACCAGTTGGTAGCGGCGAAAATCGACCGGATCCGGATAGAGGGTCCAGGTTCCGCCGTAGAACTCCGGGTAGTGGACCTGGAGCGCGAGCGAGATCCACCCGCCGGTCGATCCGCCGGTCATGACCCGGGCAAACGGCTGCCCGATCATCCGGAATTTTTGTTCCAGATACGGAATCAGTTCCTGGTGAATGGCATCGCCGTAGGGACCGTTGTTGGCGGAGTTGACGCCGTACGAGTCATCGAAGAACGGGGTCGGATGATTGAGCTTGACGGCGATCAGCCGAGGAAAACTGTCGGACCGCCACGCTTTCCCGAACTCGTAACCGCTCTCGCGTTTGCCCCCGGCCTCCCGGCTCATCTGGGCAAAGAGCTGGGGCCCGGGCTTGGGCGGCTCGGTCGTGAACCCGAACGGGGCGTCGAGGCTGAAGTGATCCTGATGGAACACCACCGGATACCGAGCGTTAGGGTTCCGGTCGTACCCCTTGGGCAGAAGCACGGTGGCTCCCAAATAGATCGGATGGCCCCACCACCGGGACAGGATCTCGCTCTTAATCTTGACCCGCTTGACCCACTCGTTATCCGGTGGCTCGGCGATCGGCCCCACAGTCTTCGTGAGGCTCAATCGAATCGGGCGCGAACTCTTGGGGTCGATCCGAAGCCGGATCGGCTCGCTGTAGAGATTCCCGGGCGAGAACGCCCAGCGCTGGCCGTCCCA
>JAYTTT010000445.1:0-3953 GCA_043744895.1 Gemmatimonadota bacterium | reverse complement strand
GCGGCCGAGGCGGCGTCGCGGGCCACCGTCAGGATGGTGCCTTCACGGGGCTCATCGAGCGCGGAGTAGAGAGTGTCGGCCCCCCGGCGCAGGGCCCGCGCCACGTCGGGTGCCGTGGCCGTTGCCCGGTTGCCGATCGACTCGGCGAAACCGAGGAGGAAATGGGCCAGCATCATGCCGGAGTTGCCGCGGGCGCCGAGCACGGCGGCCCGGGCCGCCGTTTGGGAAGTCTCGCCCAGTGGCGCATTGCCCCGGGCTCGGAGCGCATCGGCAATGGCCCGGAGGGTCAGGCTGAAGTTGGTCCCGGTGTCGCCGTCGGGCACCGGGAACACGTTGATGCGATTGATTTCTTCGCGGCCGGCGTGGACCCAATCGGCCGCCGCGTACATGGAGCGAGCCAGCCTCGGTCCGTCCACGTACGCGATGCCTCTGGGCATGGGCTATTCCGGCTCCACCGTCACTTTGAACTCGGCGTGGACTTCGGAGTGGAGCCGAACCGCCACGGCATGGAGGCCGAGCTGCTTGAGCGGGTGCTCGAGCTCAATCTTCCGCTTGTCGATCGAGAAGCCGGCCTTGGCGAGCGCGTCGGCAAGATCACCGGTCGTAATCGAGCCGAAGAGCTTGTCGCCCTCGCCGGCCTTGGCCTTGAGCGTCAGGTGCATTGCCCCGAGCTTGGCCGCTAACGTGGCGGCCTCGGTCTTCTCGGCCGAATGCTTGGCAACCTTGGACCGCTGCTCGTTCTCGATCCGCTTCTTGTTGCCCTCGGTGGCCTCGAACGCCAACCCGCGAGGGAGCAAGAAATTGCGACCGTAGCCGGGCTTGACCCGCACCAATGCGCCGGCCTTGCCGAGGCCCTTCACGTCTTCACGAAGAATGACTTCCATCTGCGTTTCCTCCATCGGGAACCGGTCGGTTCCGGAAATCGAGCCAGGTATCAGCCAGCCCAAGGGTGACAAGCGTTCCGAACGCGATTGGGAGCGCCAGGAAGGCGAAAGCGAACATCAGGAGCTTGCCTGGCAGGGGCCAGGAGCGCAACGCGTTTTGGGCGATCGCCAGACCCCGCACGGCATAGAGGCCCACCCAAACAACCAAGACGTTCTGGGCGACCCGCCCCGCGGGTTCCCCCAGGGGCAGCAAGGCCACGCCAAGCGTAAAGATAGCACCCCAAATGAGGTGGTCATTGAACCGAAACCCACGGAGCGGGCCCGGCGGCGGCGGCAGGGGTCGAACCGCAATCCGATGATACCACCGCCACGCCAACGCCAAACCAAGGAGGGCCTGGAGCGCCACCATCCCGGGAAAGAGCCGAGCGACCGACCCGGCCGACGCCTTGGCGGCGGCAAGTTGCTCGGCCGAAGCGCCCTCGAGCCACAACTCGATGGACCGCTGCATCTGCGCGGCGACCGCCGCATCAACCGTCGTCAGGTCGAGGGAAAACCACAGGATCCACGCGGCCAACCCGGCCGCGCTGGCGCTGATGACCACCAATCCGCGGGTGACCGTCGAGGCCCGGGGAAGGAGATGGGCCACGACGACGAACCCAGCGGCCGAGAGCAGGCCGGCGGTCCCGATCAACCGGGACGGGAGATCGGCCCCTCCGATATCGAGCAGGAGCTTGAGGCTCCCGCCGGCGGCGAGCACGATCCAGAGCCATTCCCGCCCGGTCTTCGGGCTCGAAAAGACCAGCAGCATGGCCATGGGAGCCAAGAGAAAAAGTGGTGGCGCCAGAAACAGAAACGCCACCACTAGCATTGCGGCGCCGAACGCGGGGCGTGGCCCCGGCTCCTCCGGCGCGGTCAGCCCGCGTACCCCTTGATGTACGGGAGGATGGCGAGATACCGGGCCCGCTTGATGGCCACGGCCAACTGGCGCTGGTGCCGGGCTGTGACCCCGCTCAGCCGGCGGGGCAGGATCTTGCCTCGTTCGGTGAGAAAGCGGGACAGCAACTTTTCGTCCTTGTAGTCGACGATCCGGATCCGAAGTTCGGCTAACGGATCGCCCTTACGATGGCGGCTCATTCGTCATCCTCTTCTTCAGAATCGGCCGGCTTGACGGCCGCGTAGTTCGGGGGAGTCGGGGGCTCGTCATTCACCACGACGAGATGGCGGATGACGGCATCCTCGAGCTTGATCGCTCGCTCGAACTCGGGCAGGGCCGTGGCGTCGGCGGCGAACGTGGCAACCACGTAGTAGCCGGTGTCGCGCTTCTTGATCTGGTAGGCGAGCGATCGACGGCCCCAGTGATTCACGAGGGGAGCCTCGACACCGGGCGCGGCCACGAGGGCGTGGAACGCGGTGAGTTTGGAATTGATGGTCTCTTCGTCCAGGGCCGGATCGAAAATGTAGACCACCTCGTACGGACGGGCCATGCACACCTTCCTTTGGTCAAGTTTGCCCCCGCCCTGGGTGCAGAGGGCGGAGGAGGATATTTTTCGAGCGGCGGTAAGGTAGCCGATCGCCCCCCTCGATGTCAAACCCAAAGCCCTTTGAAATGAACAGGTTAGCTTTGCGTTCATGCGAGTAGAATCGATTCAAACCGGCCAGCCCCGAACCCTGGGAACTCCGAATGCCGCCGACTCGCTCGACACCGTCTGGACCAGCGCGATCTGGAAGGAGCCGGTGGCGGGGCGGGTGTCGGCCGGCTCCGACGGCTTGAGCGGCGACACCCAGGTCTATCGAAAGGGGCACGGCGGACCCGAGCGGGCCTTGCTGTGGTATCCCACCGAACACTACCAGGACTGGCGGTCCGAGTGGGGCACCAAGGACGTGGGGCCGGGCGGATTCGGCGAAAACCTGAGCGTGAGCGGCCTGTCGGAGCACTCGGTGTGTGTCGGCGATTTGTTCCAAGTGGGTGAGTTGCGGGTTGAGGTGTCGGGCCCCCGCGAGCCCTGCATGAACTTGGTGCGGCGGTTCCGGCGGCCCGACCTGATCGAGCGGGTGGTGGCCAGCGACCGGAGCGGATGGTACGTCCGGGTTCTCAATGAGGGATGGCTCGAGCGAGGACTCGGGATCGAGCTGTGCGACCGACCCTATCCGCAGTGGACGATTGCCCGGGCCGCTCGGGTCAAGCGCGAGCGGGCTCGGAACCCCGAGGAAGCCGTGCAGCTCGCGTCATGTCCGGCATTGCTGGCGGACTGGCGGGCCAAGCTCGGGGCCCGGTGAACCGCGCTACACGTTGAACCGGAACAAGAGGACGTCGCCGTCCTGGACCAGGTACTCTTTCCCTTCGGAGCGGACCAGTCCCTGCTCACGGGCGGGCTTCCAGCCGCCGACCCGCACGAAGTCGGGAAAGGCCACCGTCTCCGCGCGAATGAACCCCCGCTCAAAATCGGTGTGAATGACGGCGGCGGCCTGCGGCGCCCGGTCGCCGTGGTGGATGGTCCAGGCCCGAACTTCCTTTTCGCCGGCGGTGAAGTAGCTCCGGAGGCCGAGCAGGTGATAGGCTCCGCGGGCCAGCCGGTCGAGCCCTGATTCGGTCAATCCAA
This sequence comes from Gemmatimonadota bacterium, assembly GCA_043744895.1. Taxonomy (GTDB): domain Bacteria; phylum Gemmatimonadota; class Gemmatimonadetes; order Gemmatimonadales; family GWC2-71-9; genus SHZU01. Next base: position 469 of record JAYTTT010000445.1, on the reverse strand, counting down.
GGGATTCCAGGAAATCCTTCCGGTCCTCCGGCGCCAGTTCGGCGAGTTCCATTTCAACCTTGGCCGAGAATAATACGACCTCCGCCTCTTCGCCCTCGGCGGTGATGGCAGCCCGGAGCGCGTCAACGTGGGCGTTGCCGCTGTTGATGTCCGCCTCGCTCACGTTCGCGGCATAGAGCACCGGCTTAGCGGTCAGCAAGTTGAATTGGCGAAAAGTCGGGCCCTCTTCCTGGGAAGGCACCACCGAACGGGCCGGCTTGCCTTCGGCGAGGGCGGCCTGCAGTGCCGTGAGCAGCTTGGCTTCGAGTTTGGCTTGGGCATCGCCGGACTTGGCGGCCCGAACGGCTTTGTCGAGCCGTTTTTCGACCGCGGCCAGGTCGGCAAGGCCGAGTTCGATGTTGATGATCTCGCGATCTCGGGCCGGATCGACCGGGCCCATCACATGCTGGATGTCGTCGTCCTCGAAGCA